>NZ_CP113432.1:4445206-4745236 GCF_026686735.1 Pseudomonas triclosanedens | reverse complement strand
CGGCGACGCCACCGGGGACCGGCTTGTGCAGCGTGCGGCTGATGAAGCCTTCGGCTTGGGCGGAGAGGGTGAACAGGCTGGCGATGAGCAGGCAGATGAGTCGGAGCATTTCGCAGTCCGTGGACGTGTCGGCGGATGAAGCGGGCAGTCTACACGGGGCGGCCTGGCGGGCGAGGCGATTTCGTCGAAAGCGGAACCGGGCTGTTCTTCTGGGAGCCAATGCCTTTGGCCACCCTTGTTTCGGCTGGCCTCGATTCCCGTATGTGGCGCTTTTGCAGGAGCGAAAGCTACCGGGGTTGGCCTTCGAGGGCGGACGTAGGATGGGTGGAGCTTGCGATACCCATCACCCCGATCACACGACGCTCGATGGGTATCGCGTCGCTCTACGCCATCCTGCAAGAGCCGGTTTCTATCGGCGCAGGCCTTCGAGCTGTTGGCGCCACAGCTGTTCCAGCGGCAGGACATGCGCCGGACCATAGATGGCGTGGGGCTTGCCGAGGTGGGCGGCCCACAACTGGTCGCCATAGTCATAGTGCCACCACTCGCTGGACAGGTTGCTGAACCCGGCTGCGCTCATGGCGTTGAACAGCATCCGGCGATTGTCGCGAGCGAGCCGCTGGGCCTCGTCGGGCTGGGCGATCTCTTCGTAGTGACGGGTATAGGAGCGTGGCGTCGCCTCGTCGAACAGGCTGCCCATCTCCAGCCAGCGGCCGTCGCGGTCGCACAGAGTGAGATCGATGGCGCCGCCGGTGAGGTGCGGGCTGGGCGATTCGGCGCGAGTGCTAGGCGGGGCGACGAACTCCCGGGTGCGCCGGGTCAGCTCGGCGGGATCGGCGTCCGGTTCGTGCTGGCGGAGGATGTCGTAAAGCGTGTCGTACAGGTGCTGCTGCACCGCGAACGGGCGCCAGGCGTCGAGGATCACCAGACGGATGCCGTCCGGCAACAGGCTGGCGGCATGGAGCAGGCGTTCGAAGATCTCGCTGCGCGCATGGCACTCGGGGAGCGCATTGGGCACGCCGAGCCGATGGTAGGCGGGCCATACCGCGAAGCCTGTGGCAATACCCAGCGCTTGCAATGGCTGGCCGCATTCGACGATGGGTACGCGAAAGGCTTCGGCCCAGTCCGGGTCGGGTTGCGGCAGGATCGGCGCGAACAGGTCGGTCATCGGCAATCAGTCCAGCAGTGAAAGGGTGACGGGCGCCTGGTGGTTGTCCTCCACCCGCACTTCCAGCTCGCCTTCGCCCAGGCGGGCCTTGAGGCGCTGACCGTTTTTCGTCTGCGAGGCGCTGCGGATCGCCAGGCCTTTGTCGTCGAGCAGGATGCTGTAGCCGCGTCCGAGGGTCGCCAGGGGGCTGACGATGTGCAGCGTCTGCATCAGTGTGTCGAGGCGCTGGCGTTGTTCGCGCAGGATGGCGTTGGTGGCGCGCGGCAGGCGTGCGCTGAGGTTGTCCAGGCGCTGGCGCAGCAACGCCAGGGTGCGCCCCGGATGCTGGGCGGCGAGGCGAGTGTCGAGGCGGGCGAGGCGTTCCTGGCGAACCTGCATCTGCCGCTCGAAAGCGCGGCGCATGCGCATGTCCAGGTCGTCCAGACGCTGGGATTGCTGGCGCAGGCGCTCGCCAGGGTGGCGCAGGCGCCGGGCGGTGCCTTCCAGGCGCAGGCGCTCGCGAGTCAGGCGATCCTGGATGCGCAGGATCAGCCGGCGGCGCAGGCCGTCCAGGCGTTGCTGCAGGTCGCCGCTATGGGGCGCCAGCAGTTCGGCAGCCGCTGAAGGCGTGGGCGCGCGCACGTCGGCGACGAAATCGCTGATGGATACGTCGGTTTCGTGGCCCACCGCACTGACGATGGGCGTCACACAGGCGGCGACGGCACGGGCAACGGCCTCTTCGTTGAAGCACCAGAGGTCTTCCAGCGAGCCGCCGCCACGGGCGAGGATCAGGGCGTCGAAGCTCTGGGCATCGGCCAGCTTCAGTGCGCGTACGATCTGTGCGGTGGCCTCGCGGCCCTGGACGGCGGTTGGGATGAGGGTCAGCTCGACCTGCGGCGCGCGGCGGCGGAACACGCTGATGATGTCGCGGATCACCGCACCGGTCGGCGAACTGACGATGCCGATGCGGCGCGGATGGGCAGGCAGCTCGCGCTTGCGCTCGGCGGCGAACAGTCCTTCGGCGGCCAGCTTTTCCTTGAGCGCCTCGAAGGCCAGGCGTAGCGCGCCGTCGCCAGCAGGTTCGACGGCGTCGGCGATCAGCTGGTAGTCGCCGCGGCCTTCGAACAGCGAGACCTTGCCGCGCACACGCACCGCCAGGCCGTCGCGCAGCGCCTGGCGCACGCGCAGGGCGTTCTGCCGGAATAGCGCGCAGCGTACCTGAGCGTTGCTGTCCTTGAGGGTGAAGTACATGTGGCCGGACGCCGGGCGGGCGAGGTTGGAAATCTCGCCTTCGACCCACACCTGCGGGAACACGTCCTCCAGCAGGTGGCGGGCGCGTTGGTTGAGCTGGCTGACGGTCAGCACCTCGCGGTCGAGGCCCAGCCGTTGGAAGGGATCGTTATGCATGGCGAAGGATGATAAGCGGGCCGGCGGAGCGGGGCCAGCGCGTAGGCCCGAGAGTAGCCGGCGGCGTGCCCGGACCTGGTGCCGAAATTGGCAGGGTGAACCATCGGGGCGAGTCGCTGTATTCAGATCGTCCGGTTGCGTTGAGCCGCGCCCCCTAGCTGGGATATAATGCCGCGCTTCCATTTTTCCCGATCGGGAGCCCCCGCCATGCTGCGCATCAGCCAAGAAGCCCTCACTTTCGACGACGTCCTCCTGATTCCGGGTTATTCGGAAGTTCTACCCAAGGACGTGAGCCTGAAGACCCGCCTGACCCGTGGCATCGAGCTGAACATTCCGCTGGTGTCCGCCGCGATGGATACCGTGACCGAAGCCCGTCTGGCGATTGCCATGGCGCAGGAAGGCGGCATCGGCATCATCCACAAGAACATGAGCATCGAGCAGCAGGCTGCCGAGGTTCGCAAGGTCAAGAAGCACGAGACCGCCATCGTTCGCGACCCGGTCACCGTGACCCCGTCGACCAAGATCATCGAGCTGCTGCAGATCGCCCGCGAATACGGTTTCTCCGGCTTCCCGGTAGTGGAAGAGGGTGAACTGGTCGGTATCGTCACCGGCCGCGACCTGCGCGTGAAGCCGAACGTCGGCGACAGCGTGTCGGCGATCATGACCCCGAAGGACAAGCTGGTCACCGCCCGTGAAGGCACCGCCCTGGAAGAGATCAAGGCTGCCCTCTACGAGAACCGCATCGAGAAGATGCTGGTGGTCGACGAGAAATTCCGCCTGACCGGCCTGGTGACCTTCCGTGACATCGAGAAGGCCAAGACCTATCCGCTGGCGTCCAAGGATGACCTGGGCCGCCTGCGCGTCGGCGCGGCCGTCGGCACTGGCGCCGATACCGGCGAGCGCGTTGCCGCGCTGGTTGCCGCTGGTGTCGACGTAGTCGTCGTCGACACCGCCCACGGCCACTCCAAGGGCGTTATCGACCGCGTGCGCTGGGTGAAGGAAACCTTCCCGCAGGTACAGGTCATCGGCGGCAACATCGCCACCGGCGAAGCCGCCAAGGCACTGGCTGACGCTGGCGCCGACGCCGTGAAAGTCGGCATCGGCCCGGGCTCCATCTGCACCACCCGTATCGTCGCTGGCGTCGGCGTGCCGCAGATCTCCGCCATCGCCAACGTCGCCGCCGCCCTCGAAGGCACCGGCGTTCCGCTGATCGCCGACGGCGGCATCCGCTTCTCCGGCGACCTGGCCAAGGCAATGGTCGCTGGCGCCTACTGCGTGATGATGGGGTCGATGTTCGCCGGCACCGAAGAGGCCCCGGGCGAGATCGAACTGTTCCAGGGCCGTTCCTACAAGTCCTACCGTGGCATGGGTTCGCTGGGCGCGATGGCCGGCTCCACCGGTTCTTCCGACCGCTACTTCCAGGACGCCTCCGCTGGCGCCGAGAAGCTGGTGCCGGAAGGCATCGAAGGCCGCGTACCCTATAAAGGCCAACTGACCGCCATCGTTCACCAACTGATGGGTGGCCTGCGCGCCGCGATGGGCTATACCGGCAGTGCCGACATCCAGGACATGCGCACCAAGCCGCAGTTCGTGCGCATCACCGGCGCCGGCATGGCCGAGTCCCACGTCCACGATGTGCAGATCACCAAGGAAGCCCCTAATTACCGCGTAGGTTAAGGGTTCTTCGGTAAATGAGTCGGACACGGGGCTGGTTGATACAGCCCCGTGTCGTTTGAGAATTTCGCTACGAGAGATGGTCATGGCCCAAGACATTCACGCTCACCGGATCCTGATCCTGGACTTCGGCTCCCAGTACACCCAACTGATCGCCCGCCGTGTTCGCGAGATCGGCGTGTACTGCGAGATCCACCCGTTCGACATGTCCGACGACGAGATTCGCGCCTTCGCTCCGCGCGGCGTCATCCTGGCCGGCGGCCCGGAGTCGGTGCACGAGGCAAACAGCCCGCGCGCGCCCAAGGCGGTGTTCGAACTCAATGTGCCGCTGTTCGGCATCTGCTACGGCATGCAGACGATGGCCGAGCAGATGGGCGGCAAGGTGCAGGGTTCCGACCTGCGCGAGTTCGGCTATGCCCGCGTCGATGTGGTCGGCAAGGCGCGCCTGCTGGATGGTATCGAGGATCACGTCGATGAAGACGGTGTGCTCGGCCTCGATGTGTGGATGAGCCATGGCGACAAGGTCACCGAGATCCCGGCTGGCTTCCACATCCTCGCCAGCACCCCGAGCTGCCCGATTGCCGCGATGGCCGATGATGTCCGTGGCTACTACGGCGTACAGTTCCACCCGGAAGTGACCCATACCAAGCAGGGCGGTCGTATCCTCTCCCGCTTCGTGCTGGACATCTGCGGCTGCGAAGCCCTGTGGACTCCGTCCAACATCGTCAACGACGCCATCGCCACCGTGCGCGCCCAGGTCGGTTCGTCCAAGGTGCTACTGGGCCTGTCCGGCGGTGTGGACTCCTCGGTGGTCGCGGCGTTGCTGCACAAGGCGATCGGCGACCAACTGACCTGTGTGTTCGTCGACAATGGCCTGCTGCGCCTGCACGAGGGCGACCAGGTGATGGCCATGTTCGCCGAGAACATGGGCGTGAAAGTGATTCGCGCCAATGCCGAAGACAAGTTCCTCGGCCGCTTGGCCGGCGTCGCCGATCCGGAGCAGAAGCGCAAGATCATCGGCAAGACCTTCATCGAGGTCTTCGACGAGGAAGCCACCAAGCTGCAGGACGTGAAGTTCCTGGCCCAGGGCACCATCTACCCTGACGTGATCGAGTCGGCTGGCGCCAAGACCGGCAAGGCCCACGTGATCAAGTCGCACCACAACGTCGGCGGCCTGCCGGAAGACATGCAGTTCGAACTGGTCGAGCCGCTGCGCGAGCTGTTCAAGGACGAAGTCCGCAAGATTGGCCTGGAACTGGGCCTGCCCTACGACATGGTCTACCGCCACCCGTTCCCGGGGCCGGGCCTGGGTGTGCGCATCCTCGGCGAGGTGAAGAAGGAGTACGCCGACCTGCTGCGCCGCGCCGACCACATCTTCATCGAAGAGCTGCGCAACTTCGACTGGTACCACAAGACCAGCCAGGCCTTCGTGGTGTTCCAGCCGGTGAAGTCCGTCGGTGTGGTCGGTGATGGCCGTCGTTATGCGTGGGTCGTTGCCCTGCGTGCCGTGGAAACCATCGACTTCATGACCGCACGCTGGGCACACCTGCCGTACGAGCTGCTGGAGAAGGTCTCGAACCGCATCATCAACGAGATCGAAGGCATCTCCCGCGTCACCTACGATGTGTCGAGCAAGCCGCCGGCAACCATCGAGTGGGAATGATCGGGGCTGCTTGAAACCTGATGACGGGGCACTGCGCGAGGCGTCCCGGCTCCCGAGTGTGAGATCGTGCACAGGTTTTAACATCCCCTTAACGAAGCGGGCGGCAAGCTTGCCGCTTTCTTCGGCAGGCGAGGGCGGATGTGCGTCCGTCCTTGACCTGGCGCATGAGAGGCGTTCGCATCCTCATGCACTGTTGCCCCTGCAGTAGATCAGCGAGCAGCCAGCCAAAAGAGCTGGCGCCGGGCGCAGATTGCGCCGATTCCGTGAAAGCCGATGGGGTTGCATGTCCCTTGTTCGAGGAGTCTGGATCCCATGTCGTTTACCCGTAGACAAGTACTCGGCGGCCTCGCCGGCCTGGCCGTTGTCGGCCTGGGCGCCGGTGGTGCGCGCATCTGGCTGGCGCGCCCGCAGGTGGCTGCCGAGCATGACTATGAATTGATCGCCGCGCCGCTCGATCTGGAGCTGGTGCCAGGCCACAAGACTCCGGGGCTGGCCTATGGCGGGCAGGCGCCGGGCGTGGAGATTCGTGCGCGCCAGGGCGACTGGCTACGCGTTCGCTTCACCAACAAGCTGGACCAGCCGACCACCATTCACTGGCATGGCATCCGCCTGCCGATCGAAATGGATGGCGTACCCTACATTTCCCAGCCGCCGGTACAGCCGGGCGAAAGCTTCATCTATCAATTCAAGACGCCAGACGCCGGCAGCTACTGGTATCACCCGCACCTGATGAGCAGCGAGCAACTGGGGCGCGGCCTGGTAGGCCCGCTGATCATCGACGAGCGCGAGCCGACCGAGTTCGCCAGCGAGAAGGTTCTCAACCTGAAGACCTGGCATGTGGATGAGGAGGGGGCTTTCACGCCGTTCAGCGTTCCGCGCGAGGCGGCGCGGGAGGGCACGCGCGGGCGCCTGTCGACCATCAATGGTGAGCATCTGCCGGTGATCGAACTGCCGGCGGGCGAGATCGTCCGCGTGCGTATCCTCAACCTCGACAACACCGTGACCTACCGCCTGAACCTGCCGGGAGGCGAGGCGAAGATCTACGCCATCGACGGCCATCCGGTGGAACCGCGTCCCTTCGGTGCCAGCGCCAAGGATCAGTACTGGATCGGGCCGGGCATGCGCCTGGAGCTGGGGGTGCGCGGTCCGGCGGAAGATACCGAGCTGTCATTGCGTAACGGTCCGGTGCGCCTGGCGACCATCCGCGGCGTGGCCAATCCCAAGGCGCCCACCGCCAATTGGCCGGCGCCGCTGCCGCACAATCCGGTGGCCGAGCCGGACATGGCCAATGCCGAAACCATCAACTTCAAGTTCGAGTGGGTCGGCGCCATGTCCGACTACTCCAAGGGCCAGTCGGCGCCTTCGCTGTGGCAGATCAACGGCGTGGCCTGGCAGGGCGGTGAGGAGCACAAGCACAACGCGCCGCCGCTGGCCAAGCTCAAGGAAGGCAAGAGCTACATCTTCGTGCTGCGCAACATGACCCAGTACCAGCACCCGATCCACCTGCATGGCATGGCATTCAAGGTGCTGGACTCCGATCGTCGGGACATCATTCCGTATTTCACCGATACCTACCTGCTGGGCAAGAATGAGACGGCACGTGTGGCGCTGGTGGCGGATAACCCCGGCTTGTGGATGTTCCATTGCCACGTGATCGATCACATGGAGACAGGACTGATGGGAACCATCGCGGTGGGTGAGGCATGGTGCGGCTGACCAACAGCAAGGGGCATCCGACCGTGAAGGGGCTGCGGCCGGTCATTGACCGCAGTCAGGACATCCCCTTCATGCGCGAGGCCATGTTGCTCGCCGAGCAGGGCGCAGCCCTGGGCGAAGTGCCGGTGGGCGCCGTGCTGGTGCTGGATGGCAAGGTGATCGGCCGAGGCTTCAATCGGCCGATCACCTCCCACGACCCCAGCGCCCATGCCGAGATGGTCGCCATCCGCGAGGCCGCTGCTGCCACGCAGAACTACCGGCTGCCAGGCGCCACGCTGTACGTGACCCTCGAACCCTGCAGCATGTGCGCCGGGCTGATCGTCCACTCGCGCATCCAGCGCGTTGTATACGGTGCCACCGAGCCGAAGTCGGGCGTTGCGGTCAGCCGTGGAGCCTTCTTCGAGCAGGACTTTCTCAACCACCGGGTGCTGGTGGAAGGTGGGGTACTGGGCGAGGAGTGCAGCGCGATGCTGTCGGCCTTCTTTAAGGCGCGGCGTGCAGCAGCTCGTTTGGATGATTGAGGTGTTCGAATCGGTGAACGGCTCCGTTTCTCGCTTCGCTGCTGCGATCTGTTGGGTATTCCTTTTATTTCAGTAACTTGCTGTAAAGATTAAGCGCCTGTTTCTACGCCTAAAGTCTTAGTTGTGGTTCCGGCTGCTGGTTTTTCGTGTGTTATTTTGCACGCCCGCCCTCGTGGCGGCGCTGACAGGCGCGCAAGTCCAACAACAAAAGCCAGGACGCCTGCGGCACTCCAACGATTCATGCTGCCCATGAACGACCCGGAGGCGTCCCTGTTCCTCGCTGTTCTGCAATGCCGTTGCCCTGTAGGTCATCAGCACGCTGAAGCTGGTCGCCCCGGTGCTCGTCATTAACATGTAGAGGACTTGTTATGAGCCAATCCGGGAACACGCCGTTCCAGGGCACCATCGCCAGCGAGGCGGTGGATTCGTCAGGCCTTGAGGTCAAGCGCCTGAGCTTCCTCGAAGCCGTGGCGATGATCGTCGGCACCAACATCGGTGCGGGCGTTCTGTCCATGGCCTACGCCAGCCGCAAGGCCGGCTTCATGCCACTGCTGCTGTGGCTGGCGGTAGCGGGCATCTTCACCACCATCTCGATGCTCTACGTCTCCGAGACAGCCCTGCGTACCCGCACTCACAATCAGTTGAGCGGACTGGCGCAGCGCTATGTCGGCTCCTTCGGTGCCTGGGCGATCTTCCTGTCGGTAGCGGTCAACAGCATCGGTGCGCTGATTGCCTACATGAGCGGCAGCGGCAAGATTCTCGCGGCGTTCTTCGGCATCAGCCCGGCACTGGGCAGCCTGCTGTTCTTCGTTCCCGCCGCCGCCGTGCTCTACATGGGCCTCGGGGCCATTGGCAAGGGCGAGAAGTTCATCAGCATCGGCATGGTCACCATGATCGTGATTCTGGTCGCCGCTACCCTGCTGAACGACAACACCGAGTTCCAGCGCCTGCTCGAAGGCGACTGGATCTACATGGTGCCGGTGTTCAACATCGCGGTGTTCTGCTTCTCCGCCCAGTACATCGTGCCGGAGATGGCGCGCGGCTTCAGCCATGCGCCCAGGCAACTGCCCAAGGCGGTTATCACCGGGATGCTGACGACTTTCATCCTGCTGAGCATCGTGCCGATGTCGGTGATTGCGCTGACCGGCCTGGAGAACCAATCCGAGGTCGCGACCCTGGCGTGGGGCAAGGCGTTGGGGCAATGGGCGTTCTTCACCGCCAACACCTTCGCCCTGTGTGCCATGCTCACATCCTACTGGGGGCTAGGCGGCAGCTTCCTGACCAATATCTTCGACAAGTTCCACAAACTCGGCCCGGAGAACCAGCCCAGGACCCGCCTGCTGGTGCTGGCCATCGTGGCGCTGCCGCCATTCGTGCTGGCCTATAGCGGTCTGGTCGGCTTCGTCAACGCGCTGTACTTCGCCGGTGCCTTCAGCGGTGTGATTCTGTCGATCATGCCGATCCTGATGCTGCGTTCGGCGCGTAAGAATGGCGACTTCGAGCCTGCCTGGAAATGCGGCTGGATCGCCAACCCGGCAATCCAGGCGGTGATCGTGCTGATCTACCTGTCCAGCGCCGTCTACGCGATCTGCAGTGCGCTGAACCTGCTGCCCTCGGGTTGGTAGCGCGCTGTCCTGCGAAACGAAAAAGCCCGGCTGATGCCGGGCTTTTTCATGTCCGTGGTCCGCTAGAGCTTTTCATCCTGCGGGTTGTCCTGGGGCTTGTTCTTGTTCACCCCCGGCAGGTGCAGGCCGCTCTCGGCGAGCTGGCTGCCTTCCATCTGCGGCTGGGTCACCCAGGTGAGGATGTCGTAGTAGCGGCGCACGTTCTGCACGAAGTGCACGGTCTCGCCGCCACGCGCGTAGCCGTAGCGAGTCTTGCGATACCAAGCCTTCTGCGACAGGCGCGGCAGCATCTTCTTTACATCGAGCCACTTGTTCGGGTTCAGTCCTTCCTGTTCGGCCAGCTTGCGTGCGTCGTCCAGATGGGCGCCGCCGATGTTGTAGGCGGCCAGGGCGAACCATGTGCGGTCCGGGTCCTTGATGCTCTCGGGCAGTTCGTCCTTGATCTGGATGTAATACTTGCTGCCGCCCTGGATGCTTTGCTTGGCGTCCAGACGATTGGCCACGCCCATCGCCTGTGCGGTGCGGTTGGTCAACATCATCAGGCCGCGTACGCCGGTCTTGGAAGTCGCGTCGGGCTGCCACATGGACTCCTGGTAGCCGATGGCCGCCAGCAGGCGCCAGTCGGCCTCGAGCTTCTGGCCGCTCTGGCGGAAGTGCGGTTCGTACTTGGGCAGGCGTTGCTGCAGGTGCTGGGCGAAGGTGTAGGCACCGACGTAGCCGAGTACGTCGACATGCCCATAGTAGCGGTCCTTCAGGCGTTGCAGCAGGCCGTCCTGCTTGGCCTTGTCGAGGAAGGCGTTGACCTTGTCGATCAGGCTGTTGTCATCTCCGGCGGGCAGCGCCCAGGCCAGACCGCGGGAGTCGCCAAGGTCGAAGGCTACGCGCACGTTGGGGAAGTAGACCTGGTTCATCGCCAGTTCGTTTGAGTCCACCAGAGTCAGGTCGATCTCGCCGACATCCACCATGCGCAGCAGATCGACCATTTCGTCGGCGTCCGACTCGCGGTATTCCAGCTTCGGGAACTGCTTCTTCAGTTCGGCCAGTTGCGCGGCGTGGCTGCTTCCCTTGAGCACGACTATGCGCTTGCCGACCAGGTCTTCCGGGCGGGTGGGGCGTTGTGCGCCGTTGCGATAGACGACCTGCGGGGTGACATCGAGGTAGGAGTGCGAGTAGCGCACCTGACCGCTGCGATCGCCGCCGGGGGTCAGGCCCGCGGCGGCGAGGTCCGGGCCGCCATCGTGACCGAGCTGGTCGTAGAGATCCTCGATGTTGTCGGCGGTCTCGATCTCCAGCTTCACGCCCAGGCTGTCGGCGAAGCGCTTGGCCAGCTCGTATTCGAAGCCGGTGTCGCCGTTGCGGTCCTGGAAGTAGGTAGCGGGGCTGTTTCGGGTGATCACGCGCAGGACACCGTCCTTCTGCACGCGCTCAAGGGCCGTCGGGACTTTCGCCTCGGTACAGCCGGAGAGCAGCAGAAAGATACAGGTCGCCAAGAACCAGGCGGTGCAACGCACGCGGGACACAGTCAGGGCAAGCATCGGGGCAGTATACGCAAAGGCAGTTGTGCGCCATATCTCGACAGGTTGCTGCATCTCTGCTAGCTGATCTGCCGTTCGTCGGCATCCTTGCAGCGGAAGGCCGCGCCACGGGGGCTCGCTCCAGGCCGCTCGAAGCCGTTCGAAGATGAATGGGCCGATCCGCGGGAGCAACGGCGAGGATGCTGCTGGAATGGTGCCGTCGCCCTGCTGTTTACGATAGAATGCACGGCCTCTGTGGGCCGCCCCGTCCGGCCCGCACACTTCCCCGTCTCCAGAGGCTGTTCCGACAATGCTGATCCTGCGCGGTGCTCCCGCCCTTTCCGCTTTCCGCCACGGCAAACTGCTCGACCTGCTGACTCAGCAGGTGCCCGCCGTCACCGGGCTGTATGCCGAGTTTGCGCACTTCGCCGAGGTCACCGGAGCCCTCAACGCCGAGGAAGAACAGGTTCTCGCCCGCCTGCTCAAGTATGGCCCTAGCGTACCGGTGCAGGAGCCCAGCGGTCGCCTGTTCCTGGTGGTGCCGCGCTTCGGCACCATCTCGCCGTGGTCGAGCAAGGCATCGGATATCGCCCGCAACTGCGGCCTGGCGAAGATCGAGCGTATCGAGCGCGGCATCGCCTATTACGTCAGCGGCGAGCTGAGCGAGGCCGACGTGCAACAGATCGCGGCGCGCCTGCACGACCGCATGACCCAGCTTGTACTCAATGAGCTGGAAGAAGCTTCCGCCCTGTTCAGTCACGCCCAGCCCAAGCCGTTGACCGTGGTGGACATCCTCGCCGGCGGCCGCGCCGCGCTGGAGAAAGCCAACCTCGAGCTGGGCCTGGCCCTGGCCGAAGACGAGATCGATTATCTGGTGAAAAGCTTCGTCGAGCTGGGCCGCAACCCGCACGATGTCGAGCTGATGATGTTCGCCCAGGCCAACTCCGAACATTGCCGCCACAAGATTTTCAACGCCAGTTGGGACATCGACGGCCAGGCTCAGGAGAAGAGCCTGTTCGGCATGATCAAGAACACTTATGAAATGCACCGCGAAGGCGTGCTGTCCGCATACAAGGACAACGCCGCGGTCATGAAGGGCTACGTCGCCGGCCGCTTCTACCCGAATGCGGACACCCGCGAGTACGGTGCCAGCGAGGAGCCTGTACACATCCTGATGAAGGTGGAGACCCACAACCACCCGACCGCTATCGCACCGTTCCCCGGCGCCTCCACCGGCTCCGGCGGCGAGATCCGCGACGAAGGCGCGACCGGCCGTGGCGCCAAGCCCAAGGCGGGCCTGGTCGGCTTCACCGTGTCCAACCTGAACATCCCCGGTTTCGAGCAGCCGTGGGAAGTGCCCTACGGCAAGCCCGAGCGCATCGTCACTCCGCTGGACATCATGATCGAAGGCCCGCTGGGCGGCGCCGCGTTCAACAACGAGTTCGGCCGTCCGAACCTGGCTGGCTACTTCCGTACCTTCGAGCAATCCATCGCCACCCCGCGCGGCGATGAAGTTCGCGGCTACCACAAACCGATCATGATCGCCGGCGGCATGGGCAACATCCGCGAAGACCACGTGCAGAAGGGCGAGATTTCGGTCGGCGCCAAGCTGATCGTGCTCGGCGGCCCGGCCATGCTCATCGGCCTGGGCGGCGGTGCCGCCTCGTCGATGGCCACTGGCGCTTCCGCCGCGGACCTGGACTTCGCCTCGGTGCAGCGCGAGAACCCGGAAATGGAGCGCCGCTGCCAGGAGGTCATCGACCGCTGCTGGCAGATGGGCGACAACAACCCGATCAAGTTCATCCACGACGTGGGCGCGGGCGGCATCTCCAATGCCCTGCCGGAACTGATCAACGACGGTGGCCGCGGTGGCCGCTTCGAGCTGCGCGCCGTGCCTAACGACGAGCCGGGCATGAGCCCGTTGGAAATCTGGTGCAACGAATCGCAGGAGCGCTATGTCCTGTCCGTGGACGCCGCCGACTTCGAAACCTTCAAGGCTATCTGTGAGCGCGAGCGTTGCCCGTTCGCCGTAGTTGGCGAGGCCACCGAGGAGAAACAACTGACGGTTGCCGACAGCCACTTCGGCAACAAGCCGGTGGACATGCCGCTCGACGTGCTGCTCGGCAAGCCGCCGCGCATGCACCGTTCGGTCAGCCGCGAAGCCGAACTGGGCGACGATTTCGCCGCCGCCGGCCTGGACCTCACCGAGTCCACCCAGCGCGTGCTGCGTCACCCGGCCGTGGCGAGCAAGAATTTCCTGATAACCATCGGCGACCGCACCATCACCGGCCTCGTCGCCCGCGACCAGATGGTCGGCCCGTGGCAGGTCCCGGTGGCCGATTGTGCCGTCACCGCCACCAGCTTCGACGTCTATACCGGCGAAGCGATGGCGATGGGAGAGCGTACGCCGCTGGCGCTGATCGACGCGCCGGCCTCCGGCCGTATGGCGATTGGCGAGACCATTACCAACCTCGCCGCTGCCAGTATCGACAAGATCTCCGAGATCAAGCTCTCCGCCAACTGGATGGCTGCTGCCGGCCACCCGGGCGAGGATGCGCGCCTTTACGACACCGTCAAGGCCGTCGGCATGGAGCTGTGCCCGGCGCTGGGCATCACCATCCCGGTGGGCAAGGACTCCATGTCCATGAAGACCCGTTGGCAGGATGGCGACGCCGAGAAGAGCGTGACCGCGCCGATGTCTCTGATCATCTCCGGCTTCGCGCCGGTCAATGACATTCGCAAGACACTCACTCCGCAACTGCGCCTGGACAAGGGTGAAACCGACCTGATCCTGATCGACCTGGGCCGTGGCAAGAACCGCATGGGCGGCTCGATTCTCGCGCAGGTCAACGGCCAGATCGGCCGTGCCGCACCGGACGTCGACGATGCAGAAGACCTGAAAGCCTTCTTCGCCGTAATCCAGGGCCTGAACGCCGATGGCCACCTGCTGGCCTACCACGACCGCTCCGATGGCGGCCTGATGGCCACCGTGGCCGAAATGGCCTTTGCCGGCCATTGCGGACTGGATCTGCGCCTCGACGCGTTGGCCGATAGCCGCGAAGAACTCATCGCCGTCCTGTTCAACGAAGAACTCGGCGCGGTGATCCAGGTGCACGAAGGCGCCACGCCGGAAGTCCTGGCCCAGTTCAGCGCTGCCGGTCTGGAAGATTGCGTGGCAGTCATCGGTCAGCCGGTGAATGGTGCCGATATCGAGCTGTCGTTCAACGGTGAGCGCGTATTCGCTGACCAACGCCGCAACCTGCAGCGTATCTGGAGCGAAACCAGCTACCGCATCCAGCGCATGCGCGACAACGTCGACTGCGCCGACCAGGAATTCGACGGCCTGCTGGAAGAAGACAATCCGGGGCTCTCGGTGAAGCTCAGCTTCGACGTCAACGAAGACATCGCCGCACCGTACATCAAGAAAGGCGTGCGTCCGCAGGTTGCGATCCTTCGCGAGCAGGGCGTCAATGGCCAGGTGGAAATGGCCGCGGCCTTCGACCGCGCCGGCTTCGCGGCGGTGGACGTGCACATGAGCGATATCCTGTCCGGCCGGGTCAGCCTGGAGCAATTCAAGGGCCTTGTGGCCTGCGGCGGCTTCTCCTACGGTGACGTCCTCGGCGCTGGCGAGGGCTGGGCCAAGTCGATCCTGTTCAATGCCCGTGCCCGCGAAGGCTTCCAGGCCTTCTTCGAGCGCAAGGACAGCTTCGCCCTGGGCGTGTGCAACGGTTGCCAGATGATGTCCAACCTGCACGAACTGATCCCCGGCACCGAGTTCTGGCCACACTTCGTGCGCAACCGCTCCGAGCAGTTCGAAGCGCGCGTGGCGATGGTTCAGGTGCAGGAGTCGCAGTCGATCTTCCTGCAGGGCATGGCCGGTTCGCGCCTGCCGATCGCCATCGCCCACGGCGAAGGCCATGCGGAGTTCGAAAGCGAGGAGGCGCTGCTGGAGGCCGACCTGTCCGGCACTGTGGCGATGCGCTTCGTCGACAACTACGGCAAGGTTACCGAGTCCTACCCGGCCAACCCCAACGGCTCGCCGCGCGGTATTACCGGCCTGACCAGCCGCGACGGCCGTGTGACCATCATGATGCCGCACCCGGAGCGTGTGTTCCGTGCCGTGCAGAACTCCTGGCGTCCGGACGAGTGGGAAGAGAACGGCGGCTGGATGCGCATGTTCCGCAACGCCCGCGTCTGGGTAGGTTGATTCACGGCGCGGGCGTCAGCCTGCGGCAATGAGCGAGGGGAAAGCCGGGGAAACCGGGCTTTCCCCTTTTTCATGGCGGATCGGAAATGAGCGACGAAGAGCGCGTGGTACAGGTGTTGCCGGAGGTCCGTAGCGTCCGCCCTGGCGATCGGTTGCGGCTATGCCGTTGCGGTCGTTCGGCCTGCCTGCCGGATTGCCGGGATGGCTGCGAGGCGGCGCTGGAGCTTGAGGTTCGGCGTGAGCGTCATCTGTTGCTGTGCCGTTGCGGACGCTCGGCCAGGTTGCCGTATTGCGATGGCGCGCACGCACCCGATGCTCGGAGCTTCAGAGAGCGCTTGCAGCGTTTCTTCGGACGTTGAGCTGAGATAAGAACGATGCCGTTCACATTTTTCAGACAAAGTGCCGTTCAAGCGAAGCAGTGCCTCCTGGGCGGTCGAACTTTCCCGATGACTCGCAAGTCATAAGAGGCAATGTGCCACTATTTGTGGCAGCATTTGTCACACGTGGCATCAATTGCCAGCATTCCTCTGTTTCGATCTCCCTGATTCGGAGCATCTGATGTACAAACTTTGCTTTTATGTTCCAGAGAGTCATCTGGAACCGGTCAAGAAGGCGGTATTCGCTGCTGGTGCAGGGCGCATCGGGGCCTATGACAGTTGTTGCTGGCAGGTTCTGGGGCAGGGACAGTTCCGGCCGCTGCAGGGTAGCAATCCCTTCATCGGTCAGGCCGGTAGTATCGAGCAGGTCGCGGAGTGGAAGGTCGAGATGGTCGTCGCCGACGAGTTGATCCACGACTCGGTGAAGGCGCTGAAAGCTGCCCATCCCTATGAAACACCGGCCTTCGAGGTTTGGCGATTGTCGGACATGGTGTTTTGACCGACATTAAAAAAGGCGCCTTCGGGCGCCTTTTTCGTTTCTGGAGATGGTCAGGGACGGATTTCGATCAGCGTACCGTCCTTGACCAGGCTCCAGACCTCGCGCATGTCTGAATTGGTCATGGCGATGCAGCCGTTGGTCCAGTCCAGGGTGGAGAAGTACCACTCCGGGTAATCGTCATCCATCGGCGTACCGTGGATCATGATCATCCCGCCCGGTGACAGGTTCTTTTCGCGGGCCTTCGCCACGTCGCGCGCGTTGGGGTAGGAAATGTGCATGGAGAGGTTGTACTTGTCGCTGGTCTTGCGCCAGTCGACCCAGTAGAAGCCTTCCGGCGTGCGATTGTCGCCCTCGGCGAGCTTCGGGCCCTGCGGGCGCTTGCCCAGGGACACCCGGTAACTCTTGAGAATCTTGCCGTTGCTCAGGAGGTGCAGCTTGCGCTCGGACTTGAGCACGAGAATCTTGTCGATCCGACCGTCGAGCGTAGGCGTCGCATTGGCGTGTGAGAACGCTGCGAAGGTCAGACAGAGTACGGCGATCAGCCAGCGCATCGAAACGTGTTCCCCAGTGATCCTAATGCCTTGGAGGCGGTATTCAGGTCTTTTAGTTCTTTTTCTGTGCCAGCATCGGTGCGATGGCTTCATTGCGTACCGGGAAGCTCCGTTCGAGCCGGTCCGCGAAGTAGCATTCTAAGGTACGGCCCACCGTGGGGAAAGCCAGCTCGCTCCACGGGACGTCGGATTCTTCGAACAAGCGAACCTCCAGGCTTTCCTCGCCGGCGGCGAAGTCGGCATCGGTCAGTTCGGCACGGAAGAACATGTACACCTGGCTTATGTGGGGCAGGTCGAAGAGGGTATAGAGCTGCAGGCTGTGGACTCGTGCGCAGGCTTCTTCGAGGGTTTCCCGGGTGGCGGCCTGTTCGAGGGTCTCGCCGTTCTCCATGAAACCGGCGGGCAATGTCCAGAAGCCCTGGCGAGGCTGGATGGCGCGGCGGCAGAGGAGGATGCGCCCATCCCAGACCGGCAGGCATCCGGCGACGATCCGAGGGTTCTGGTAATGCACGGTATGGCACTGGTCGCAGACGTAGCGCGGACGATTGTCGCCGCCGGGGATGCGCAAGCTCACGCTGGCGCCGCATTGACTGCAGAATTTCATGCCGGTTCCTTGTTCTGATATTGGCGCATCTTGCGCGCTGCGCCTTGTTAGCAGCAAGGGGCGGGGCTTGGGCAGTTCAAGCTTTCGTGCCATGATCCTTCAATTAGAAGAATCGGCCCTTTCCCGCAGGATGTTCGGCATGCTGGACCAGCTGCGCCAACGCATACAGGCGCACACGCCTCGCGATCTCCAATCGGACCACAGCTTCCCGGAAGCGGCGGTCCTGCTACCCATCACTCCCCATGAAGAGCTGGTGCTCACACTCCGGGCGACGGGATTGTCCACCCACAGCGGCGAGGTGGCGTTTCCGGGTGGCCGGCGCGATCCCGAGGATGTCGACCTGATCCACACCGCCCTGCGCGAGGCGGAGGAGGAGATCGCCCTGCCTCCGGGGCTGGTGGAGGTGGTCGGCCCGCTGAGCACCCTGGTTTCCCGGCACGGCATCCTGGTCAAGCCATTTGTCGGTTTCGTCCCCGATTTCGTCGAGTATCGCCCCAACGACGGCGAGATCGCCGCGGTATTCAAGGTGCCGCTGGAATTCTTCCGTGCCGATCCTCGGGAAACCACCCATCGCATCGATTACTTCGGTCGCAGCTGGTACGTTCCAAGCTATCTCTACGAGGGATACAAGATCTGGGGCTTGTCCGCGATCATGCTGGTCGAGCTGGTAAACCTTCTGTACGACGCCCGCATCGATCTTCACCAGCCGCCGGCGCAGTTCATCAAGCTGAGCTGAGCTTCCCATAACAATGAGCGGCCCCGCCTGAGGAGAATTCCATGAAATACCGCCTGGGCTCGTCCCGAGTCGAAACCCATCCGGAAAGCTGGGTCGCACCCAATGCCACCCTGGTCGGCAAGGTGCGGCTCGATGCCGGCGCCAGCGTGTGGTTCAACGCCGTGCTGCGCGGCGATAACGAGCTGATCCACATCGGCGAGCACAGCAACGTGCAGGATGGCACCGTGATGCACACCGACATGGGCTTCCCCCTGAACATCGGCAAGGGTGTCACTATCGGTCACAACGCCATGCTTCACGGCTGCTCGGTGGGCGACTACAGCCTCATCGGCATCAACGCGGTGATCCTCAACGGGGCGAAGATCGGCAAGTACTGCATCATCGGCGCCAATGCACTGATTCCCGAAGGCAAGGAAATTCCTGATGGCTCGCTGGTCATGGGCTCGCCCGGCAAGGTCGTGCGTGAACTGACCGAGCCGCAGAAAAAGATGCTTGAAGCCAGTGCCGCCCACTACGTGCACAACGCCCAGCGTTACGCACGCGATCTGGCCGAGCAGGAAGATGACTGAAGAACGTCCCGTGGCGTCGCCCTGCGTGCATGTCTGCGCGCTGGACGACGCCGATATCTGCCTGGGCTGTCAGCGCAGTGCCGACGAGATTACCCGCTGGGGGCGCATGGCCAACGCCGAGCGCCGCGAGGTACTCAGGCGTTGCGAACAACGCGCCCGCGAATCGGGCGTGCTGAGTTAGCCCGCCTGCCGAATTCCTGATGCTTGAGGTTCATGCAATGCCCCGTATTGGAACGCCCCTGTCGCCCAGCGCGACCCGTGTACTGCTCTGTGGCTCCGGCGAGCTGGGCAAGGAAGTGGTGATCGAGCTGCAACGTCTTGGCTGCGAAGTGATCGCCGTCGACCGCTACGAGAATGCTCCCGCCATGCAAGTGGCTCATCGCAGTCACGTGATCAGCATGCTTGACGGCGCGGCCCTGCGCTCGGTGATCGAGCGGGAGAAGCCGCACTACATCGTGCCCGAGATCGAAGCCATTGCCACCGCGACCCTGGTGGAGCTGGAGAGCGAAGGCTACACCGTCATCCCCACCGCCCGCGCCGCGCAACTGACCATGAACCGTGAGGGCATCCGCCGTCTGGCTGCCGAGGAACTGGGCCTGCCAACCTCGCCATACCACTTTGCCGATACTTACGACGAGTACGCCGCCGGCGTTGCCGCAGTGGGCTATCCGTGCGTAGTCAAGCCAATCATGAGCTCCTCGGGCAAAGGCCAGAGCGTGCTGAAGTCCGACGCCGACCTGAAGGCTGCCTGGGACTATGCCCAGGAGGGCGGCCGCGCCGGCAAGGGGCGGGTCATCGTCGAAGGCTTCATCGACTTCGACTACGAGATCACCCTGCTGACCGTGCGCCACGTCGTTGGCACCACGTTCTGCGCCCCTATCGGGCACCGTCAGGTGAAGGGTGACTACCACGAATCCTGGCAGCCGCAAGCCATGAGCGCGAAGGCGCTGGCCGAATCCGAGCGCGTCGCCCGGGCGGTCACCGAGGCGTTGGGCGGCCGTGGCCTATTCGGTGTGGAGCTATTCGTGAAGGGCGATGACGTGTGGTTCAGCGAGGTATCGCCCCGTCCGCACGATACTGGCCTGGT
Source organism: Pseudomonas triclosanedens (assembly GCF_026686735.1). Classification (NCBI taxonomy): domain Bacteria; kingdom Pseudomonadati; phylum Pseudomonadota; class Gammaproteobacteria; order Pseudomonadales; family Pseudomonadaceae; genus Pseudomonas; species Pseudomonas triclosanedens. The sequence continues at coordinate 4,725,342 of NZ_CP113432.1, read as the reverse complement.
GACGCTGATTTCCCAGGATCTCTCGGAGTTCGCGCTGCATGCCCGCGCCATCCTCGGCCTGCCGATACCGGTGATTCGCCAGCTCGGCCCGTCGGCCTCGGCGGTGATTCTTGTGGAAGGCAAGTCCGACCAGGTTACCTTCGGCAACCTTGGCGCGGCCCTGAGCGAGCCCGATACCGCGTTGCGCCTGTTCGGCAAGCCGGAAGTCGACGGTCAACGGCGCATGGGCGTTGCGCTGGCGCGCGACGAGTCCATCGAGGCCGCGCGTGCCAAGGCGACTCGCTCGGCCCTGGCGGTCAGCGTCGAGCTGTGAGGCGCTGGGCGGGGCTGGTCTGGTGGGTGGCGGCAACGCCTCTGCTGCCGCTGGTCCTGCCCCTGGCCGTGCACACCCGGCGCACGGCCTTGCGTTTGTCGCCCGCAGCCGGCGTGGTCAGTGGGCGTGCCGGTGACGAACATGCCGGCGAGGCGATGCGCGTGCTGCTGCTTGGCGAGTCCACGGTCGCGGGGGTCGGTGTGTCCTGCCTGGAGTTTGCCCTGGCAGGCCATCTGGCTCGTGGGCTGGCCGGGCGCCTGCGGCGTCCGGTGGCATGGCATGCGCTGGGCGAAAACGGCATCACCGCCGGCCAGGCGTGCCAGCGGCTCCTTCCGCTGACGCCAGAGCCGCTGCCGGACCTGGTTGTGCTGGTGTTCGGCGTCAACGACACCACCGGCCTCAGCTCGTCCCGAGTTTGGCTGGGCGCGGTCGGGCAACTGATCGATCACTATCGCCGCTCGGGGGTTCGGGTTGTCTGTACGGCGGTGCCGCCGTTGCAGCATTTCAGTGCCTTGCCCTGGCTGCTGAGGCAGTTGCTGGGTTGGCGTGCCAGCCTGCTCGATCGTGAGCTTCGCCAACTGGCGGAGGAGCAGGGAGCGGGGCATTGCTCGATCGGCCTGCCGATGCAGCCCCAATACCTCGCCATCGACGGCTACCATCCTTCCGCGCTGGGTTACCAGGTCTGGGGCGAGCATCTGGCGGAGTGGCTGGTCTCCCGGAACTGAGTGTGCCGGAGGGGCCTTCTCCAGCACGTATCGGGAACCTCAGCGGATCTCGTTCAGATCCTGTTCACGGGTCTCGCGCAGGCACAGCACCGCCAGCAGGCTGAGCGCCGCGGCCACCGAAACGTAGCCGCCCACCCAGCTCAGACCGCCCATGCCGACCAGTTTCTGCGCGATGTACGGGGCTACCGAGGCGCCGAGGATGCCGCCCAGGTTGTAAGCCGCCGATGCGCCGGTGTAGCGCACGTGCGTGGGGAACAGTTCCGGCAGCAGTGCGCCCATCGGGGCGAAGGTCACTCCCATCAGGAACAGCTCCAGCGACAGGAACACCGCGACCTCCACCGGCGAGCCCTGGCTCAGCAGCGGCTGCATGGCGAAGCCGGAGAGAATTGCCGCGATGCAGCCGACGATCAGCACCGGCCTGCGTCCGTAGCGGTCGCTCAGCCAGGCGGAAAGCGGTGTGGCGGCAGCCATGAAGAGCACGGCGAAGCACAGCAGGCCGAGGAATTCTTCGCGGCTGTAGCCCAGGCTGCCCACACCGTAGCTCAGCGAGAACACCGTGGAGATGTAGAACAGCGCGTAGCACACCACCATTGCCAGAGCACCCAGCAGAGTCGGGCGCCAGTGCCTGGAAAGAAGTTCAGCGATCGGCAGGCTGGAGCGTTCCTGGCGCTCCATCGCCTTGGCGAATACCGGCGTTTCTGCCAGTTTCAGGCGGACGTACAGGCCGACGATCACCAGCACGGCGCTGAGAATGAAGGGAATGCGCCAGCCCCAGGCGCGGAACTGCTCTTCGCTGAGCAGCATGGCCAGGCAGAGGAACAGGCCGTTGGCGGCGAGAAAGCCGATTGACGGGCCCATCTGCGGGAACATGCCGAACCAGGCCCGGCGATGCTTCGGCGCGTTCTCAGTGGCCAGCAGCGCGGCGCCGCCCCATTCGCCACCCAGCCCGAGACCCTGGCCGAAGCGCAGGACGCAAAGCAGAACCGGAGCCCAGGCGCCGATGCTGTCATAGCCGGGCAGCAGGCCGATCAGGGTGGTGGAAATGCCCATCAGCAGCAGTGAGGCCACCAGTGTCGACTTGCGCCCGATGCGGTCGCCGAAGTGGCCGAACAGAGCCGAACCCAGCGGGCGGGCCAAGAAGGCGATGCCGAAGGTGAGGAAGGCGCTGAGCGCCTGCGCGGTCCCGGAGGTCTGCGGGAAGAATACCGGCCCGATCACCAGCGCTGCGGCGGTGGCGTAGACATAGAAGTCGTAGAACTCGATGGCAGTGCCGATGAAGCTGGCGACCGCCACGCGGGTGGTGGAGTTGGCCTGTTCCGCTGGCTGGGCGGCGTCGAGGGTGGCGCTGGTCATGCGAGGCATTCCCCTGGCAGTCATGGCTGGCGACGACTCTGGCGGTCGTGTCCGGCGTCATAGGAGGCATCGCCTTGGCGCGAGACGGAAGCGCGGCCCTGGGTCGGGGCAGGGGAGGCGCGGCTCGCGGCGGGTCTGGGCGATGCCGGCTGCTTCGCAAGGCAACGACGTGGCGTCGAGGCTCGGCGGGCGTGCGATTGACTGGCCAGCAACACGGCGCGGATAGCGGCGGCGGCTGGCGGGAGGCTGGGTAAGCCGCCCGGATTATAGGCGCGCGCGGGGCGGCTCAGGCAAGCTCGTCGCGGTACGATGCGGGAGGCGTGGGAATGCCAGGCAGCCAGACACGCACGCTCTTCACCCGGTTTTCCCCGGACTGGAGGATTTCCAGGCGATAGCGGCCGATCTTCAGGCATACCGCGCAATCGGGAATCTGCTCCAGCGCCTCGGTGATGAGGCCGTTGAGGGTTTTCGGGCCATCGCTGGGCAATTGCCAGCCCAGGGTGCGGTTGAGGTCGCGCAGGTTGGCCGAGCCGTCGATCACGTAGGTGCCGTCGGACTGCGGGTGGATATCGGGGTTGCGCAAGGCATCCTGGTTGCTGAACTCGCCGACGATCTCTTCGAGGATGTCTTCCAGAGTGATGATACCGATGACTTCGCCGTACTCGTCGACGACAATGCCGATGCGCCGCTTCTGTTTCTGGAAGTTGATCAGTTGGGTCGAAAGCGGAGTGCTTTCCGGAACGAAGTAGGGCTCCAGGCACGCCGCCTTCAGGCTGTCCTTGGTCAATTGATTGTGTGTCAGCAGGCGCGCTATCTGGCGCATGTGAACGATGCCTTCGACCTGGTTGATGTCGTTGCGGAACACCGGCAGGCGGGTGTGCGTGGTGTTGCGCAACTGGCCGATGATGGTCTCCAGCTCGTCGTCCAGGTCGATGCCCTGGACCTCGTTGCGCGGGATCATCAGGTCGTTGACCGTGATTTTTTCCAGGTCGAGGATGCTTAGCAGCATGTCCTGGCGATTGGCGGTGAGCTTCTCGCTGGAATCGGTGACAACGCTTCGCAGCTCGTCGTTGCTGAGGGGCTTGTTGGTCCGCAATGTCGGGTCGAGGCCGAAGGCCCGCAGCAGCATGTTGCTCACGCCGGTCATCAGCCAGAGCAGCGGGCTGAACAGTTTCTGCAGCCACAGGAGCGGCAGGCTGGCGGGGAAGGCGACGCGCTCGGGGCGCAGGGTGGCGTAGGTCTTGGGGGTTATTTCGCCGAAGATCAGCAGCACCAGGGTCAAGGCGATGGTGGTCGGCGCGACGGCGGACTCTCCCCATAGGCGCAGAGCCAGCAGGGTGGCGAGTGCCGAGGCGACGACGTTGACGAAGTTGTTGCCGATCAGGATGGTGCCCAGCAGGCGGTCGGTGCGCAGCAGCAGCCAGGAAGTGCGCCGTGCACCACGGTTGCCCTGCTTGGACAGGTGGCGCAGCCGATAGCGGTCGAGGCTGAGAACGCCAGTCTCTACGCTGGAGAAGAATGCGGAACAGAACAGCAGGAAAACCAGCAGGCCGATCAGATAGCCGGGATGGATGTCGCCCATGCGTCGGGTTCCTTCAGCGTTCTGCGGCGGTTCGGCACCGCCGCCGGCTTCAGATGTGCAGGATGAATTCCTTGACCAGCTTGCTGCCGAAATAGGCCAGCATCAACAGGCAGAAGCCCGCCAGTGTCCAGCGGATCGCCTTGTGTCCGCGCCAGCCTAGCTGGTGGCGGCCCCATAGCAGCACGGCGAACACGACCCAGGCGAAGCAGGACAGGATGGTCTTGTGCGCCAGGTGCTGGGCGAACAGGTTGTCTACGAACAGCCAACCGGAAATCAGTGACAGCGAGAGCAGCGACCAGCCGCCCCACAGGAAGCCGAACAGCAGGCTTTCCATTGTCTGCAGCGGAGGGAAGTTGCGGATCAGGCCGGACGGATGCTTGTGCTTGAGCTGGTGGTCCTGGATCAGCAGCAGCAGGGCCTGCACCACCGCGATGGTCAGCAGGCCGTAGGCCAGGATCGACAGCAGGATGTGAGCGAGGATGCCCGGCTGCTCGTTGATCGGTTCGATGGTGCCGTGGGGCATCAGCGCCGCCAGCAGGGTGGTCAGTGCGCCGAGCGGATAGAGGACGATCAGCAGGTTCTCTACCGGGATACGCAGACAGGCCAGCAGCGTCAGGGCGGTGACGGCGGCGGAAATCAGGCTGGCGGCGTTGAAGAAATCCAGCACCAGGCCGCCGGTCGACAGCAGCTCCATCGACAGGCTCCAAGCCTGGCCGAGAAGAGCGATCAGGCCAAGCAGAAGGAGCAGGGGTTTCTGCGGCGGGGTGCGACGGGCCAGGCTTGCGCCGTGGTAGGCGGTGGTGCCGAGGTAGAGGACGGCGGCGATCAGGCTGGGCAGCAGAGGTTGCATAAGTCCTTGGAACAGTCCTTGGAAGGGGGACCCGAAAGGTCGTGAGTGTGGCATAGAACGGTTGCGCCTAGAAAGTCGCCGGGAGCAGTTCGCTTCTGGCGGCAAGAGCGGTGTATCACGGAGGGATCATCGGCGGTGTTGGCGCTGGCCGCACTTCGCTATAATCCGCCGCCTGCTGACAAGCCAAACCCTGACCCGACCGGGTCTGATTAGGAACGCGCATGTTCGAAAACCTTACAGATCGCCTCTCGCAAACGCTGCGCCACGTCACCGGCAAGGCCAAGCTGACCGAGGACAACATCAAGGACACGCTCCGCGAAGTCCGCATGGCTCTGCTGGAAGCCGACGTGGCCCTGCCGGTGGTCAAGGACTTCGTCGCCAAGATCAAGGATCGCGCGGTTGGCACCGAGGTGTCCAAGAGCCTGACCCCGGGCCAGGCATTCGTGAAGATCGTCCAGGCCGAACTGGTCGACCTGATGGGCGCGGCCAACGAGGACCTGGACCTCAATGCCGCCCCGCCAGCGGTCATCCTGATGGCTGGTCTGCAGGGCGCGGGGAAAACCACCACCGCCGGCAAGCTGGCGCGCTTCCTTAAAGAGCGCAAGAAGAAGTCCGTGCTGCTGGTGTCCGCCGACGTTTACCGCCCGGCGGCTATCAAGCAACTGGAAACCCTGGCCAATGACCTGGAAGTGACCTTCTTCCCGTCCGATACCAGCCAGAAGCCGGTGGCAATCGCCGAAGCGGCGATCCGCGAAGCCAAGCTGAAGTTCATCGACGTGGTGATCGTCGATACTGCTGGTCGCCTGCACATCGACGCCGACATGATGGACGAGATCAAGCAGGTCCACGCGGCGATCAAGCCGGTGGAAACCCTGTTCGTGGTCGATGCCATGACCGGCCAGGATGCCGCCAATACTGCCAAGGCCTTCAACGATGCGTTGCCGCTGACCGGCGTGGTCCTGACCAAGGTAGACGGCGATGCCCGTGGCGGTGCTGCGTTGTCGGTGCGCGCCATCACCGGCAAGCCGATCAAGTTCCTCGGCATGGGCGAGAAGAGCGAAGCGCTCGATCCGTTCCATCCGGACCGCGTGGCCTCGCGCATCCTCGGCATGGGCGACGTGCTGAGCCTGATCGAGCAGGCCGAGCAGAACATGGACCGCGAGAAGGCCGAGAAGCTCGCGAAGAAGATCAAGAAGGGCAAGGGCTTCGACCTCGAAGACTTCCGTGACCAGTTGCAGCAGATGAAGAACATGGGTGGCCTGGGCAGTCTGATGGACAAGCTGCCGATGCTCGGTGGCGTCAACCTGTCGCAGATGGGCAATGCGCAGAATGCGGCGGAAAAGCAGTTCAAGCAGATGGAAGCGATCATCAACTCCATGACGCCCGCCGAACGCCGTGACCCCGAAGTGATAAGCGGCTCGCGCAAGCGCCGCATCGCTCTCGGCTCCGGTACCCAGGTGCAGGATGTAGGCCGTCTCATCAAACAGCACAAGCAGATGCAGAAGATGATGAAGAAGGTCACCGCCAAGGGCGGTATGGCCAAAATGATGCGCGGCATGGGCAGCATGTTCCCTGGCGGCATGCCGAAGATGTGATCCGGAGGCCCGCCCGGCTGGCTGGCCGACGTGCTGCGGCTTGCGGCGCGGGGCTTTAGCTCATAGAATATGCGGCCTTTCGGGCTATGTGCCCGAGGGCTGCATTTATTTTTTGCAAGCAAACCATAGGAACAACGTACGCATGGTAACCATTCGTCTGGCTCGTGGCGGCTCCAAGAAGCGCCCGTTCTATCACCTGACCGTGACCAACAGCCGCAACGCTCGTGACGGCCGTTTCGTCGAGCGCGTCGGCTTCTTCAACCCTGTCGCCACTGGCGCCGAAGTCAAGTTCTCGGTCAACCAGGAGCGTCTGAACTACTGGCTGAGCCAAGGCGCTCAACCGTCCGAGCGTGTTGCTCAGCTGATCAAGGAAGCCGCCAAGGCTGCCTGAGATCGATGAACACGATGCCTGCTCCCGCCGAGGAGATGATAGTTCTCGGCAAGATTGTTTCGGTGCACGGCATCCGTGGTGAGGTGAAGGTATATTCCTTTACCGATCCGTTGGACAACCTGCTGGACTACCGTCGCTGGACGCTCAAGCGTGGCAACGAGGTTCGACAGGCTGAGCTGGTCCAAGGTCGCGTGCAGGGCAATGTCCTGGTCGCGAAGCTGAAGGGGCTGGATGATCGCGAGATCGCCCGTACCTTCGCTGACTTCGAAATCCTGGTTCCGCGCAGCGAGCTGCCGGTGCTGGACGATGGCGAGTTCTACTGGAGCCAGTTGGAAGGTCTCAAGGTGATCGACCAGAACGGGCAACTGTTCGGGATTCTCGACCACATGCTGGAGACCGGCGCCAACGATGTGATGGTAGTCAAGCCCTGCGCAGGCAGCCTGGACGACCGTGAACGCCTGTTGCCCTATACGGACCAGTGCGTGCAAGCGGTAGACCTGGAAGCTGGCGAGATTCGGGTGGACTGGGACGCGGACTTCTAATCCATGTGGATAGGAGTTATCAGCATCTTTCCCGAGATGTTTCGCGCCATCAGCGATTATGGCATCACGAGTCGCGCGGTAAAGCAGGAGCTGATACGGCTCGAATGCTTCAACCCGCGGAGCAACACCGAGGACCGTCACCAGACGGTGGACGACAGGCCTTTCGGCGGTGGTCCCGGCATGGTGATGAAAATCAAACCGCTCGAAGGCGCACTGGGCGATGCCCGGCAAGCCGCAGGCGGACCGGCGAAGGTGATCTATCTCTCGCCGCAAGGTCGCAAGCTGACGCAGGCGGCCGTGAAAGAACTGGCGAACGAGGAACGTCTGATCCTGATCGCCGGGCGTTACGAAGGCATCGATGAGCGCTTCATTGAGGAGCATGTCGATGAGGAGTGGTCGGTTGGCGACTACGTGTTGTCCGGGGGTGAGCTTCCGGCAATGGTGTTGATCGACGCGGTGACGCGGCTGTTGCCCGGTGCATTGGGCCACGCGGATTCCGCAGAGGAGGACTCCTTTACGGATGGCCTGCTCGACTGTCCGCACTACACCCGCCCTGAGGTGTATGCAGACAAGCGTGTTCCTGAGGTGCTGCTAAGCGGCAACCACGAACACATCCGGCGCTGGCGTTTGCAGCAGTCCTTAGGCAGGACCTGGGAACGACGTGCCGATCTTCTGGATTGCCGCTCGCTTTCTGGAGAAGAGAAGAAGCTGCTGGAGGAATACATCCGCCAGCGGAACGATAGTTAACGTATCGATGGCGAGCGCCGAGCGCTTGTCTTAGGAGCACTGAAATGACCAACAAGATCATTCAGCAGATCGAAGCTGAACAGATGAGCAAAGAGATTCCGGCGTTCGCCCCCGGCGACACCGTAATCGTCCAGGTTAAAGTGAAGGAAGGCGACCGTCAGCGTCTGCAGGCCTTCGAAGGCGTTGTCATCGGCAAGCGCAACCGCGGCCTGAACAGCGCGTTCACCGTTCGCAAGATCTCCAACGGTGTAGGTGTAGAGCGTACCTTCCAGACCTACAGCCCGCTGGTAGACAGCGTTTCCGTCAAGCGCCGCGGCGACGTGCGCAAGGCAAAGCTGTACTACCTCCGCGAACTGTCCGGCAAGGCAGCACGCATCAAGGAAAAACTGGCCTAATTCGCCAGTGCTTCCCGAAAAAAGCAGCCCAAGGGCTGCTTTTTTCATATCTGGCGTCCGGTAACCACCGGGCCCTTTCCCGTTTCAGCGCAGAACAAGTACAAGAGCACACGCGGCACGGGCCACCTTCGTGCATCAGGTAGCAGTGGCATGAGCCCCAGAGAGCAAGAAATCCTCCGACGCACCGCACTGTCGGAAACCCGCGTGACCAAGGCGATCTTCCCGCCGACTACCAACCATCACAACACCCTGTTCGGCGGAACTGCGCTGGCCTGGATGGATGAGGTCTCGTTCATCGCCGCTACGCGCTTCTGTCGCCTGCCACTGGTGACCGTTTCCACCGACCGCATCGACTTCAAGTATCCGATCCCGGCGGGCTCCATCGTCGAACTGGTAGGCCGGGTTGTGAAGGTGGGCAACACCAGCCTGAAGGTCGAGGTAGAAGTGTTCGTTGAAAGCATGTCTGCAGATGGCCGTGAGAAGGCAATCCACGGCCTGTTCAGCTTTGTCGCGATCGATGACGAGAAGCGGCCGGTGCCCGTGCTGCCAGGTTTTGAGGATTGAAACGAATGAAGGCGCCTAATGGCGCCTTCACTCCGTTCGGGCGGGGTTCAGTGTCGCAGGCTGATTTTCAGCGAGGCCTGGGACAGGTCTATGTTCTGCAGACTCAGATTACCCATGCTCTGGGTCTTTGGCGCGCCTGCGACGCGGATGTTGTCGAAGCGCATTTCGCCGATGGAACTGGGCAGCCGCACATTGATAGAGCCATCCGGGTTGACGGTCGAGGACATGTGCTGGGTGTCGTAGCGGACGTCCCGCATCGATGTCTCGGCGTCCAGACTGTCGACCACCGGCATTACCAGGCGCGCCAGTTGCTTGACTGTACCAACACCATCGCCGCTTTCGGCGCTAACCAGCAGACTCTGCAGGGTATCGTCGAAACCTTGGGCACTGACGCCGCTCATTTCGTGATCGCTGAGTGGCTTCAGGCCCTTGGGGGCTTCGTGGCGAGTGATGCTGGCCGGCGCCGGGCGTTGCACATCGGCGCTGGCCAACTGGAATGGGCTGAGCAGCGCGGCGACCAGTGTTGCGGCCAGCCGCAGGTTGTTCTGCTTCTTCAGTGCCCTGCCGAGCTGGCGCTCGCTGATCCAGCCCTGCCGGATCAGGGTTTCGCCCAGGCGCAGTCCATTGGTGAGCTGGAGTTGGATGGCCTTATCCAACTGTTGGGAGGTAATCAGACGCTTGCTGACAAGGATCTGGCCGAGGCGGGAGTTCTGTTGACTGGGCATGGACTGAGCTTCGTGGGACGCAATGATGGCGTGGTGCAATCATTGTCTGTCAGACCGATTCTGTCACCAGCCTAAAGATAGGCAGACGAGCCGGTCGTCAGGTTGTCGCCGTTTCCGCCGCCTCGTTCGGCCTGAATTTGTTTCCGGACGGCTCCTCAACCAGCGCGATCAGTGTCCAGCCGGTAGCCGGCTTGAGAGGCTGCTCGGGTGTGGCGACCTGCAGCCGGCCACTGGGGTCGCGGGCGAACAGCAGGGTCGCTCGGTCGCCGTGCAGTGCCTGGTAATCCTCCCAGCCGAAGTTTTCGCTGAGCAGGGTGCTGCGAATTTCCGCGCCACGGGTCAGCAGGCCGGCCGCCTGCGGGTAGGTCAGCAGGCGCTGCCCCAACGACTGACCACGGTGCCGCTCGCTGACGCGATGCTTGTCGGTGCGGCGGGTCTCACTGCCGCTGAGCAGCGTGTACAGGTGTCGTATGCCGAATTCGTGGCGGAAGCGCATGCAGGCCAGCGTGTTCAGTTCGGCTGCTGGCGACAGCGCCAGCAAGTGACCGAGCCCCACCAGGTCCAGATGCGCTTCGGCATGTTGCGATGCCGGGTTGCCGAAGTAGGTCGGCAGGTTCTCCATACGAGCTGCGCGGATGTTCTCCCAGCTGGAATCGGTTAACAGCACGCGTGTTCCCGAGTTCTGCAAGGCCTGGCCGATGGCGCGCGCAACCGGGTTGGCACCGATGATCAGGAAGCCCGTGGGGGCCGGCTCGGCGACTTTGAGCAAGCGCGCCAGCGGACGGGCGGTGGCGCTCTGCAGGATCACGGTACCGATGATTACCAGGAAGGTCAGCGGCACCAGCACCTCGGCCTGCGTATGGCCGGCTTCGGCCAGGCGAATGGCGAAGATCGCCGAGACCGCTGCTGCAACGATGCCGCGCGGGGCGATCCAACTGAGCAGAGCGCGCTCGCGCCAATTCAGTGGCGAGCCGGCGGTGGAAATCATGATGTTCAGCGGCCGGGCGACGAACTGGATGACCAGCAGCACGAGCAGGGCTGTCGGGCCCAGGCCCATCAGCGCCGCGAGGTCGAGACGCGCGGCGAGCAGGATGAACAGCCCGGAAATCAGCAGGACGCTGAGGTTCTCCTTGAAGTGCAGGATCTGCCGGACATCCACGCCACGCATGTTGGCCATGCGCATACCCATCAGCGTGACGGCCAACAGCCCCGACTCCGACATCACATTGTTCGACGCGATGAAAATTCCCAGCACCGCGGCCAGGGAGGCGAGATTGTGCAGGTAATCCGGCAGCCACTGGCGGCGCAGGACCACGCCCAGTGTCTGGCCGCCGACCATGCCGAAGACGACGCCACAGGCGATGACACTGATAAATGTCTGCAGGCTGTCCAGCCAGCCCAGGCTTTCACCGCTGGCGGCGATGAAGCTATAGACGACGACAGCGAGCAGCGCGCCTATCGGGTCGATGACGATGCCTTCCCAGCGCAGAATGTTGGCAATGGTGGATTTCGGGCGCACCACGCGCAGCATTGGCACGATCACCGTCGGGCCGGTAACCAGCGTCAGTGCGCCGAACAGCGAGGCCATTTCCCAGGTGAAGTCGAGGAAGTAGCGTGTCGCCAGCGCGATCACGCCCCAGGTGGCCAGTGCGCCCCAGGTCACCATGCGGCGGACGACCGTGCCGATTTCCTTCCACTCGCCCAGATGAAGCGTCAGGCTGCCCTCGAACAGGATCAGCGCGACCGACAGGGAAACCAGCGGGAACAGCAGAGGTCCGAACAGCCGTTCCGGGTCCAGCAGCCCGAGCACCGGGCCGATCAGGATGCCACTCAGCAGCAGGAACAGGATCGCCGGAAGACGCAACCTCCAGGCGAGCCACTGACTGAACAGCGCGGCGCCGCCGATGCCGCCGAGAGCGAGGAGCGTGCTGTGTTCATCCATGCAGGGAAATCCTTGAAACGAAAGGGAAAGGGCTGGAGAGGTCAGTGTTGCCTATGGAAGACTAGCTGCGCCTCTGGTCGTTTTCGAAGTCCTTATCCATGACTCCTGTTGCAAATGTGCTGATTGATCGTTTTCTCGATGCGCTCTGGCTGGAAAAGGGGCTGTCGGACAACACCCGCAGCGCCTACGGCAGCGATCTGGCGCTGTTCAACGGCTGGCTCAGCGAGCGCGGTGTGGCGCTCGAGGCGGCTGGCCGCGAGGTCATACTCGATCACCTGTCCTGGCGCCTGGGCGAAGGCTACAAGGCACGCTCCACCGCGCGGTTTCTCTCCGGCGCGCGCGGCTTCTACCGTTACTGTCTGCGCGAAGGGCTGATCAGCGAGGATCCAACCTTGCTGATCGATCTGCCGCAACTGGGCAAGCCATTGCCCAAGTCGCTATCGGAGGCGGACGTCGAAGCGCTGCTGGCCGCGCCGGAGACGGATGATCCGCTGGGCCTGCGCGACCGCACCATGCTCGAAGTGCTGTACGCCTGCGGGCTGCGGGTCAGCGAACTGGTCGGCCTGACGCTCGAGCAGATCAACCTGCGCCAGGGCGTCGTGCGTGTCTTCGGCAAAGGCAGCAAGGAACGCCTCGTACCGCTGGGAGAGGAGGCCATCGCGTGGATCGAACGCTACCTGCGCGAGGCCCGTGCCGATCTGCTGGCCGGTCGCCCGAGCGATGTGCTGTTTCCCAGCCTGCGCGGCGAGCAGATGACCCGCCAGACCTTCTGGCATCGCATCAAGCTGCACGCCAAGGTCGCCGGGATCGGCAAGAGCCTCTCGCCCCATACACTGCGCCATGCCTTCGCCACGCATCTGCTCAACCACGGGGCGGACCTGCGGGTAGTGCAGATGCTGCTGGGGCACAGCGACCTGTCCACTACCCAGATCTACACCCACATCGCCCGCGCGCGGTTGCAGGACCTCCACGCCCAGCACCACCCCAGGGGGTGAGCGCCGTGGCGGCGGCAGTCGGGCGACGATCGCGGCCGGCGGTTCGAAAACTTTCGAACTCGTTCTTCCTGCAGCACCGGAAGCTTTCAGCTACAAGCCCACGGCTCGGCCTTGTCGGTGCGGTGTGGTAGTCTTCGCCGACCGACTTCAGGAGTTCTCCATGCGTTTGTCCCGACTTCTGGCTGGTGTGGCCGCAGGCCTCGTCAGCACTCTTGCCCTGGCCGCAGAGCCCAACCAGGCGATCCGCAGCACCCTGCAGTCCCTGCAGCCCGACCTGCCCATCGAATCCATTTCCGCCAGCCCGCTGCAAGGTGTCTACCAGGTGCAGCTCAAGGGCGGCCGCGTACTCTACGCCAGCGCCGATGGCCAGTTCGTCGTCCAGGGCAACATCTACCAGGTGAAGGATGGCAAGCCGACCAACCTTACCGAGGAAGCCGAAAGCGCCGGTGTTGCCAAGACCATCAATGCCATTCCGGCCAGCGACATGGTGGTCTTCCCTGCCAAGGGGGAAACCAAGGCGCACATCACCGTCTTCACCGACACCACCTGCCCGTACTGCCAGAAGCTGCATGCCGAAGTACCCGAGCTGAACAAGCGTGGCATCGAAGTGCGCTACCTGGCTTTCCCGCGTCAGGGGCCGAACTCTACCGGTGACCAGCAACTGCAGGCCGTTTGGTGCTCGAAGGACCGCCAGGCCGCGATGACCGACATGTTCCACGAGAAAGACGTGAAGGCCGCCAAGTGCGACAACCCGGTCAACAAGCAACTGGAACTGGGCCAGATGGTCGGCGTGCAGGGCACTCCGGCGATCATTCTGGCAAACGGCCAGATGCTGCCGGGCTACCAGCCCGCCGGGCAAATCGCCAAGTTGGCCCTGCAGGCCAAGTGAATCGGGCCTTGCGCTTCGATTGACTAATAAAGAACCGCTTCGTAATGTGCGGTTCCTTTTGACAATGGGCCGGGCGACAGCCCGGTCCGATTCTGGTGCCTGCCCCTGTGCCCGCCTTGTTGCGGGCACGGTGCGTCAGGTACCCCGTGCTGCGATGATTGGGGAGTTTCAGCGTGAAACCGGTGAAAGTGGGAATCTGTGGGTTGGGGACCGTCGGTGGCGGTACCTTCAATGTACTCAAACGCAACGCCGAGGAGATTGCCCGCCGTGCCGGGCGTGGTATCGAGGTTGCGCAGATTGCCGCCCGTCGCCCCAATCCGAAGTGTGAAACCGGTAGCACCCCCATTACTGCCGATATCTTCGACGTGGCGAACAACCCGGAAATCGACGTGGTCATCGAGCTGATCGGTGGCTATACCCTGGCCCACGAGCTGGTGCTCAAGGCCATCGAGAACGGCAAGCATGTGGTTACCGCCAACAAGGCGCTGATCGCCGTGCACGGTAACGAAATATTCGCCAAGGCCCGCGAGAAGGGCGTCATCGTCGCCTTCGAAGCCGCTGTGGCCGGCGGCATCCCGGTGATCAAGGCGATCCGCGAGGGCCTGGCCGCCAACCGCATCAACTGGCTTGCCGGCATCATCAACGGCACCGGCAACTTCATCCTCACCGAAATGCGCGAGAAAGGCCGTGCCTTCGCCGATGTACTGAAGGAAGCTCAGGCGCTGGGCTATGCCGAAGCCGATCCGACCTTCGACGTCGAAGGCATCGATGCCGCGCACAAGCTGACCATCCTGGCATCCATCGCCTTCGGCATCCCGCTGCAGTTCGACAAGGCCTACACCGAAGGCATCACCCAGCTCACCACCGCCGACGTGAACTACGCCGAAGCGCTGGGCTACCGCATCAAGCATCTGGGCGTCGCCCGTCGTACCGACAAGGGCATCGAACTGCGCGTGCACCCGACCCTGATCCCGGCCGACCGCTTGATCGCCAATGTGAATGGCGTCATGAACGCCGTCATGGTCAACGGCGACGCCGCTGGCTCCACGCTGTTCTACGGCGCGGGCGCTGGCATGGAGCCCACCGCATCCTCGGTGGTCGCCGACCTGGTGGACGTGGTTCGCGCCATGACCGCCGACCCGGAGAACCGCGTACCGCACCTGGCCTTCCAGCCGGACGCACTCTCCGACCACCCGATCCTGCCGATCGACGCCTGCGAAAGCGCCTACTACCTGCGCATCCAGGCCAAGGACCATCCGGGCGTACTGGCCCAGGTGGCGACCATCCTCTCCGAGCGCGGCATCAACATCGAATCGATCATGCAGATGGAAGTCGAAGAGCATGACGGTCTGGTGCCGATGATCCTGGTTACCCACCGCGTGCTCGAGTCGCGCATCATCGAAGCCATCGCCGCGCTGGAAGCGCTGGATGACGTGGTCGGCAATGTCGTACGCATCCGCGTCGAACAACTGAACTGAATCGAACGCGGCGGCGCTCCGGCGTCGTCGCCAACCCGAAGGTTTCACACCATGCGTTACATCAGTACCCGCGGCCAGGCGCCCGCGCTGAACTTCGAAGACGTGCTGCTGGCTGGCCTGGCCAGCGACGGCGGCCTCTACGTGCCGGAAAACCTGCCGCGCTTCACCGTCGAAGAGATCGCCTCCTGGGCCGGCCTGCCTTACCACGAGCTGGCCTTCCGCGTGATGCGCCCGTTCGTCGCCGGCAGCATCTCCGACGCTGACTTCAAGAAAATCCTCGAAGAGACCTACGGCGTCTTCGCCCATGACGCCGTGGCGCCGCTGCGCCAGCTCAACGGCAACGAATGGGTGCTGGAGCTGTTCCACGGCCCGACCCTGGCCTTCAAGGACTTCGCCCTGCAACTGCTCGGCCGCCTGCTCGACCACGTGCTGACCAAGCGCGGCGAGCGCGTGGTGATCATGGGCGCCACCTCCGGCGATACCGGCTCGGCCGCCATCGAAGGCTGCAAGGCCTGCGAGAACGTCGACATCTTCATCATGCACCCGCACAACCGTGTGTCCGAAGTGCAGCGCCGTCAGATGACCACCATCCTCGGCGAGAACATCCATAACATCGCAATCGAAGGCAACTTCGACGACTGCCAGGAAATGGTCAAGGCCAGCTTCGCTGACCAGGGTTTCCTCAAGGGCACCCGTCTGGTGGCAGTGAACTCGATCAACTGGGCGCGGATCATGGCCCAGATCGTCTATTACTTCCATGCCGCCATCCAGCTCGGCGCACCGGCGCGCTCCATTGCCTTCTCGGTGCCTACCGGCAACTTCGGCGACATTTTCGCCGGCTACCTGGCGCGCAACATGGGCCTGCCGATCAGCCAACTGATCGTCGCGACCAACCGCAACGACATCCTGCATCGCTTCATGTCCGGCAACCGCTACGACAAGGATACGCTGCACCCGTCGCTGTCGCCGTCGATGGACATCATGGTCTCCTCCAACTTCGAGCGCCTGCTGTTCGACCTGCATGGCCGCAACGGCAAGGCCATCGCCGACCTGATGGGCAACTTCAAGGCCACCGGCAAGCTGTCTGTCGAAGACGATCGTTGGACCGAAGCCCGCCGCCTGTTCGACTCCCTGGCCGTGGACGACGTGCAGACCTGCGAAACCATCGCCCAGGTCTACGCCGAATGCGACGAACTGCTCGACCCGCACACGGCCATTGGCGTGCGCGCTGCCCGTGAATGCCGCCGCAGCCTGTCCGTGCCGATGGTCACCCTGGGCACCGCGCATCCGGTCAAGTTCCCGGAAGCGGTGGAGAAGGCCGGCATCGAGACCGTCCCGGCATTGCCGGCACACCTCTCCGACCTGTTCCAGCGGGACGAGCGTTGCACCGTGCTGCCGAACGAACTGGCCAAGGTTCAGGCCTTCGTCAGCGCCCACGGCAACCGTGGCAAGCCGCTCTGAGCCGGACCTGATCGATGAAAGAGCCCGCCAACATGGCGGGCTTTTTCATGGCCGCGGTCTTTCTCTTATGGACCGGCGGTACTAAGCGTGGCGAACTTAATCGCCAATCGTGCTGTCTTTTCTCCAGGTTTTCATTTCGCAACAAGGAGATATGACATGGATCGGCTGAGTACACTGCTGACCGAGACCTTCGCTCCCTACATACCGTCCCTCGGTCCGGCCAGGCCTGATGGCGGCCGAATCCTGACCCTCACCCGGGACGATGGCGAGATCATGCTGCGCCGGGTGATCGAAGGCCAGCACCTGGCCGACCATCAGAGCAGCGAAGCGGCGGTGCAGTCGATCCGGCGCGATCTGCTGATCCAGGAAGGGCGGATGGAAGACGATGTCATTATCGCCCTGCGCCAGCGCGCACAGGTGCTCAGTTACGGAACGTGATGCAGGTATGAAAGAACGCCGCCCTGAGAGGCGGCGTGCGCGTTTCTGGCGAGCCCTACACCGCCCCCTGCCGCCGCAGCTCGGCAATGGCCGCCGCGTCGTAGCCAAGGCCGCCGAGCACCTCGTCCGTATGCTCGCCCAAGCCCGGGCCGATCCACTCGGCCGAACCGGGCGTGTCGGACAGCTTGGGCACGATGCCAGGCATACGGAAGGGCTTGCCGTCCGGCAGCTTCGCCGAGAGGAACATCTCGCGGGCGAGGAACTGCGGATCGGCGAACATATCCTCGGCGGAGTAGATGCGGCTGGCCGGCACCTGGGCCTCGCCCAGCACCTCAAGCACCTTTTCCAGGGGCGTTGCGCGCGCCCAGCGGTCGATAATGCCGTAGAGCTCGTCGCGCCGCGCATCGCGGCCGGCGTTATCGGCCAGCAGCGGGTCTTCTGCCAGGTCGACGCGGCCAATGGCCAACATGAAACGGCGGAAGATCGCGTCGCCGTTGGCCGCGATCTGCACGTGCTTGCCGTCGGCGGTGGTGTGTACGGAAGAGGGCGTGATGCCCGGCATGATATTGCCAGTGCGCTCGCGGATGAAGCCGAATACATCGAACTCCGGCACCATCGACTCCATCATCGCGAATACCGCCTCGTAGAGCGCCACGTCCACCACCTGGCCTTGTCCGCCGTTCACCTCGCGGTGGCGCAGCGCCATGAGCGCGCCAATCACGCCCCACAGCGCGGCGATGGAGTCGCCGATGGAGATGCCGGTACGCACCGGCGGGCGATCCTCGAAACCGGTGATATAACGCAGACCGCCCATCGATTCGCCCACCGCGCCGAAGCCCGGCTGGTCCTTGTACGGGCCGCTCTGGCCGAAACCGGAAAGGCGCACCATCACCAGCTTCGGGTTCAGCGCATGAATCACGTCCCAGCCCAGGCCAAGCTTCTCCAGCACGCCGGGGCGGAAGTTCTCGATCAGGATGTCCGCTTCCGCCAGCAGCTTCTTCAGCACCTCGCGGCCTGATTCATGCTTGAGGTTCAGCGTCAGCGAGCGCTTGTTGCGCGCCTGCACGAACCACCATAGCGACGTGCCCTCGTAGAGCTTGCGCCACTTGCGCAACGGGTCGCCGCCATCGGGAGACTCCACCTTGACCACCTCGGCGCCGAACTCCGCGCACAGGCGCGAGGCGAAGGGGCCAGCTATCAAGGTTCCGAGTTCGATGACCTTGAGGCCGGCGAGAGGTTTGGCGGTGCTGTTCATCGATCGATCCGTTCGGCGGTTGGTCGCCGGACTCTACCCCCTGCGCGGCCGTTCGAACAGGCCGCCCGGCTGCTCGTCGGACATCGGAGCTTTGCGCGGGCTATGGGCACGCGTAGAGTAACGGGACCCGAAGACTATTCTTTGAGCTCGTCTCACCCTGGACAGGGTAATTCCGATGCGTGTGTTACCGTCATTCCAATTTTCCTGCCCTCCGGTGTCGCTACCGGGACGCACGCAGGTGGATGGCGAGGAGGGGGCATGACGCTCAGCCTGCCAACCCTGGTCGTAGTCGATCTCTACGTGCTCACCCTGGTCGGCGTGCTGATGGCGTTCGCCTGGCATGGCGGCCGCCGCGACCCGACCCTGGGATACATGAGTGCGATGCTTCTGCTCGGCGCTCTCGGCACCTTTCTGGGCTCCCTGCGGGGTATGGGCATCGACCTGGTGCCGATCCTGCTGGGGAACATCGGGCTGTACCTGTGCGCAGCAATGAACTGGACCGCCATGCGCGTGTTCGCCGGCCGCCGCCCGCACTGGCCGCTGATCGGTGCAGGCGCAGCCTTCTGGGCCCTGCTGTGCCTGTGGCCGGCGTTCTATGAATCGCTGGCGGCACGCATATTCGTCAACACCTCGATTACCATCGTCTATTGCCTGGCCGCCATCAGCGAGCTGCTGCGCAGCCGCCGCAAACTGGAGGTCGAACTGCGCCCCACGCTGGCGCTGATGGTGTTTCACACCGGTTTCTACTTGGTGCGCCTGGTGGTCGACCGCGGCATGCCGTTCGAGAGCGTGAACAGCCACGGCCAGGGCAGCACCTTCTTCACCCTGCTGGTTTTCGAAACCATGCTTTATGCCATCGGCATCTCCTTCGCCACCCTGTCGATGGTCAAGGAGCGCGCCGAGCTTCAATTCCGCAGCGCAGCCCTGAGCGACCCGCTGACCGGAGTGGGCAACCGGCGCGCCTTCATGGACTCCGGCGAACGCTTGCTGCGGTTGTGCGCCGAGCGCGGCGAGCAGGCGTCGCTGCTGCTATGCGACCTCGACAACTTCAAGCGTCTGAACGACTCCTTCGGGCACCCGGCGGGCGATCGTGTGCTTGTCGAATTCAGCCGTATCACCGCCTCGCGCATGCGCAAGCAGGACCTGTTCGCCCGCATTGGCGGCGAAGAGTTTGCCTGCCTGCTGGTGAGCGCCGATACCGAAGGCGCCTGCCAGGTGGCCGAACGCATCCGCCGCGAGTTCGCCGAACTGCCATTCATGGCCGATGGCCAGCTCAGCGTCAGCATCGGCATTGCCACCACTCGCGAAGCCGGCCACGAACTGGTGCGCCTGCTGTCACTGGCTGACCAGGCGCTCTACGCCGCCAAGGCAAAGGGTCGCAATCGCATCGAACTGGCCGCCCCGGAGCCAGGTGCCGACCGTCGTACCCGCGGCTGAGCACTCGTTGGCGGGCCCCTGGTCGACGCTTTCGCGGTAGACTTGCCGCCTTCAAAAATCGCCGGGAACCGCTATGGCCCTGTCCGCCACGCCCTACAAAGCCGATATCAGCCTGACCGACCTCGACCGTGGGGTCTACGAGACCCTGCGTTTCACCGTCGCCCGCCATCCCTCCGAGACCGAGGAGCGCCTGGCGGTGCGTCTGCTTGCCTACGTCATCTGGTACAGCGAGCAGCTCGCATTCGGCCGAGGCCTGTCGGACGTGGAAGAGCCTTCCTTGTGGGAAAAGAGCCTGGACGACCGCGTGCTGCACTGGATCGAAGTCGGCCAGCCCGACGCCGAGCGCCTGACCTGGTGCTCGCGCCGCTGCGAAAAGCTGACCCTGGTTGCCTACGGCAACCTGCGCGTGTGGACCACCAAGGTGCTCGACACCGTGCGCCACCTGAAGAACCTCAACGTCGTCGCCATGCCACAGGAGCCGCTGGAGGAAATCTCCCGCGACCTGCCGCGCTCGATAAACTGGACCGTGATGATCAGCGAAGGAACCATCTTCGTCACCGACGAGCGCGGCCAGCATGAGCTGCAGGTGGAATGGCTGATGGGCGAACGCTGATCCGGGGCTGCTGCGTGCCTGCCGGACGGGCTCGCTCATTTACCGCTCTGCTGCAAACTCCGTCATCCAGGCCCGCCGCAGCCTTGCCCGGCTCCAGATCGCAAGCTCCGGACGAAATCTAGACAAGCTACAACTGGAACACCCATGCGCATCGAATCCCGCCCGCTCCCGGAAAACCTGCCCAACCTGGGCGACCTGCCACCTCTGCTGACCCGCCTCTACGCCGCACGTGGCGTACAGAGCGCCGCCGAGCTGGACAAGGGCCTGGCGCGGCTGATCCCCTACCAGCAGCTCAAGGGGGTGGATGCGGCGGTGGAATTGCTCGTCGATGCGCTGGAGCGCGGCCAGCGCATCCTCTACGTCGGCGACTTCGATGCCGATGGCGCCACCGCCAGCAGCGTCGGCGTGCTGGCCCTGCGCATGCTCGGCGCCGCCTGGGTCGACTACCTGGTGCCGAACCGCTTCGAATATGGCTACGGGCTGACCCCCGAGATCGTCGCCGTGGCGCTGGAGAAACGCCCTGAGCTGCTGGTGACCGTCGACAACGGCATCTCCAGCATCGAAGGCGTTGCCGCAGCCAAGGCCGCCGGCCTGCGCGTACTGGTCACCGACCACCACCTGCCGGGCCCGGAGCTGCCGGCCGCCGATGCCATCGTCAACCCCAACCAGCCCGGCTGTGACTTCCCCAGCAAGGCAATGGCCGGGGTCGGTGTGATCTTCTACGTCATGCTTGCCCTGCGTGCCCGCCTGCGCGAGCGCGGCTGGTTCGCCGCCCGGGGCATCGCCGAACCGAACCTCGCAGAGCTGCTCGACCTCGTCTCCCTCGGCAGCGTTGCCGATGTTGTGCCGCTGGATGCCAACAACCGCATCCTCGTCCACCAGGGGTTGGCGCGCATCCGTGCCGGCCGCGCCCGTCCGGGGCTGCGCGCGTTGCTCGAAGTGGCGGGGCGCGACTGTCGGCGGATCACCTCCACAGACCTCGGCTTCATCCTCGGCCCGCGCCTGAACGCCGCCGG
This sequence comes from Pseudomonas triclosanedens, assembly GCF_026686735.1. Classification (NCBI taxonomy): domain Bacteria; kingdom Pseudomonadati; phylum Pseudomonadota; class Gammaproteobacteria; order Pseudomonadales; family Pseudomonadaceae; genus Pseudomonas; species Pseudomonas triclosanedens. Next base: position 4,704,036 of record NZ_CP113432.1, on the reverse strand, counting down.
GCGGCTGGACGACATGTCCCTGGGTATCGAACTGCTGTTGTGCGAGGACGAAAACCTCGCCCGCGACATGGCCGCGCAACTCGACGGTCTCAACCAGGACCGCAAGGCCATCGAGCAGGGCATGCAGCGCGAAGCGCTCGCCCAGCTCAAGGAGCTGCCGGTAGAGGAAATGCCTTTCGGCCTGTGCCTGTTCGACCCCGAATGGCACCAGGGCGTGATCGGTATCCTCGCGTCGCGCCTGAAAGAGCGTTACCACCGCCCGACCATCGCCTTCGCCGACGCAGGCGACGGCACCCTCAAAGGCTCGGCGCGCTCGGTGCCGGGCTTCCACATCCGCGACGCGCTGGACGCCGTAGCGGCCCGCCATCCGGGGCTGATCAGCAAGTTCGGCGGCCACGCGATGGCCGCCGGCCTGTCGTTGTCGCAGGAAAACTTCGGCGCATTCTCCGCCGCCTTCGATGCCGAAGTGCGCCGCCAACTGGACGAAGACGACCTCACCGGCCGTCTGCTTTCCGATGGGCAACTGGGCGCCGAAGAGTTCCACCTGGAACTGGCGCGGGCGATTCGCCAGGCCGGCCCGTGGGGGCAGCACTTCCCCGAACCGCTGTTCCACGGCGTATTCCAGATCGTCCAGCAGCGCATCGTCGGCGAGCGCCACCTCAAGCTGGTGCTCAAGACCGAGTGCGGATCGCAGCAGCTCGACGCCATCGCCTTCAACATCGACCGCGACATCTGGCCCAACCCCACCGTGCGCTGGGCCGAAGTGGCCTACAAGCTCGACGTCAACGAGTTCCGTGGCAACGAGAGCGTGCAGTTGATGGTTGCCCACATCGCCCCGCGTTAAGCCCCTTGTTCGCATCGGGAAACATGCCGATGCGAAATCCCTTTGCAGGTTTTGCCCCGCTCATTCGTCTTGTTAATTGAGAGCGTGCGTTCCGCCCCGTACGAGGCGCGCGCAGACGATAAGAACGGAGGCCCGAATGTCTGTTCCCCCTTGCTGCGAATCCGCGCGTGCCATCCCGGCGGAGGTGCGCCCATGACGGCTGTTGCCGAACTCTCCGCCCGCCGCAGCCAGCGCCGTTCCCGTCAACTGCTTGAACTGGCCGGCCTGCGCTGCAGCCTGCCGCGCCTCAAGCTGCTCGATGCCCTGTCGGTACTGGGCAGCAGTACCGCCGCCGAGTTGCACGCGCACCTGCAAGGCCCCGGCCCGTCGATCGGCCTGGAGAGTGTCAGCCAGAGCCTGCGGCGTCTGCACCAGAGCGGCATGCTGGTGCGCGACGAGCGCAAGCGCTATAGCCTCGATCCGGCCTTCGACGGCGCCATGCCAGCTAAGGAAGCGGCACTGGCGGACGGCTGAATACCCTGCCGGGCGACGATTGCCAGCGTCGCCCGGCGATCCCGGTCTACAGTTCAAGTACACGTTCTGAAGACCAGAGGGAGTTCCGCCATGAGCCAGTTGTTCGAGCCCTTGACCCTGCGCCAACTGACCCTGCCTAACCGCATTGCCGTCTCGCCCATGTGCCAGTACTCCGCCCAGGACGGCCTGGCCAACGACTGGCACCTGGTCCACCTGGGCAGCCGCGCCGTGGGTGGTGCGGGCCTGGTGATCGTCGAAGCCACCGCTGTCGCTCCGGAAGGGCGCATCAGCGCCGAAGACCTGGGCATCTGGAGCGACGAACAGATCGAACCGTTGCGCCGCATCACCCGCTTCCTCGAAACCCAGGGCGCGGTTGCCGGCGTGCAACTGGCTCACGCCGGACGCAAGGCCAGCACCTGGGCGCCGTGGCTGGGCAAGCACGGCTCGGTGCCGATCAACGAAGGAGGCTGGACGCCCGTGGCGCCGTCGGCCATCGCCTTCGACCCGCAGCACACCTCGCCCATCGCCCTGAGCGAAGAGCAGATGGCGAGCATCAGGCAGCAGTTCGTGCGCGGCGCCGAGCGCGCCCTGGCCGCCGGCTTCAAAATCGCCGAAGTGCATGCCGCCCACGGCTACCTGTTGCACCAGTTCCTGTCGCCTCTGTCCAACCAGCGCCGCGACAGCTACGGCGGCTGCTTCGAAAACCGCATTCGCTTCCTGCTGGAAGTCACCCAGGCCGTGCGCGCGGTGTGGCCGCAGGAACTGCCGCTGTTCGTCCGCCTCTCCGCCACCGATTGGGTGGAAGACGGCTGGAACCCCGACGAAACCGTGGAACTGGCGCGCCGCCTGAAAGACCTGGGCGTCGATCTGATCGACGTATCCTCCGGCGGCACCGCCGTGAACGCCGAGATCCCGGTAGGGCCGGGCTACCAGACGCAGTTCGCCGAGCGCGTGCGCAAGGAGGCCGCCGTCGCCAGCGGCACTGTCGGCATGATCACCGAGCCGGTGCAGGCCGAGCACATCTTGCGCACTGGCCAGGCCGATCTCATCCTGCTGGCCCGTGAACTGCTGCGCGACCCTTACTGGCCGCTGCATGCCGCCGATGAACTGGGCGGCCAGCCGGTGCCCTGGCCCGCGCAATACCTGCGTGCGGCCCAGCGCGGAACGCCACGGCGCAAGGCTTTCGGCGAGGCGTGACAGGTATCGGGTCACGCGGCGCAGTCCGCGTGACCTGTCGGTCAGAGAAAGAATGGAAATGTGACAGTTATCGCAAAGTGGCAATGTGATGCTGTTCTCGCCGAGCCCGCGCAATGGATTGCGCACCCGACCTCTGGAGCACGCATGGACGCACCTGCATCGCCCGCCGTCATCCCGCAATCGGAAATCGCCCTGCTGGCGAACATCCTTGCACTCGCCACCCGCAACATGTCCAGCCTCAGCACGCTGATCACCCGCCTGTCGGTGGAGCTCAGCCATTGCCCGGACCCGCACCTGCAACGCGTCGGCCAGCGCAGCCTGAGCGATGTCGATGAATTGTCGCGAGCGCTGGACACCCAGTGGGAGCTCATCGGCAGCCTCTCGCGCTTTTGTCCGCTGCTCTCGCGTACGCCGTTGGCGAGGCCGGCGCTGGTCACCGAAATCCACATCACCGAGTTGCCGGACCGCCACTGACCGCTACCGTTGATCGGAGTCAGACCGCCTGTGCGGCGGTGCGCCTAGCCTTGTCGGATCAATCCGCACAGGAGCAGGACCATGAAAGCGCTGGTATATCGCGGTGTCGGCGACATCGCACTGGAAGATCGGCCCGATCCGCAACTGCAGCAGCCCGGCGACGCCGTGGTGCGGCTGGTGAAAACCACTTTGTGCGGCACTGACCTGCACATCATCAAGGGCGACGTACCCACCTGCACGCCAGGCCGCATCCTCGGCCACGAAGGTGTGGGCGTGGTTGAACAGGTCGGCGCGGCGGTCAGCCAGTTCAAGCCCGGCGACCGCGTGCTGATCTCCTGCATCAGCGCCTGCGGCAAGTGCGACTTCTGCCGCAAGGGCATGACCTCCCACTGCCGCACCGGCGGCTGGATCCTCGGCCACACCATCGACGGCACCCAGGCCGAGAAAGTACGTATTCCCCACGCCGATACCAGCCTCTACCACCTGCCCGCCGGGGTGGAAGAAGAGGCGATGGTGATGCTAAGCGACATCCTCCCCACCGGTTTCGAATGCGGGGTGCTCAATGGCCGGGTGCAGCCCGGCGGCACCGTTGCCATCGTCGGTGCCGGCCCGGTGGGCCTGGCGGCGCTGCTCACCGCGCAGTTCTACTCGCCGACGCGGATCATCATGATCGACCTGGACGACAACCGCCTGGAAGTCGCCCGTGGTTTCGGCGCTACCAACTGCATCAATGCCGGCGACGCACAGGTGGTCGAGAAAGTCATGGCGCTGACCGGCGGGCTGGGCGTGGACAGCGCCATCGAGGCGGTAGGCGTCCCGGCGACCTTCACCCTCTGTGAAAACCTCATCGCGCCCGGTGGCGACATCGCCGTGCTCGGCGTGCATGGCGCGCCGGTAGAGCTGCATCTGGAGCGCCTGTGGTCGCACAACATCACGCTGCGCACGCGGCTGGTGGACGCGGTGACGACGCCCATGCTGCTCAAGAGCGTGGAAGCGGGGAAACTGCGCCCCGAGCAGTTGATCACCCACCGCTTCGCGCTTGCGGACATCCTCGATGCCTACGCCACCTTCGGCAAGGCGGCGCAGAACAAGGCATTGAAGGTGATCATCGAGGCGTAGGGACTGCGCGGCGCGTCAGCCCTTGTGGCGCGCCGCGTCGTAGAGTTCGGCGGCGTCCTTGAGCAGCAGCTCCAGGCCGGAAAGCGCGCCGGCCAGCAGGTCGCCGTCCGGGCAGCCCAGGTCGCGGGCGCTGGCCAGCAGAGCCAGGGCGTTGCGCGCGGCGGTCTGACGCTTTTCGGCGGCGTCGAAGAGTTCGAGGGATGTTGCGTTTTCACGAATCACGAAGGGAGTCATGGCAGTCTCAGATTGAGTGCCTGAGCGTTTCCGCTCGCCCAAACGCCAATCTGGGAGAGCGGGCCGTACAGGTTGGCGTGCCGGTCGTGATTACCCGGTGCATCCGAAGATGCCCTGCACGGCCCGCCCATAACACAGACGCAACCATGCGGACGCGTACCTTGCGGTGCGCGCCGATCACGGAGCCGGGACGCCAATCCCGTGCCACTCGGTTGAGCGGCTGGGCAACGGTAAGGGCTGGGTAGCGGAAGGTCAATCAGGGTGTTCTGACGGGGCAGGGTTGCTCACGGGCGATCTTTTGGAGCTGTGTGGGGTGGGCGTGTCGTTGGTGCTGTTCGTGGCTTTCCTGGCGGTGCTTTCTTGTGGGATGGCTAGGCGTGGCTTCTGTGTGGGCGGGGGCTTTTTGTTTTGCCCTTCTGGGGGAGTCCCTTTTGCCAAACGTTGGATAGCCTCCGTCCCAAAAGGAACCCAAAGGTCTCGTTCCGGCATCCGGGTATTTGCTTCGCTCAGACTGCCCTCGCTCCGCTCCGAGGGTCGGCCCTGGCCCTTCGAGCCTCTCGCGGAACCCATGCCGCTCGCCCCTCTGCGCAACATCTCCACTCAGCTTTCTGAAGGGACTCTGTGCGCGCCAGGGGTTTGGTCGCCGGTATCGGGTGCCAGGGTTGGGGACGGCTCTTCGTAGGATGTGTATCGCTGCGCTCCACCCATCCTACGAACGCAGTTCTTTCGTGCTGAGGCATCGGGTGCGCACAGAGCCCGTCGGAGCCCGGCAAAGGCTCTACTCCACAGCCTTCGCCAGCTCGAAGCTCATCATCAGCGCCCACGGCGCGTCGCTGTCGCCCACGTGGATGGGCTGCAACAGCTCCGCGCGCTGGCCCTTGACCTGCTCCCACGGTTTGCCCCGGGCAATGGCAGCGCGCGCCTCGCCGGGCAGCTCGCTGGCCTTGTCGCCCAGGCGGCGGGCATCGGGATGGGTGACGTAGACGCCCGCGTTGGAGAGCAGCGCGTAGCGGCCATTGCCCATCGGGGCGAGCTTGCCGAGGCTTTCCTGCAACTGGTGCAGGGTGTAGTCGGCACCGAGTATGCCGAGGAAGCGGCCATTGGCAGTCATCGGCGACATGAACGAGGTCATCAGCACGGTGCTGCCGGCGACGCTGTATTCATAGGGCTCCATGAACACATCGCGGCCCTTGTCGCGGGGGATCTGGTACCAGTCGCCGCTGCCATCGGCCTTGTCGTAACCGACCAGGCATTCGCGCTGGACTACGCCATTGCCGCGGTGCCAGTAAGCCATGATGCGGCCGCTGGCGTCGTGGCCCGGCGCTGCGCTGAACTCGCTGTCGCGGCCATCGAAGGCGTTGGGTTCGCAGCCGCAGGCAAAGGCCAGCAGGTCAGGGTTGCGGACCAGGTATTCGTGCATCACGGCGTCTATCTGCTCGCGCTGCGGGCCGAGGTTGCGGGCCTTCATGCCGATCAGGAAGTTCTTCAGGCCATAGAGCGCGGTGGCCATCACGGCGAAGCGTGCTTCCAGCCGCTGCGCCTCGCTGGCCAGCACCACGCGGGCGGTGTCGAGCAGGCTGGAGTGCTCGGCCTGTTCGACGTCGGCCAGGGCCTTGGCGCTTTCGCTCTTGATCGAGGCGACGACGTTGCCGATGTCGGCGGTGGCGTTGGCCGACTGGGTGGCCAGGCGGCGTACTTCATCAGCGACCACGGCGAAGCCGCGCCCGCTTTCCCCGGCGCGGGCAGCCTCGATGGCGGCGTTGAGCGCAACGAGGTTGGTGTTCTTGGCGATCTGCTTGATGACTTCGGAGACTTTGCTGATCTGGGTCCAGCGCACATTGAGGTCGGCGATCAGTTGCTTGACCTGGTCGATGGTGGAGCGGGTGCTGGAGCTGTCTTCGGCCGTCTCGGGCCGTTGTTCGAGTGTTGGCATGGCTGGGCACACTGCAATGGCGGGTGAGGGCAGGGGTAGGCGAGGGTTTGTCTTCTTCTTATGTCAGTCGTGCCAGAGGCGCGGCTGTTTTGCAGGACGCTGGTCGTAGGATGGGTGGAGCGCAGCGATACCCATCGCTCCTTGCATACACAGCATGGGTATCGCTGTGCTCCACCCATCCTACAAAGGCGCTACCGGATGTCGCTTACCAGCCGAGCTGTTTGTGCAGGCCGAGGGCGTCGTAGTAGTCGCCCTGGTAGACGATCTTGCCGTCCTTGACCTTCACGTAGCTCACGCCGTCGAACGACAGCGGCTTGTTGGTGGCCGGGGTCTGGGCGTCCCAGGCGCCGGTGTTGGTGCCGCTGAAGGTCCACTGGAAGGCGATGCCGTCCTTGTCGACGATCGGCTTGCCGTTCATCTTCCACTTGAGGTCCGGCACGGCCCCCACGAACACCTTGATCACATTGTCGCGCGCGGCTTCACGGCCTTTCTGCGGGGTGCCGACGGTGACGTCGAAGTACTCCGCGTCCTTGGCCAGGTAGCTGGCGGCCTTCTCGGCGTCGTGGGCGTTCCACGCAGCCATGTAGGCGTCGACTATCTGTCTGGGCGACTCTGCGGCCTGTACAAGGCCGGCAAAGGTGAACAGCGACAGCAGGTAAAACGCTCTGACGAGGTGACGCATGCTTGCCTCCGTTGCGGGCGTGCCCGCGGGTTTCGGCCGGATGGCCATTACAGGCGGCGCCACGCAGGGGCGTGGCGCCGGGTGCATCAGGACAGTTCGCCCACCGCGCGCCAGGCTTCGTCGATGGCCGCGTGGGCATAGGCGTCCCAGGCGGCGTCGGAGTTGGCGATGGTGACGTTGCCGACTCTGGCGCGGGCCAGCTTCATCAGTTTTTCGCTCTCATCCTCATCATCGAAGAGGCTGTTGGAGAAGTACGAATAGCCGTGCGACCAACGGTTGATGGTGATCGCCTGGATGTCCTTCTGGTGGTCGAAGCCCGCCGGGCCGAGCATGGCCTGCAACTGGTCGCGGATCATGCCTTCCATCTGCTCGAAGCTCATGGCGTAGAGCTTGCCGCGGCCGACGCGGGCCTGGGTGCGTGCATCCATGCCTGCGTTGGGGCTGGTGGGCACGTAGACCATGTGCAGGCCGATGGGCCGGTTCGGGTCGCGCGGGTGGCTGTAGCCGCCGATGTCCACCGGGTAGTCGAGCTTCACGCGGCTGTAAGGCTGGTTCGGCGCGTAGATTTCGTGTACGCCCAGCTTCATGAAGCTCTGCCAGTTGCGGATCACCACCTTGGTGTACACCAGCGGGAACTTAACGTTCTGCGCCAGGGCGTGGCTCTGCTCGGCGGAAAGGTCGCGCAGGATGTAGGGGATGATCATGTTGTAGCAGGCCAGCACGCAGTGCTTGCCGCGCACGCGGTGCAACTGGCCGGCTCGGCTGTAGCCGACGTCCACGCCGCCGTCGCGGTTCTTCACGCTTACGGCGGTGCTGTTCAGGCGCAGGCGCACGGCGTTCTTCGGCTGGTCGAGTTTCGAGTAGTCGAAGGTGGCCAGGACGATGTCGTTCATGTCCTTGCCCGGCGCCACACCGGGAATCAGGCCGCGCACCAGCAGGCGGGCCAGCGAGGCGTTGCCGTCGGGGAAGTGGTAGATGTACGGCTCCTCCATCTCGGCCTTGGCTTCCTCGCTGATGGGCGAGAGGTTCATGCCGGCGAAACCGGGGAAGCCGACGGAGTAGGCGGAGTCGGCCGAAACGGCGTCGATGCTCAGCGCGGAGAAGTCGTTGGTACGGCTGAGGAAGTAGCGGGTTGCCGCTTCGCTCAGGCCGACGTCCTTGCGCAGGAAGTCCTGGTAGCTGGTCTTGGCCAGGTACGCTTCCTTCTCTTCGCGGGTCTTGCCGGCGAGGTAGTCCCTGGGGGCCTCGTGCAGGTCGATCAGCGCCTGGCGGTCGGCCTCGGGCAGCGGGAAGTCGCCGATGAAGGCGCGCCAGCTACGGGCATTGAGTTTTTCCGGGGCGATGTCGTCGGCCACCATCGGGGTCGGGTCGCCGCTGACCATCTTGGCTTCGCCGAAGCCGGCCTTGTCGAAGAACACGCCGCGCGACAGGCCAAGGCTCGGATAGAAGTCGCGGTCGAAGGCGGTTTCGAAGCGGTCGACGTCGACATTGAGCTGCTTGAGCAGGCCGTTGACGGTGTCGCTGTAGAGGTGCTTGGGCGACTGGAAGGCTTCGCTGCCGCCGTAGCCTAGGATCATCCGGCCGCCGACCTGGAATTCGTTGCGCTTGGCGTGGCCGCCGAAGTCGTCGTGGTTCTCGATGATCAGCACACGCGCGTTGGGGTGCTTCTGGCGGTAGAACCAGGCCGCGGAGAGGCCGCTGATGCCGCCGCCGACCACCACCAGGTCGTACTGCTCCTCGATCTTCAGGCCATCGGTGTCGAACACCTTCTTCTCCCAGCCCATCTGGTGCGCGACCTCGAACGCGCCGGGATGGCTGCCGCGCATGCCGGTGAGGGCTGGCGGGTAGTAGCGGCCGGAAGGTGCGGCCTGGAGCAGTTGCAGCGGGGTAAGACCGGCGCCGATGGTGAGGGCTACGCCGTTGAGGAAGTCGCGGCGGGTGATGGTCATGGGGTGTCCTTGCAAGGTGATGGCCCGGGGCATGGGCTGTCGTGGTTTTTCCCTTCCATCCGGAAGGGTTTGCGGCATTCGTGGCCGCGCGGCGGTCCCGGTCGAGCGGGGCGCCGTTTTGAAGATTTGGATCTTTACGATGTTGCGAGGAGCCAACGACCGCGCGAGCTAGAGCAGGACGAGGCGGAAACGGGGGCGGGCCCAGGAGTTTACGAGCTGTAAATGACTGGGCCCGTCCCCGTTTGACTCGCTTCGCTCGCCCTGCGGGCCAGCCGTTGGCTGTTACTTCGCTGCGCTACGTTTCAACGCAGCTCCGCCGACGCGCAGCAGGCCTTACTCCCAATCAGTGTTTGATCATTACGTGGCGGATCGCTGTGTAGTCTTCCAGGCCATACATGGACATGTCCTTGCCGTAGCCCGACAGCTTCATGCCACCGTGGGGCATCTCGGTGGTCAGCATGAAGTGCGTGTTGACCCAGGTGCAGCCGTACTGCAGGCGGGCCGACAGGCGATGGGCGCGGCCGATGTCGCTGGTCCACACCGAGGAGGCCAGGCCGTAGTCGGAGTCGTTGGCCCAGGCCAGTGCCTGTGCTTCGTCCTCGAACTCGGTGACCGAAACCACCGGGCCGAAGATTTCGCGACGGACCACTTCGTCGTCCTGGCGGGCGCCGGCGAGTACGGTCGGCTCGAAGAAGAAGCCCGGACGGTCGGCACGCTTGCCGCCGGTGACCACTTCGATGTGCGGCACCTGGCGGGCACGCTCGACGAAGCCGATGACGCGCTCCAGATGCTGCTCGGTGATGACCGGGCCCAGCTCGGTGTTGGGGTCGTCCTGCTCGCCGTACTGGATGCTGGCCACCGCTTCGCCGAGCTTCTGCACGAACTTGGCGTAGATGCCCTTCTGTGCATAGATGCGGCAGGCGGCGGTGCAGTCTTGCCCGGCGTTGTAGAAGCCGAAGGTGCGGATGCCTTCCACGGCGGCGTCGATGTCGGCGTCGTCGAAGATCAGCACCGGGGCCTTGCCGCCCAGTTCCATGTGCATGCGCTTAACGGTGTCGGCGGTACCGGCGATGATGCGGCTGCCGGTGGCGACCGAGCCGGTCAGCGAGACCATGCGCACTTTCGGGTGGGTGGTCAGCGGCTCGCCGACGCTCGGGCCACGGCCGAACACCAGGTTGACCACGCCGGCGGGGAAGATTTCAGCCATCAGCTCGGCCAGGCGCAGGGCGGTCAGCGGAGTCTGCTCGGAGGGCTTGAGCACCACGGTGTTGCCGGCGGCCAGGGCCGGGCCGAGTTTCCACGCCACCATCATCAGCGGGTAGTTCCAGGGTGCGATGGAGGCGACCACGCCCACCGGGTCGCGGCGGATCATCGAGGTGTGGCCCGGCAGGTATTCGCCAGCGGCGGAACCTTGCATCACGCGGCAGGCACCGGCGAAGAAGCGGAACACGTCGGCCACGGCCGGCAGTTCGTCGTTCAGTGCGGCGGAGTAAGGCTTGCCGCAGTTGTTGGACTCCAGGCGGGCCAGTTCCTCGGCGTTGGCGTCGATGGCGTCGGCCAGTTGCAGCAGGAGCAGGGAGCGGTCTTTCGGCGCGGTCTGCGACCAGCTTTCGAAGGCGGCATCGGCGGCCAGCACGGCGGCATCGACCTGGGCCGGAGTGGCTTCGGCGATCTCTACCAGAGTGGAGCCCAGGGAGGGATTCAGGACGGCGAGTTTTTCGCCTTCGCCAGCGACCAGTTGGCCGTTGATCAGCAGTTTGGTTTGCATGGTGTGGTCCTCTAGTTCAGGAGCGTGGTGCAAATTCGTTTCGGTTCTTTCTTTTTAGGGGCCTGCCGGCGAGTGGGCCGGCGGGCCTGAGGGGTTCGGTTGCCTTACTTGCCGCTGCCCGCCACGCCTTCGCCACCCTTGGTCAGGTAGTAGGCGCCGAGGATCGGCAGCATGGTCACGATCATCACCAGCATGGCGACCACGTTGGTCACCGGAACGTCGCGCGGACGGCCCAGCTGGTTGAGCAGCCAGATCGGCAGGGTGCGTTCGTGGCCGGCGGTGAAAGTGGTGACGATGATCTCGTCGAACGACAGCGCGAACGCCAGCATGCCGCCCGCCAGCAGCGCCGAACCGAGGTTCGGCAGGATCACGTAGCGGAAGGTCTGCCAGCCGTCGGCGCCCAGGTCCATCGAGGCTTCGACAAGGCTGTGCGAGGTGCGGCGGAAGCGCGCGATGACGTTGTTGTAGACGATCACCACGCAGAAGGTGGCGTGGCCGATGACGATGGTCATCATGCCCGGCTCGATGCCCAGGGTCTTGAACGCGGACAGCAGCGCGATGCCGGTGATAATGCCGGGCAGGGCGATCGGCAGGATCAGCATCAGCGAGATGCCTTCCTTGCCGAAGAAGTCGCGGCGATACAGCGCGGCCGCGGCCAGGGTGCCCAGCAGCATGGCGATCACGGTGGCGATGCTGGCGACCTTCACCGACAGTTCGATGGCTTCGAGCACGTCCTGGCGGGCGAAGGCGACGCTGAACCAGTGCAGCGTGAAGCCCTTGGGCGGGAAGCTGAACGCGGCGTCTTCGGTGTTGAAGGCGTACATGAAGATGATCAGGATCGGGAAGTGCAGGAACACCAGCCCGCCCCAGGCGGCCGCTTTCAGGCCGAAAGAAGCTTTCTCAGAGTGCATCGAAGGCCCCCAGGCGTTTGACGATGGACAGGTACACGGCGATCAGCACGATGGGCACCAGGGTGAAGGCGGCGGCCATCGGCATGTTGCCGATCGCGCCCTGCTGGGCGTAGACCATGCTGCCGATGAAGTAGCCCGGCGGGCCTACCAGTTGCGGCACGATGAAGTCGCCCAGAGTCAGGCTGAAGGTGAAGATCGAGCCTGCCGCGATGCCGGGGATCGACAGCGGCAGGATCACCTGCATGAACGTCTGGCGCGGGTGCGCGCCGAGGTCGGCCGAGGCTTGCAGCAGCGACGGCGGCAGGCGTTCCAGCGATGCCTGGATCGGCAGGATCATGAACGGCAGCCAGATGTAGACGAACACCAGGAAGCGCCCGAAGCTGGAGGTGGACAGAGTGTTGCCACCCACGCCCGGAATGCCCAGCAGCAGGTTCAGCACGGGCTCCAGGCCCAGGTGCTGGACGAACCACATCGCCACGCCGCCCTTGGCCAGCAGCAGGGTCCAGGCGTAGGCCTTGACGATGTAGCTGGCCCACATCGGCATCATCACGGCGATGTAGAAGAACGCCTTGGTCTTGCCGGTGGTGTAGCGCGCCATGTAGTAGGCGATGGGGAAGGCCACCGCACCGCTGGCGATGGACACCGCGACCGCCATCAGCACGGTGCGCTGGATGATGTCGAAGTTGGAACCACTCAGCAGCGAGCCGAAGTTTGCCCAGGTCAGGTCCGGCGTCACCGTCATGGTGAAATCGTCGAAGGTGTAGAAACCCTGCCACAGCAGCGTCAGCAGCGAGCCGAGATAGATGGCGCCGAACCACAGCAGCGGCGGAATCAGCAGCAGCGAGAGGTACAGCGTCGGCTTGCGGTAGAGCAGGTTGGACAGGCGGCGCAGCGGGCCATTGCTGGCCGCGGGCACCGGCGCGTTCATCGTCAGTTCCATGTCACGCGCCCTCGTTCAGCACCACCATCGCCTCGCGCGCCCAGCGAGCGGTCACGCGCTGGCCCGGCTGGTGGGCTAGGTCGGTGTCGGCCCACTGGCTGTTGGCCTGGCTGAGGCAGAGGTTCTGGCCGTTGTCGAGGCGGATCTCGTAGCGGGTTGCCGAACCCTGGTACTGGATGTCGTGCAGCAGGCCGCTGATTTCCACGTCCGACGCGCCGCGCTCACCCTGGGCGAAGCGGATGTGTTCCGGGCGAATGGAGAACGGCTGGGCGTTGCCGGTGAGGGACTGGGCGATGTCGCCGCGCAGTACGTTGGAGGTGCCGACGAACTCCGCTACGAACGGGGTCGCCGGCTTCATGTACAGGTTGCGCGGGGTATCCACCTGTTCGATGCGGCCTTTGTTGAACACCGCCACGCGGTCGGACATGGACAGTGCTTCGCTCTGGTCGTGGGTGACGAAGATGAAGGTGATGCCCAGTTGGCGCTGCAGCTTCTTCAGCTCGCTCTGCATCTGCTCGCGCAGCTTCAGGTCGAGTGCGCCGAGGGGTTCGTCCAGCAGCAGCACGCGCGGGCGATTCACCAGGGCGCGGGCCAGGGCCACGCGCTGGCGCTGGCCGCCGGAGAGCTGCACCGGCTTGCGGGTGCCGTAGCCGCCCAGGGCGACCATGCTCAGCGCTTCTTCGGCGCGCTTGAGGCGCTCGCTCTTGCCGATGCCCTTCACTTTCAGGCCGTAGGCGACGTTCTCCAGCACGCTCATGTGCGGGAACAGCGCGTAGTCCTGGAACACCGTGTTGACGTCGCGCTGGTAGGGCGGAAGGCCGGCGGCCTCCTCGCCATGAATGCGGATGGAGCCTGCGGTGGGTTGCTCGAAGCCGGCGATCAGACGCAGGCAGGTGGTCTTGCCCGAACCCGACGGGCCGAGCATGGAGAAGAATTCGCCGTCCTTGATGTCGATGGACACCCGGTCAACGGCCTTCACCTCGCCGAACTGGCGGGAGACCTGGGTGAATTGAACAGCGGGGGTGGTCATGGTGCACGCTCCAAGGGGCAGGAATCAGGCGTAGCAGAACCCTGCCCGTAAATCTGAAATACGGGTGAATCGGTACGGAGAAGAGGCAACGGCCGTACAGGCAGCGTCGCGGGCGGCGCTCGGGAACCGTGACGGTTTCGAGCGCTGCCCGGGCGCGGATCAGGGCCGCGCAGTAGCTACCTGTTGGCGTTTAGCGGCCGCCCATGATCCCGATATAGTCCTGGGTCCAGCGGCTGTACGGGACGAACTTGCCGCCCTCGGCCACCGGGGTCTTCCAGAACGCGATCTTGTCGAACTGGTTGTAGCCGTTGGTGGCGCAGCCCTCGCCACCCAGCAGGGCGCTGGCCTTGCAGCCTTCGGGTACGGCCGGCACCGAGCCGAACCAGGCGGCGACGTCGCCCTGCACCTTGGGCTCCAGCGACCAGTTCAGCCACTTGTAGGCGCAGCTCGGGTGCTGGGCTTCGGCGTGCAGCATGGTGGTGTCGGCCCAGCCGGTGACGCCTTCCTTTGGGAAGACGGTGGCGATTGGCTGACCTTCGGCCTTCAGGGCGTTGGCCTGGTAAGGCCAGGCGCTGGAAGCGGCCACCCCTTCGTTCTTGAAGTCGCTCATCTGCACGGTGGTGTCGTGCCAGTAGCGGTGGATCAGGTCATGCTGCTTGCGCAGCAGTTCGACCACGGCGGCGTACTGCTTCTCGTCGAGCTGGTAGGGGTCGGTGATGCCCAGTTCCGGCTGGGTGGCCTTCAGGTACAGCGCCGCATCGGCGACGTAGATCGGGCCGTCGTAGGCCTGCACGCGGCCCTTGTTCGGCTTGCCGTCGGGCAGGTTCTGCGCATCGAACACCACTTTCCAGCTATCCGGCGCGGTGGGGAAGACCTTGGTGTTGTACATCAGCAGGTTCGGGCCCCACTGGTACGGCGCGCCGTAAGTCTTGCCGTTGACCACGTACCAGGCGGCATCCTTCAGGCGCGGGTCGATGTTCTTCCAGTTCGGGATCAGCGACGGATCGATGGGCTGCACGCGCTTGCCGTAGATCAGGCGCAGGGACGCGTCACCCGAAGCGGTGACCAGGTCATAGCCGCCCTTGGCCATCAGGCTGACCATCTCGTCGGAGGTGGCGGCAGTCTTTACGTTGACCTGGCAGCCGGTGTCCTTCTCGAACTGGGTGACCCAGTCGTAGTTCTTGTCGGACTGGCCGCGTTCGATGTAGCCGGGCCAGGCGATGATATCCAGGCGGCCTTCGCCTTTGCCGACCTCTTTCAGAGCCTCGGCGGCCTGCACGCTGGCACTGGCCAGCAGGGCGGTGGTGATGGCACTGAGCAGTGCTGTCTTGCGCATTGGGTGTCTCCCTCTCGTTGTTGTCTCTATTGCTGGGGCAGGATCAATCGAGCAACAGCCCTCGCGCGGCGTACCGCCGGGGCGTTTCTTATGTGCCGGCGGGCGGCCCCGCCGGATGGTTCAATCCAGTTGCTGCCCGTGGCGCGCCATGATGTGGCGCACCACGCTGTAGTCCTGTAGCGAGTCGCTGGACAGGTCCTTGCCGTAGCCCGAACGCTTGAGCCCGCCGTGGGGCATCTCGCTGGCGAGCATGAAATGGGTGTTGATCCAGGTGCAGCCGTACTGCAGGCGGTTGGCGATCTGGAATGCCTTGTCGAGGTTCTGCGTCCACACCGAGGAAGCCAGGCCGTACTCGGAGTCGTTGGCCCAGTCCACCGCCTGTTCCAACTGTTCGAAGCGGGTCACGGTGACCACCGGGCCGAACACCTCGCGCTGGACGATCTCGTCCTGCTGCTTGCATCCGGCCAGCAGGGTCGGCTGGTAATAGAAACCGGGGCCCGAATGCACGGCGGCGCCGGTGACGCGCTCGATATGCGGCTGGCCAAGGGCTCGTTCGACGAAGCTGGCCACGCGGTCGCGCTGGCGGGCGCTGATCAGCGGGCTGATCTCGTTGTCGGCGTCGCGCTTGCGGGCAAAGCGAATGCTCGCCACGGCGTCGCCCAGCTCCGCCACCAGGCGATCATGGATACCGGCCTGCGCGTAGATGCGGCAGGCTGCGGTGCAGTCCTGGCCGGCGTTGTAGTAACCGTGGGTGCGCACGCCCTGGACCACCGCGTCGAGGTCGGCGTCGTTGCAGACGATCACCGGGGCCTTGCCGCCCAGCTCCAGATGGGTGCGTTTGAGGGTGCGCGCGGCGGCCTGGAGAATCTTCTGCCCGGTCACGATGTCGCCGGTGAGCGAAACCATGCGCACCTTCGGGTGGCTGACCAGGTGGCTGCCGACACCCTCGCCGCCGCCACAGACGATGTTGATCACGCCTGCCGGGAGGATTTCCGCCAGCGCCGGAGCCAGCGCCAGGATGCTCAGCGGAGTGTGCTCGGATGGCTTGAACACCAGCGTGTTGCCGGCGGCCAGCGCCGGGGCGATCTTCCACGCCGCCATCATCAACGGGTAGTTCCACGGCGCGATGGACGCGACCACGCCAACCGGGTCGCGGCGCACCATGCTGGTATGGCCGGGTACGTATTCGCCGGCGAGCTGGCCCTGCTGGCAGCGCACGGCGCCGGCGAAGAAGCGGAACACATCGGCGGTGGCCGGGATGTCGTCCTGGCGTGCGAGATGCAGCGGCTTGCCGCAGTTCAACGACTCCAGCTGGGCGAGATCGTTCGCGCGCCTTTCGATGGCGTCGGCGATGGCGAGCAGGGCAGTGGCGCGTTGCGCGGGTGTGGTGCGGGCCCAGGCCGGGAAGGCGCGGTGCGCAGCGGCGATGGCCTGCTCGACCTGATCGATGGAACCGTCGGCGATGCTGACGATGGTTTCGCCAGTGGTGGGGTTGATGATCGGCTCGGCAATGCCTTCGCCGGCGACCAGTTGGCCGTCGATCAGCAAGGCGGTATGCAGGGTTGCGCCAGTCATCTTGGAAGCTCGTCGTTTGTCTGTCTTGTTTTCAGGGACCATGTGCGTGCTCCGACTGGGGGGCGATGTCCGGAGCTGGCCCTTTTGTATGGAGGCAGAGACTAGATTCCGGGCGTGGGGTCTACAAATTCTAATTACTGAAAGCGGCGTTCGATTTAATCGAATACTGGGTCTCTCGTGGCAGGGCGCATACGCCACAGGCGATATGCGCAGCAGATTCAGTCTCCAACCATAGCGGCGGATAACTGCACGCGGTTATTCGCCCTACGTCTAGATCGACAGCTTCTTCGCGTTGGGCTGCTCGCGGGCCACGGTGAGGAATGGGTCCACCAGTGGCGGGCGTGCCGTGCCGCGACGCCAGGCGAGGCCGACGTCCAGTGGCTCGGACAAGTCCACCAGCGGTCGCGCCTCGATGATGTCGCCCTCCAGCGACCACGGACGGTAGGTCATGTCCGGCTGGATCGACAGGCCCAGTCCCGCCGCCACCAGGCTTCGCACCGCCTCCACGGACGCCGTGCGCAGCGTCACCTGCGGCACCAGCCCGGCGCGCGACCAGATGCGCTGGGTGTGCAGGCCCATCTCGTCGGCGTTCAACTGGATCAAAGGCTCACCGGCCACATCGGCCAGGCCGATGCTGTCGCGCTCCAGCAGCGGGTGCTGCGCCGGCAGCCACAGGCGGTGCGGCGAGTGCGTCAGCACCTCCGTTTGCAGGGCGTGGCGGTCTTCCAGGTTGGAGAGAATCAGCACGCCCACGTCGATCTCGCCGCTCACCAGCAAGTGCTCGATATACGGACGTTCGTCCTCCACCACGCGGGTCTGCACGTTGGGGTAGGCGCGCTGGAAGCGGTTGATCAGGTCCGCCAGGTAGTAACCGGCTACCAGGCTGGTCACCCCGATGGTGAGGCTGCCGGCGACCTTGTCGGTGCTCTGCTGCAGGCTGCGCTTGGCGTTCTCAACCGTCGCCAGGATCAGGTGCGCCTGGCGCAGGAACTGGTGGCCCTGGTGCGTCAGGGTCATGCCCTTGGCGTGGCGGTCGAACAGGCGCACGCCGATTTCCTCCTCCAGTTGCTGGATGGCGAGGGTCAGCGTGGACTGCGAAATGAACACGGCCTGGGCGGCGGCGGAAATCGAGCCGGTCTCGGCGACGGCAATGAAGTGGCGGATCTGGCGGAGCGTCATCATGGGCGGTGGACCGCTTGCGAATCGGTGGAGCACGCGAAGCCGCAGTCTAGAGCGCTATCCAGGCGCGGCAGGGTGCTATTCATTGTTGATTATCGAAAATCTATAGGAGCATTCTTTTAAATAGAATGGAAGGCGGCCATCGCGCTGCGGGCCCGCCGGGAAAGGCCCGCAATATTCGGAAGCACACTGCCGCTCCGCCTGAATCCGGCTACGGGCTAGAGTCGGAATCCACAGTTTTCGAATCGCCAGACAGTGGAGATCGCCATGAACACACGCGGCCTGCTCGACCAGTTGCTCAAATCCGGCCAGGAACTCATGCAGAACAAGGGCCTTGCCCAGCAAGGTGGCGGCCAGCCGGCCCAGGGCAGCAAGGGCGGGCTGGACCTGGGCAGCCTGCTTTCCGGCGCGGGCGGTGGCGCCCTGGCCGCCGGTGCGCTGGGCCTGCTGATGGGCAGCAAGAAGGCCCGCAAGGTGGGCGGCAAGGTCGTCACCTACGGTGGCCTCGCAGCGCTCGGTTTGCTCGCTTACAAGGCCTACGGCAACTGGCAGCAGAAGCAGGCCAGCGCCCCGCGCGGCGAGCCGCAGACCGTCGACCGCCTGCCGCCGGCCCAGGCCGAACAGCACAGCCACGCCATCCTGCGGGCCATCGTCGCCGCCGCGAAAGCCGACGGACACATCGATGACCGCGAACGCCAGTTGATCGACGGCGAAATAGCCAAGCTCACCGGCGACATCGAACTGCAGGGCTGGCTCGACCGGGAGCTGGCCAAGCCGCTCGATCCGGCGGAAGTCGCCCGCGCCGCCACCAGCGAGGAAATGGCCGCCGAGATGTACCTGGCCAGCCTGCTGATGATCGACGAAACCAACTTCATGGAGCGTGCCTACCTCGACGAACTGGGCCGCCAGCTCAGCCTCGATGCCGGCCTCAAGGCCGAGCTGGAAGCGCAGGCGGCAAAAGCCTTGCAGGCGGTGCCGGCCTGACGGACCGCCCCGGTGGCTGACGCGGCCCGACGAGGCGCGCGGCACTGGCATCGGCGCCGGCCCGGCGAACGGCGCTGGCGCATCGGTGTGGTGGGACTATCGTTGCCCAACGCACTGCGCGCGTTGGCGAGGGCCATCCCATGAACACAACCGATCTGCTGGAACAACTGCTGCGAGCCGGACAAGGCTCCGCGGCGCAACAAGGGGGCGGCGCCGCAGGCCTGGGCGGCCTTGGCGGTTTGCTGGGTGGCCTGCTCGGCGGCGGCGGTGGCGCGGGCGGCCTCGGTGGGCTGGGTGGCGTGCTCGGCAGCATGCTCGGCGGTGGCAGCAGCGGTGCTGGTGTGCCGCAGGGGCGTTCCGGCTCCGGTGGCGGCGTCAACTACGCCATGCTCGCCTCCCTGGGCATGATGGCCTTCCAGGCGTACCAGAACTGGCAGCGCCAGCAGCAGGCCAGCGCTCCCCAGCAGGCGCCGGTCACCGTCGACCAGCTTTCCGGCGACGACGCCGAAGCCCACAGCCACGCCATCCTCATCGCGCTGATCGCCGCCGCCAGGGCCGACGGCCGCATCGACGACAAGGAAAGGCAGGCCATCTACGCCGAGATTTCCCGCCACGCCGGTGAGCCGGAACTGCAAGCCTGGCTCGATGCCGAACTACAGAAGCCACTGGACGCCAGCGACGTGGCGCAGGCCGCGCAAGGCGATGCCGGCATGGCCGCCGAGATGTACCTGGCCAGTGTGATGCTGGTGGACGACCAGCAGGACAGCGAACGCAACTACCTGGACGAACTGGCCTACAACCTCGGCCTCGCCCCGGAGCTGCAGGCTCACCTCGAACAGCAGGCCAAGAGCGGCGGCGAAGTGGCTTGAACCGGAACACCGTGCCCTGAAACATTTTGCGACCGTGCGTGCGGGAGCATTCGCCCGCACGCGCGGTCCAACCGGCTCAGTCAGCCCGGACGGGCGCACCCCGTGGGGCGCTCGCCAGCAAGGAGGCTTCATGCCCTTTACCCGCACCACCCTCACCACCGCAATGCTGCTCGCCGCTACCGTCACCCAGGCCAACGCCGCCAAGCTCGAAGACGTAGCCCCCTATCCCAAGGCCGAGGCAGGCTTCGTCCGCCAGGTCATCCACCTGCCCAAACAGGCCCACGAAGAAGACTTCAAGGTCGAAGTCCTGGCCGGCAAGACCCTCTCCGTCGACTGCAATCGCCAGCGCCTGGGCGGCACCCTGGAAGAGAAAACCCTGGAAGGTTGGGGCTACTCCTACTATCGCCTGGACAAGGTCAGCGGCCCGGCCAGCACCCTGATGGCCTGCCCGGACGGCAAGACCACGAAGGAATTCGTGGCGGTGGTCGGCGATGGCTTCGTGCTGCGCTACAACAGCAAGCTGCCCATCGTGATCTATGCGCCCAAGGACATCGAAGTGCGCTACCGCATCTGGTCGGCGTCCGACAAGGTCGAACACGCCCGCGCCGAGTAACGCCGCGTCCGTGGAGCTCGCTCTGGCGGGATGGGAACGCCGCCTGCCGCGCCATGCCAACCGCCAGATCGCCAGGAGCCGCCGATGAACGCCAAGCAACGCGCCGAACTGATCGCCGTACTGCAAGCACGCTTCGAAAAGCACGCAAGCCGCCACCCCGCCATCGACTGGGCCAAGGTCCGGGCACGGCTGGAGTCCAAGCCGGAAAAGCTGCGGGCGCTGGCGGAAATGGAAAGCACCGGCGGCGAGCCGGATGTGGTCGGCTTCGATGAGACGAGTGGCGAGTACCTGTTCGTCGACTGCTCCGCGGAAAGCCCCGCAGGCCGTCGCAGCCTCTGCTTCGACCGCCAGGCGCTCGACGCCCGCAAGGAAAACAAGCCCGCCGGCAGCGCGCTGGAACAGGCCGAGGCGATGGGCATCGAGCTCTTGAGCGAAGCGCAGTACCGCGCCTTGCAGCAGCTCGGCGAATTCGACGCCAAGACCTCCAGTTGGGTACAGACGCCCCCGGCCATCCGCAAGCTCGGCGGCGCGCTGTTCTGCGACCGCCGTTACGACACCGTGTTCGTCTACCACAACGGTGCCCAGTCCTATTACGCCGCGCGCGGCTTTCGCGGCGCGTTGCGGGTCTAGCCTGCCTAGACCCTGAACTGATCCATCAGGCGCTGCTGCTGGTTCGCCAGATTGTTCAGCGCCTGGCTCACCCGCGCCGACTCGTTGGCCTGGCCGGTGAGCGACTCGGTGACATCGCGGATATTCGCCACGTTGCCGTTGATCTCATCGGCCACCGCGCTCTGCTCTTCGGCCGCGCTGGCGATCTGGTGACTCATATCGGTGATCACCGACACCGCGCTGCCGATCTGCTGCAGCGCCACCACCGCCTGGCTGACCTGCTCGACGCTCTCCTGTGCCTGGCTGTGGCTGCTGCCCATCGAATCCACCACCTCGCGGGTGCCGGTTTGCAGTTGCTCGATCACCAGCCGGGTTTCCTCCACCGATTCCTGCGTGCGGCGTGCCAGGTTGCGCACCTCGTCGGCCACCACCGCAAAACCACGCCCGGCTTCGCCGGCGCGGGCCGCCTCGATGGCCGCGTTGAGCGCCAGCAGGTTGGTCTGCTCGGCGATGCCGCGAATGACCTCGAGTACCGAACCGATCCGCTCGCTGTTGCTGGCCAGGCCCTGCACCTCGCTCATCGCCTCGCTCATGCCGGTGGCCAGGCGGTGGATGCTCTGGGTCGTCGTATCGATCACCGACAGCCCGTGGCGCGCCGCCTGGTCTGCCTCGCGGGCCGCCTGCGCCGCCTGGGCCGCGCTGCGCGCCACCTCCTGGGCAGTGGCGCTCATCTCGTGGAAGGCCGTCGCCACCTGGTCCACCTGCTTGTACTGGCGCTCCATGCCGGCGCTCGTCTGGGTGGCGATGGAGGCCGACTGGTCAGCGGTACCACGGGCGTCCTGCACCGAGCTTTTCACCTCGGCGATCACCGGTTGCAGCTTGTCCAGAAAACGGTTGAACCAGCCGGCCAGGCGGCCCAGCTCGTTGCGCTTGTCGTAGGCCAGGCGGCGCGTCAGATCGCCCTCGCCACTGGCGATGTCCTCCAGCATGTGTGCCACCCCGAGAATCGGCCGGGTCACGCCCAGCGCCATCAGCCACACCAGCACCAGGCCCACCACCGCCGCCAGCAGGCCGAGGCCCAGCTCCAGCAGCGTGCCATTGCGGTTGCGCTGGTTCAGCTCCGCCTTCAGTGCTTCGGCGGGGCCAACCAGCACCGCTTCCGGCACGCTGAGCAGCACATTCCAGGGCCGCGCGCCGGGGATCGGGTTGAACGACGCGAGAATCTTCAACTGACCGTCACTATGCAGCTTCTGGTCGCCATCGCCCCGTTCCAGCAACGCCAGCAGGCCCGCATCGCTGCCTTCCGCCGTTTGCGCAAAACGCCGGCCCAGTTGCCCGGCATCGCCGCTGTGGCCGGCCACCACACCCTTGGCGCTGAGAATGCTCACCGTCGTCTGGCCCTGGTAGAGGCGCGCGCTGGCCTGCTGGCTGAGCGCCTGCAGGCTGCCCAGGTTGATGTCCACCGACAGCGACGCCACCAGCTTGCCATCCGCCATCAGCGGCAGCGCGATGCTCGTCATCAGCACCTGCTGGCCGTTGATCGCATACAGGTACGGTTCGATCACACAGGGCTTCTGCGTCGCGCGCGGGCAGGCGAACCAGGCGTTGGCCGGCTCGCCGCTGGGGCCGGCGGTGCTGTCGGTCAGGTCGGCTTCGCCCAGCAGTTGCAGCGTCAACTGGCCCGGTGTGGGCTGCGACCAGTAGACCGAGTAGCGCCCCGAGTCATTGCCGCCCCGGCTCGGTTGGTCGACGAAGCTTGCATCCTCCCCATCCAGCGCGCCCTGTTCGAATGTCACTGCCAGGCCGAGCAGCGCGGGGTTGCGCTGCACGGCGGCCTTGGCCAGGTTGGTCAGGTCCTCGCGCACCTGCGTTGCGTCCAGCCCGTTCTTGCGCGCCTGCTCGCGCAACAGCAGCACCTCGCGGGCAAAACCGTTGCCGTACAGATAGGCCTCGGTGAACTGCCGGCCAATGTCCATCGCCTGCGCCTCGCCCTGGGCCTCGATGCGCAGCTCCGCCGTTTCGTTGAGCATGCGGCTGCTGGACGTTTTCACGTAGTCCGAATTGCGCTCCATGCCGAACAGCGACAAGCCCACCAGCAGCGAGACGATGCCCAGCAGGCAAACCCCCGCGAGCAGGGTGACCTTCCACTGGATGGAAATCTTGTTGAGGAACATGGCTGCAGTCCTTGGCATGAAGGCGGAGGGACGGACGAAGCAGCCAAACGAAGGCGCCAGGCGATGCGGAGCTATGGCAGGCGCCGCCGCGCGAGCGGGGATGGTCGATGCGTCCGGGAGAGTGGCGCATCGCCAGCACTTTTTGTGCCAGTATTCAACTGATTGATTTATAAAGGCTTTAATTTTTGCTTCGGATTTTCTGTGGGCAATCCTGCCCATCATCGCTGCAAAAACGCAGCACCACGAAGGCGCCCCGCGGCCACCGCCACGGGGCGCGGCAACTCACCCCAGGCGCAGCACCTGCGGCAACTCCGGCAACGGCACCCACACCTGCCCTTGCCAATCCAGAACGCTCAACTGCTGCCGCTCCCAGCGCAGCAGGCGCCGGCGTGGCCGCTCATCCGTCGCGCTGACGCCTTCGCGCAAGCTCGGCACCACCGTCTGGGTGATCCATTGGCGGATGCAGCGGTTCTCCGGATGGTGGAAATGAATCAGCACGGCATACACGCCCGATTCGCTGATCAGCTCCAGCTCCTCAGCCAGCCCGTGGTCGCCCTCGATGGCAAGGCGGCACACCTGATCCGCATCGAGATTGCGCGCGACGCGGTCTTCCAGAAAGGCATTCATCAGCTTGGCGAGGTCACGCACGGAGAACCACGGCTGCCCCTCGATCAACAGGGCGCGCAGGCGGCGTTTGTGGCGGAAGAAGTGGGTGGGGGTGAGTGGGGATTGGTTTGTGGAAATGGACATAGATATGGCGTCCTTCTAGAAACGCTCCATGCTGACGGGCATGTATTCCGCCGCGAGGGTGTGTTCAGCACCGTGCTGGGGACGTTAGATACGAGGCTCAAGCGGGGCAACGGAGATATGCTGAATTCTGAGTAGGAAAAAGCTAGGCACTGGAAGTTGGCTATGCTCGATTCCGGGCGCTCTCCACGAAATGTGCTCAGCACGTAGGGCGGATAACGCCCCAGGCGTTATCCGCCATTTGCCCGGCGGATAAAGCGTCCCGCTTTATGCGCCCTACGCAGGCACTCCGGATTTTCCTTCCACCAATACTCCTTGTTCCCGCCCGCAAACCTCCATCAAGAAATCCCACACCAATCTCAACCTTACCGACCGGTGCAGTTCCCGCCGCGTACACATCCAGCACGTAGGGCGGATAACGCCCCAGGCGTTATCCGCCATTTGCCCGGCGGATAAAGCGTTCCGCTTTATGCGCCCTACGCAGGCACTCCGGATTTTCCTTCCACCAATACTCCTTGTTCCCGCCCGCAAACCTCCATTAAGAAATCCCACACCAATCTCAACCGCACCGACCGGTGCAGTTCCCGCCGCGTACACATCCAGCACGTAGGGCGGATAACGCCCCAGGCGTTATCCGCCATTTGCCCTGCGGATAAAGCGTCCCGCTTTATGCGCCCTACGCAGGCACTCCGGATTTTCCTTCCACCAATACTCCTTGTTCCCGCCCGCAAACCTCCATCAAGAAATCCCATACCAATCTCAACCGCACCGACCGGTGCAGCTCCCGCCGCGTACACATCCAGTACTCCCGCTCGATGAATTCCTCTGGCAGCACCGGCACCAGCAGTGGGTCATGCAGGCCCATGAACTGCGGAAGGATGGCGATGCCGATGCCCGCCTGGGCGGCCTGTTGCTGGGCGACGACGCTGGTGCTGCGGAACACCACCTGCGGGTGGCGGCAGAAGCTGTGGTGGAACATCAGTTCCTGGCTGAACAGCAGGTCGTCCACGTAGCCGATCCACGGGTGTTTGCAGAGGTCTTCGCGGTCGCGCAGGGGCGGGGCTTTTTCCAGGTAGGCGGGGCTGGCGAACAGGCTCAGGCGGTAGCGGGTGAGGCGGCGGCTGATCACCAGGTCGGCGCTGGGGCGTTCGAGGGTGATGGCGATGTCGGCCTCGCGGTTGGTGATGCTGACGAAGCGCGGCACCGACACCAGTTCCACTTCCAGCCCCGGATAGCGCTGCATCAGTTCGCCCATGCGCGGGGCGAGGAACATGGTGCCCAGGCCTTCGGTGACGCCGATGCGGATTTGCCCGAGCGGCGAGATGGCCTGGCTCATTTCTTCCTGGGCGAGCAGGGCGGTGTTTTCCATCGCCTCGGCGTGTTTGAGCAGCGCCTGGCCGGCGGGGGTGAGCTGGTAGCCGCCGGTGTGCTGGGCGAACAGTTGGGTGCCGAGGTCGCGCTCGATGTTCTCGATATGCCGCGCCACGGTGGCGTGGGTGGTGTTGAGGCGCTTGGCGGTGGTCAGCAGGCGGCCACTGCGGTGCAGTTCCAGGAAGTAGCGCAGGTCGTTCCAGTCGAACATCGTGGCGGCTCTCGTTGTTAGAAAACGCACAGCGGGTGACTCAAAACGTTCGTATTTTTATCGCGAACGAACGACTAGGCTCAATCGTCATACCAAAAAGAACAAGAACGACGAGGTACTTTCCATGCCCCAGGCACTGGATGCTTATGACTACCTGATCGTCGGCGCGGGCCCAGCCGGCTGCCTGCTGGCCAATCGTCTATCGGCCGACCCCGCCAACCGTGTGCTGCTGCTCGAAGCCGGCGGCCCGGACAACTATCCCTGGATTCACATTCCCGTCGGCTATCTCTATTGCATCGGCAACCCGCGCACGGACTGGTGTTTCGACACCGAACAGGTGCCGGGGCTGAATGGCCGGGCGATCAGGTACCCGCGCGGGCGCACGCTGGGCGGCTGCTCGTCGATCAACGGGATGATCTACATGCGCGGCCAGGCGCTGGATTACGACGGCTGGGCTGCAGAGGGTAATCCCGGCTGGAGCTGGAGTGAGCTTCTGCCGCTGTTCATCAAGATGGAAGACCACTTCGCCGGCACCAGTGAACTGCATGGTTCCGGTGGCGAATGGCGGGTGGAGAAGCAGCGGCTGTCGTGGGCGATTCTCGATGCTTTCCGCGAGGCGGCGGCGCAGTCGGGCATCCGCCCGGTGGAGGATTTCAATGGTGGCGACAATGAGGGCTGCGGCTACTTCCAGGTGAACCAGCGCAGCGGTGTGCGCTGGAATGCGTCGAAGGCGTTCCTGCGGCCCATCGCCAATCGCCCGAACCTGACGGTGCTGACCAACGTGGAGGCTCATCGCGTGCTGCTGGAGGATGGCCGCGCGGTGGGGCTGGAGGTGGACTGGCAAGGCGCGCGGCGCCAGTTGCGGGCGCGGCGCGAGGTGGTGCTTTGCGCGGGGGCGATCAATTCGCCGGTCCTGCTGCAACGCTCGGGTATCGGCCCGCGCGACCTGCTGGAGAGGCTGGGCGTCGGTGTGCGCCATGAGCTCTCCGGCGTTGGCGGCAACCTGCAGGATCATTTGCAGTTGCGGCTGATCTACCGCATGAGCGGTGCGCCGTCGCTGAACCGGATTGCGTCGAGCCTGTGGGGCAAGATGGGCATGGGCCTGGAGTATCTGTTCAGGCGCAGCGGCCCGCTGTCGATGGCGCCCAGCCAGCTTGGGGCGTTCGCCAAGTCCGATCCGTCGCAGCGTTCGGCGAACCTGGAATACCACGTGCAGCCGCTGTCGCTGGAGCGCTTCGGCGAGCCGCTGCACAGCTTTCCGGCGTTCACCGCGTCGGTGTGCGACCTGCGGCCGCTGAGCCGGGGGAGTGTGTCGCTGCGCTCGCTGGACCCACGCGACAAGCCGGTCATCCAGCCCAATTACCTGAGCCACCCGCAGGACTTGCGGGTGGCCGCCGATGCCATCCGCCTGACCCGGCGCATTGTCGCGGCTCCGGCGCTGGCACGCTTCCGCCCGGAGGAGTTCAAGCCGGGGCCGGACTACCAGACCGAAGAGGATCTGCACCGCGCCGCCGCTGAGATCGGCACGACGATCTTCCACCCGGCGGGCACCTGCCGCATGGGCCAGGGCGCGGGGGCGGTGGTGGACAGCCAGTTGCGCGTGCATGGCATTCCCGGCCTGCGCATTGCCGATGCGTCGATCATGCCGAGCCTGACGTCCGGCAACAGTTGTTCGCCGGTGCTGGTGATCGCGGAGAAGGCCGCGCAGATGATTTTGAACGAACCCTCACGCGCACCGGAGGTCATCCCTTCCAGTGGGCGCGCGCAGGAGCAGGTGCCGGTGGCGTGAGGCCAGCGCGCATTTTGCAGGTCAGGCCCCGCGTTCGCGTGGATGAGGTTGAGGGAGCGCAGGAGTTTCAGCTCGCCAGTCACGCGTGAGCGAGTTCGGTGTTGCGTCTTTCGCAGGATGGGTGGAGCAGAGCGATACCCATGCGGTTGGTGCATGGAGTCGATGGGTATCGCTGCGCTCCACCCATCCTACGGGCTTGGGCTTTGGCGTTTGCGGGGTGTGCGCTTATCTCGTCATTTCCGCGAACGCGGGAGTCCGGTGTCATTGGTTTCATCGATGCAAGCCGCTCCTACAGGAGCGGCGAAAGAACGCTATCGCGTGGCGTGACAACCACGGCAGTCGAGGCTGACAACAACAAGAGCCCCCAGAAGGGGCAGGAGAGCCCGCAATGACCGATGTAGCGCAGTCCAGTTCCTACGAGCGGCATGTGTCGTCACGCCGCGAAGAGCGCAAGGTGATCTTTGCCTCGTCGCTCGGTACGGTGTTCGAGTGGTACGACTTCTTCCTCTATGGCGCGCTGGCGGCGGTCATCAGCAAGCAGTTCTTCGCCGGGGTGAACGACACCACGGCCTTCATTTTCGCGCTGCTGGCCTTCGCTGCGGGCTTCCTGGTAAGGCCCTTCGGAGCGCTGGTGTTCGGCCGCCTGGGCGACATGATCGGGCGCAAGTACACGTTCCTCGCGACCATTCTGCTGATGGGCCTGTCGACCTTCTGCGTCGGCCTGCTGCCGTCCTACGCAACCATCGGGGTGGCGGCACCGATCATTCTCATCGTGTTGCGCATGCTCCAGGGGCTGGCGCTGGGCGGCGAGTACGGCGGGGCGGCGATCTATGTGGCGGAGCACGCGCCGGCCAACAAGCGCGGCAGCTACACGAGCTGGATCCAGTCCACCGCCACCGGCGGCCTGCTGCTGTCGCTGCTGGTGATCCTCGCCTGCCGTTACTTCACGGGCGACGAGTTCGAGACCTGGGGCTGGCGCCTGCCGTTCCTGCTGTCGATCGTGCTGCTGGGCATCTCGACCTGGATTCGCCTGTCGATGCAGGAGTCGCCTGCGTTCCTGAAGATGAAGGCGGAGGGCAAGACCAGCAAGTCGCCGCTCAAGGAGTCGTTCACCAACTGGAAGAACCTGAAGATCGTGCTGACGGCGCTGTTCAGCATCAACGCCGGGCAGGCGGTGACTTTCTATACTGCGCAGTTCTATGTGCTGTTCTTCCTGACCCAGGTACTGAAGGTGGATGGCGCGCTGGCCAACGAGCTGCTGATCGTCTCGCTGATCATCGGTGCGCCGTTCTTCGTGGTGGCCGGCTGGCTGTCGGACAAGATCGGCCGCAAGCCGGTGCTGCTGGCGGGGCTTGCGCTGGCGGCGGTGTTCTACTTCCCGCTGTTCAAGGCGCTGACCCACTACGCCAACCCGCAGATCGACCAGGCCACGCGCACCGCGCCGATCACTGTGATGGCGGACCCGGCGACCTGCACTTTCCAGTTCGATCCGGTGGGCAAGGCCAAGTTCGACAGCCCCTGTGACCAGGTGAAAACCCTGCTGGTGAAGAGTGGCGTGCCCTACAGCACCCAGGCTGCACCGGCTGGCAGCGGCGTGGTGGTGACGGTGGGCGAGAAGCGCATCGAGGGCTTCGATGCCGCCGCGTTGAGCGCTGCGGTGAAGGACGCGGGCTACCCGGTCAAGGCGGATTCGTTGATGGTCAACAAGGGCATGGTGATCGCCATTCTGGTGGCGCTGGTGCTGATTTCCTGCCTCTGCTATGGCCCGCTGGCGGCGCTGATGGTGGAGCTGTTCCCGACGCGTATCCGCTATACCTCGCTGTCGCTGCCGTACCACATCGGCAACGGCTGGTTCGGCGGCCTGCTGCCGACGTTGTCGTTCGCGCTGGTGGTGTACACCGGGGATATCTTCTATGGCCTGTGGTACCCGGTGCTGATCGCGGCGGTGAGCCTGGTCTGCGCGCTGCTGTTCCTGCGCGAGACCCGGCACAATGATATTCACGCCGATTGATCTGCCGATGAGGGGCGCCCCGTGCGCCCTTCATGCCCGACCGCCCGGCTTTCGGGCTCGCCTGGAGGGCCGCGCTGGAATAACCTGACGGCCTTTTTCCGGCGCACCTGACGTCGGAGTCTTCTGGAGAGTCTTCGAGCATGAAACAGGAAATCGCCACTGTGACCGTCAGCGCCGAGCATTGGGGCCGCGAGGCTGAAGCGGTGGACAACGCCCGCGTCACGGTGAGCCTCAGCGCTCCGGAGGAGGGCGTGATCGAGCTGCGTTTCAGTGGCCAACTGGACGCGCCGCAAGAGCCGACCCACGTGTGCGTGACGCTGGAGAACGGGCTCTCGTACTACGGTGAGATCCAGGGCGGCGAGGCGAACGATGCCGGCGGCTGGATTCGCTTCGAGGGCGAGCTGATCGACCTGGACGGTTTCTGATCGGGGCAGCCTGCGCATCTACGAAAAAGCCGGCCACACGGGCCGGCCTTTTCGTTTCTGGCAGTCACGCTTCAGCGCGCGATCATGCCTTCGATGCGCTTGGCGAAGGCATTGGCGAGGTCGCCGTCGGCGAGCAGCAGCAGGTAGTCGTGCTCGGACTTGGCCGCCGGCGCGATGCGGTACTTGAGCGTGCCGCTGGCCACCTGGCCGACCACCGGCACCGACAGCGTGCCGACGCATTCCAGCACGCCGCTGTCCGGGTCTTTCTCGATGATCGCCACATCTTTCAGCTCGGCCTTGCTCAACGCGTCGGTCTGGCTGGAGAGCGAGCCGCTCAGGAAGATCCTGACCAACTGGTTCTTCACGTCGTCCGAACCGCAGACCTTGGCCTGGTTGCCGCCGCAGGCGCTCAACAGCGCCGCCGCGGCCAGTACGGCCGACAATTTCAACACGTTCATCTATCCACCCCGTGGCGTTCCATGATGGCCATTGGATACGCCGATGTAGGAAAAATTCCCTAACCGGTTTACACCACGAAACGCGCCACCATGCCGTTGAGGTTCACCGCCAGGCGCGACAGTTCCTGGCTTGCCGCGCTGGTCTGGGTTGCGCCCGCCGATGTCTGGGTGGCTAGGTCGCGGATCAGCAGCAGGTTGCGGTCCACTTCGCGGGCGACCTGGGCCTGCTCCTCGGTGGCGCTGGCGATCACCAGGTTGCGCTCGTTGATCTGCGACATGCGTTCGAGGATGACCTCCAGCGAGGCGCTGGCTTCTCCGGTGCGGGCGACGGTACGCTCGGCGTGGGCGGTGCTGCTGAGCAGAGCGGCCACGGTCTGGTCGCTGCCGTTCTGGATGGCCGATACCAGTTCTTCGATTTCCCGGGTGGAGCTCTGGGTGCGTTGCGCCAGCGAGCGGACTTCGTCGGCGACCACGGCGAACCCGCGCCCGGCCTCGCCGGCCCGCGCCGCTTCGATGGCGGCATTGAGCGCCAGCAGGTTGGTCTGCTCGGCGACGCTGCGGATGACTTCCAGCACCTTGCCGATGTCCTGCGCCTGGTTGGCCAGCGCTTCGGCCTGCTGCGAGGCGCTGCCGACTTCACCGGCCAGCACGCCGATGGAGCTGGAGGTTTCGCTGACGCGCCCCTGGCCGGAACGCGCCGCCTCGATGGCCTCGCGGGAGGCGGCGGAGGTGGAGGCGGCGTTGCTGGCGACTTCGTCCACGGCGGTGGTCATCTGGTTGACTGCCGTGGCGGCCTGCTCGATCTGGTCGCTCTGCTGTTGCAGGGCGCGGGTGCTCTGTTCCATCACGCTGCTCATTTCCTCGGCGGCGGAGGCGAGCTGGCTGGCGGAGTTGCCGATGCCGCGGATGGTTTCGCGCAGGTGGCCCTGCATGTCCGCCAGGGCGTTGAGCAGTTGCGCCGGTTCGTCGCGGCCCTCGATGCTCAAGCGCTGGCTTAGGTCGCCTCCGGCGATGGTCTGCGCGACGCGCACGGCCTGGGCGAGGGGGACGACGATGCTGCGGGTGAGCTGCCAGGCCAGCAGCAACGTCAGCGCCACGCTGAGCACGAGGATGCCGCTGACCACCAGCCGGCCGCTCTGGAATTGTTCTACGGCGCGCTCGGCCGCGGCTGCGGCGCCGTCGCGGTTGAGGTCGATCAGGGCGGTGAGGTGTTTGCCCAGCTCGGCGCCCTGCTGGGTGATGCTGCCGTTGAGCAGGAGCCGGGCGCCATCGATGTCGTTCTGGCGGGTCTTCTCGACCAGTTGATCGACATACGCAAGGTAGGTGTCGAGGCTGCGGGTCAGCTCGTCGGCGCGCTGCTGTTCTTCGGCGCCGAGGATGAGCCGGGAGTATTCGCGCAGGACTTTGTCCTTGTCCTGCCGTGCGTCGGCGATCAGGCCCAGGCTGTGCTGGCGCGCGGTCTCATCCTGGTTGACCAGCAGGCGCATCGACTCCAGGCGGATGCGGGCGATGTCGCTGGATAGCTGGTTCATGTGGTTGATGCTCAGCAACCAGTTGTTGTCGATTTCCTCCGAGGCGGCACGCAGGGTCGAGAGTTTGTAGAGCGAAAACAGTCCGAGGAACACCAGCAGGACGCCCATCAGGGCAAAACCCAGGGTGGCGCGACGGCCAATACTCATGTTTCTGAACATCGTGAATGTCCCTTTGAATCATCCATTGTTTGCCGGCAGCCGTACTGGCCGCGCCATATCGATGATGGCGTAGTGATATTATTGACGCCAATTTTCCACGCAGTGGCAAAACAGGACGAACGGACGAAATACTTGTCCGCTTTTGGCGCTGGGCGATTCAGCCCAGCGTGAGCCAGGCGAGGATTGCGTAGCGGCCGACCTTGGCCAGCGTCACCAGCAGCAGGAAGCGCCAGAGCGGTTCGCGCATGACGCCGGCGATGAGCGTTAGCGGATCGCCGATGACCGGTGCCCAGCTCAAGAGCAGCGACCAGCTACCGAAGCGCTGGTAGCGCGCCTGCGCCTTCTCCAGCGTTTGTGCGCTGACCGGGAACCAGCGGCGGTCACGCCAGCGCTCGATGCCGCGCCCCAGCACCCAGTTGACCAGCGAGCCGAGGACGTTGCCCAGGCTGGCTGCCAGCAGCAGCGTCCACACGGAGTACTGCCCGCCCAGCAGCAGGCCCACCAGCACGGCTTCCGATTGCAGGGGCAGCAGAGTGGCGGCGCCGAAGGCGGAGAGAAAGAGGCCGGCGTGGGCGGCCAGGGCA
The DNA here is from genome assembly GCF_026686735.1 of Pseudomonas triclosanedens. NCBI lineage: Bacteria > Pseudomonadati > Pseudomonadota > Gammaproteobacteria > Pseudomonadales > Pseudomonadaceae > Pseudomonas > Pseudomonas triclosanedens. The sequence continues at coordinate 4,671,816 of NZ_CP113432.1, read as the reverse complement.
AGGGACAGCATGGAGGGTTTCGGTACTTCCGAAGGTGAGGTGCAGGGCTGGAGTTCTGGAATAAAAGAGGCGCTGTTTGAGCGTGTCTGGATACTATATGTCCTATCTTGCTGAGGACCTGGCAGGAATTTACATTCGCGGCGTGGGCTTGCCCGAATGGATCGTCCTCGGCACGTCTCGATCATCTTCTGGGGAAGGCTGTGAAGAACTGGACTCTACGCCAACGCATCCTGGCGAGCTTTGCCGTCGTCATTGCGATCATGCTGCTGATGGTGGTGATTTCCTATGTCCGCCTGCTGGGCGTCGAGGCCAGCACGCAGCGGGTCAGCCGCGATGCGATGCCAGGCACTTACGCGCTGACCACCGTGCGTTCAGCCTGGACTGACAACATCCTGATGGTTCAGGTACTGGTCGGCCTGAGCGAGGGCAAGGCGCTCGATGCCGCCGGCCGCCAAGCGTTCCGCACCAACCACGATGCACTGATCGAGCGCGTGTCGCAGTACGAGGCGACCATCCACGAGGAGCGTGACCGTCAGTTGCTGGGCCGCTTCAAGCAGGAGGCGCAGACCTACGAGGCGTTGCTGGCGCAGGTGCTGGATATCTACGGCAAGGATCGCGAGGGCGCACGCCGGCTGTTGCTGGAGCAACTGGAGCCATCCTGGGAAACCGGCCGCAAGACGCTCAATGAGTTGATCAGCATGAACAAGGAAATCGCTGATTCGGCGTCCGGGGATATCGTCAGCGAAGTGCAACTGGCCAAGGTCACCATGCTGGTGTCGCTGCTGCTCGCTATCATCGCTGCGGCGGTATGCGGCTTGCTGCTGATGCGTGCCATCACCGAGCCGGTGCGCCAGGTTGTGCGCGGCCTGGGCGCGATGGGCGGCGGCGACCTGACCACCCGCCTGGCGCTGGAGCGCAACGATGAGTTCGGCGTCATCGAGACCGGTTTCAACGGCATGGCCGAGGAGATCAAGGCGCTGGTATCGCAGGCGCAGCGTTCGGCGATCCAGGTCACCACGTCGGTCACCGAGATCGCCGCGACTTCCAAGCAGCAGCAGGCCACCGCTACCGAAACCGCGGCCACCACCACCGAGATCGGCGCCACCTCGCGGGAGATCGCCGCCACCTCGCGCGACCTGGTGCGCACCATGACCGAGGTGTCGTCGGCGGCGGAGCAGACTTCCACCCTGGCCGGTTCCGGCCAACTGGGGCTGGCACGCATGGAAGAAACCATGCATCACGTGATGGGCGCCGCCGAGCTGGTCAACGCGAAGCTGGCGATCCTCAACGAGCGCGCCGGCAACATCAATCAGGTGGTCACCACCATCGTCAAGGTCGCCGACCAGACCAACCTGCTGTCGCTCAACGCCGCCATCGAGGCGGAGAAGGCCGGCGAGTATGGCCGTGGCTTCGCCGTGGTGGCCACCGAGGTGCGCCGGCTGGCCGACCAGACCGCCGTGGCTACCTACGACATCGAGCAGATGGTGCGCGAGATCCAGTCCGCCGTGTCCGCTGGCGTGATGGGCATGGACAAGTTTTCCGAAGAAGTGCGTCGTGGCATAGCCGAAGTCGGCCAGGTCGGCGAGCAGCTCTCGCAGATCATCCAGCAGGTGCAGGCGCTGGCGCCGCGCGTGCAGATGGTCAACGAAGGCATGCAGGCCCAGGCGACCGGCGCCGAGCAGATCAACCAGGCTTTGGTGCAGCTCGGCGAGGCCACCGGGCAGACAGTGGAATCGCTGCGCCAGGCCAGCTTCGCCATCGATGAACTGAATCTGGTGGCCAACGGACTGCGTAATGGCGTCTCACGCTTCAAGGTCTGATTCCGCTGTAGCGGGCAGGCTCTATCTGCAGTTCCGCCTTGGCTCGGACCGTTACGCGCTGGACGTGCACGACGTGGTCGAGGTGCTGCCGTTGCCGGCGCTCAAGCGTCTGCCGGAGGCTCCGGCCTGGGTCGCGGGGCTGTATGCCCATCGCGGTGAGTTGCTGCCGGTGCTGGACCTCAGCCAGCTCGCCTTCGGCCACAGTGCTCCCCGGCGCACCAGCACGCGCCTGGTGCTGGCGCGCTACCGCGCGGGTGGCGAGGGGCCGCAGCAGAACCTCGGGCTGATCCTGGAACAGGCCACCCATACCCTGCGCCGCGATCCGGCGGCATTCCGTGACTACGAGCTGGACAACGGCAGCGCGCGGTACCTCGGCCCGGTGCTGGAGGATGAGCAAGGCTTGCTGCAGTGTGTGCGTGTCGACCAGTTGCTCACCGACGAGGCCCGCGAGCGCCTGCTGTGCGGTGCTGGGAGTGCGCCGGCATGACCGACCCGCGCGTGGCCCGCCTGCTCAAGGAGCGCATCGGCCTGGATGCGGAGTCGATTGGCGAGGTGGTGATCGGCCGGGCCGTGCGCCAGCGCAGTGCCAAGGTCGCTGGCGGCGATGTCGAGCGTTATTGGGCGTGCCTGCAGGCCTCCGCCGAGGAAGTGCAGGCGCTGATCGAGGCGGTTATCGTCCCGGAGACCTGGTTCTTCCGTTATCCCGAATCCTTCGCCGCGCTGGCCCAACTGGCTGGCCGGCGCGTGCTGGAACTGGCCGGTTCGCGGCCCTTGCGCCTGCTCAGCCTGCCGTGCTCTTCCGGCGAAGAACCCTATTCGATGGTCATGGCGCTGCTCGACGCCGGGCTGGCACCATCGACCTTCGAGGTCGACGCGCTGGATGTCAGCCGTTCTGTGCTGGAGCGCGCGGCGCTGGAGCGCGCGGCGCTGGGGCGCTACGGGCGCAACTCCTTCCGTGGCACTGACCTGGGCTTCCGCGACCGCTATTTCGCGGGAGCGGAGGGCGAGCAGCAACTCTGCGAGGCGGTACGGGCGAAGGTGCAGTTCCGCGTGGGCAACCTGTTGTCGCCGACTCTGCTGGCTGGCGAGGCGCCCTACGACTATGTGTTCTGCCGCAACCTGCTGATCTATTTCGACCGTCCGACCCAGGAGCGTGTGGTGGATGTTCTGCGCCGCCTGGCGCGGGAGGATGGCGTCCTGTTCATCGGCCCGGCCGAGGCCAGCCTGCTGTCGCGCCAGGGGTTGCGGCCGTTGGGCGTGGCGCAATCCTTCGCGTTTCCGCTGGATGGCGAGGCCGCGCCGGTGCGCCCGTCGCTCGCCCCGCCCGCGCCTCGACCTGCGCCAGTGCCACCGCCCAGGGCCAGCACGCCGAACGTGCCTGCGCCGCGCCCGCGCTATCCGAAGCCGGAGGCGCCGCCTGTCGAACCGGCCGCTGCCAGGCTGGCGGAGATCGCCCGGCTGGCCGACTCCGGGCAGGCTGCCGAGGCGCGCGGACTATGCGAGGCGTTGCTCGCCGAGCAGGGGCCGAACGCCGAAGCCTTTTACTGGCTGGGCCTGCTCAGCGATGCCCAGGGGCAGGGTGCCCAGGCTCAGGGGTATTACCGCAAGGCGCTGTACCTGCAACCCGATCATCAGGAATGCCTCCTGCATCTGGCCGCGCTGCTTGCCGCCCAGGGCGACCTGGAGGGAGCGCGGCGCCTGCAGGAGCGCGCTGCGCGAGGAGTGAAGCGCAATGCCTGAACGTGGCTACGAACTGGAACTGGACAGCCGCGCCGAGCCAGTGGATGACTGCTGGAACCGTATCGGCGTGCGCGGCGACAAGTCCTGCGCGCAACTGTCCGAACATATCCATTGCCGCAACTGCCCGGTCTATGCGGCGGCGGCGATCCGTCTGCTGGACCGCTATTCGCTGGGTGACGAGTCCCCCGTGCTCGCCCCGGCGGCCGAAGATGCGGCACCCGAAACCGGGCATGCCCACCTGATCTTCCGTCTGGGCGATGAGTGGCTGGGGCTGCCGACCCGCGCCCTGGCCGAGGTTGCTTCCGAATGTGCGGTGCATTCGCTGCCGCACCAGCGTTCGCCGGCGCTGCTGGGCGTGGCGAACGTGCGCGGCACGCTGGTGGCCTGCGTGTCGCTCGGCGAACTGCTCGGGCTGGACCGTCGCGTGGCTGCGGGCGAAGGCGCCCGCGTGGTGCCGCGCATGCTGATCCTGGCCGCTCCGGGCGGGCCGGTGCTCTCGCCAGTGGATGAGGTGGATGGCATTCATGCGCTGGACGCGGCGGCGATGATTGCGTCTTCCGGGCAGTCGCTGGCGGCCACCGATCGATTCACCCACGGCGTGGTGCAGTGGAGCGGCCGCAGCGTCCGTCTGCTGGATCACGAGGCGCTGCTGGATGCGGCCACCCGGAGCCTCGCATGACCCCGGACCAGATGAAGGATGCCTCGATGCTGGAGCTGTTCCGCCTCGAGGCGGAAGCCCAGACCCAGGTTCTCAGCCAGGGACTGCTGGCGCTGGAGCGCAACCCGACCCAGGCCGACCAGCTCGAAGCCTGCATGCGCGCCGCGCATTCGCTCAAGGGCGCGGCGCGGATCGTCGGCCTGGACGCCGGCGTGCAGGTCGCCCATGTGATGGAGGACTGCCTGGTCGGCGCCCAGGAAGGCCGGCTGCTGCTGGCACCGGAGCACATCGACGCGCTGCTGGCGGGCACCGATATCCTGCTGCACATCGCCGATGCCCAGGCCGAGCGCGCCGCCCGGGCACAGCAGGGCGTGCCGGTGCTGGTGGAGCGCCTGCAGGCGCTGCTCGCCGGTCGCGCGCCTTTGCCGACGGCGCTTGCGCCGCTGGCGCCCGCGCCGATCGAGGCGCCGCAGGTGGACCCGCAAACCGCTTCCGACACGGTGGCCGATAACACGCTGCGCCGCCGCTCCAGCGATGGCGACGAAAGCAGCGACCGGGTCCTGCGAGTCACCGCCGAACGTCTGAATCAATTGCTCGACTACTCCAGCAAGGCACTGGTGGAATCGCAGCGCCTGAAGCCGCTGCTCGATTCGCTGCAGCGCCTCAAGCGCATCCAGGCCAGTGCCAGCCGCGTGCTGGACGGTGTGCGGGACGCGGCCAACACGGCCAGTCTGGACCCCGAGGCGCAAGCTTATCTGGCTGACGCGCGGCGTCTGGTCGGCGAGTGCCAGCAGGTGCTCAGCGAGCAGATCGCCGAGCTGGACGAGTTCAGCTGGAAGGCCGGCCAGCGGGCACAGTCGCTCTACGACACGGCGCTGGCCTGCCGCATGCGGCCATTCTCCGATGTGCTCGGCGGGCAGGCGCGCATGGTGCGCGACCTGGGGCGCTCCCTGGGCAAGAGCGCGCGCCTGGAGGTGCAGGGCGTTTCCACCCAGGTGGACCGTGAGGTGCTGGAGAAGCTCGAGGCGCCGCTTACCCATCTGCTGCGTAACGCCGTGGACCACGGCATCGAGTCTCCCGAGGCTCGGCGCCAGGCCGGCAAGCCGGAGGAAGGCTGCATCCGCCTGCTGGCCCGGCACCATGCCGGCATGCTGGTGCTGGAACTGCAGGACGACGGTGCCGGTGTCGATCTGGATCGCCTGCGCGACGCCATCGTGCGCCGCCAGCTCTCCACTGCGGAGACCGTGGCGCGGCTGACCGAGGATGAGCTGCTGAGCTTCCTGTTCCTGCCGGGCTTCAGCATGCGCGAGCAGGTTACCGAGGTTTCCGGCCGTGGCGTTGGCCTGGATGCCGTGCAGCACATGGTGCGCCAGCTACGCGGCGGCATCCGCATGGAGCAGGTGCGCGGGCAGGGCGCGCGCTTCCACCTGGAGGTGCCGCTGACGCTTTCGGTGGTGCGCAGCCTGGTGGTGACCATCGGCGGCGAGGCTTATGCCTTCCCGCTGGCGCATATCGAACGCATGCGGCGCCTGGCGCCGGAGGAGATCGTCCAGCTCGAAGGCCGCCAGCAGTTCTGGCACGAAGGCCGGCATGTCGGCCTGGTGTCGGCCAGCCAGTTGTTGCAGCGCCCGGATGGCAGCAACAGCGAGGATGAGATCGCCGTGGTGGTGATCCGCGAGCGCGATATGGCCTACGGCGTGGCGGTGGAGCGATTCATCGGCGAGCGGACCTTGGTGGTGCTGCCGCTCGACCCGCGCCTGGGCAAGGTGCAGGATGTATCCGCCGGGGCGCTGCTGGACGATGGAACGCCAGTGCTGATCCTCGATGTCGAGGACATGCTGCGTTCGGTGGAAAAACTGCTGATGACCAGCCGCCTGGAGCGCATTGACCCCACGGGCCGCCTCACTGGCCCGCAGCGCAAGCGCGTGCTGGTGGTGGACGACTCGCTCACCGTGCGCGAGCTGGAGCGCAAGCTGCTGCTCGGGCGCGGCTACGACGTCGCGGTGGCGGTGGATGGCATGGATGGCTGGAATGCGCTGCGCTCGGAGCATTTCGATCTGGTCATCACCGACATCGACATGCCGCGCATGGACGGCATCGAGCTGGTCACGCTGATCCGCCGCGACAGCCGCCTGCAGTCGCTGCCGGTGATGGTGGTTTCCTACAAGGACCGCGAAGAGGACCGCCGGCGCGGGCTCGACGCAGGTGCCGACTATTATCTGGCCAAGGCCAGCTTCCACGACGAGGCCCTGCTGGATGCGGTGGTCGACCTTATCGGAGGTGCACAGGGATGAAAGTGGGTATCGTCAACGACATGCCGTTGGCGGTGGAGGCGATGCGCCGTGCGCTGGCCTTCGAGCCGGCGCACCGGGTGGTCTGGGTGGCGGCCAACGGCGCCGAGGCTATCGAGATGTGCGCCGCGCAGAAGCCCGACGTCGTGCTGATGGATCTGCTGATGCCGGTGATGGATGGCGTCGAGGCGACGCGCCGGATCATGGCGCAGAGCCCCTGCGCGATCATCGTGGTGACCGTCGACCTGGAGCAGAACATGACCCGCGTGTTCGACGCGATGGGGCATGGCGCGGTGGACGCGGTGAATACGCCGGCAATCGGTGCCGGCGATGCCTACGAGGCGGCCCGGCCGCTGCTGCGCAAGCTGCAGAACCTGGCCTGGCTCAACGCGCCGCGCGATGCCCGGCCGAGCACCAATGTCGCGCCGCCGCGCAAGGCCAGCGGCGCGCGACAACTGGTTGCCATCGGCTCGTCGGCGGGCGGCCCGGCGGCGCTGGCCGAGCTGTTCGCCCAGTTGCCGGAAACCTTCCCCGCCGCCATCGTCGTCGTGCAGCACGTCGATGAGGTGTTCGCCGCCGGCATGGCCGAGTGGCTTTCTACCCAGTCGCGCATCCCGGTGCGCCTGGCCCGCCACGGTGAGCCGCCGCAACCGGGCTGCGTTCTGCTGGCCGGCACCAATCACCATATCCGGCTGCTCAGGAGCGGCGAGCTGGCCTATACCGCCGAGCCGAGCAGCCACATCTATCGCCCATCCATCGACGTATTCTTCGACAGCGTGGTGGAGAACTGGAGCGGCGACGCCGTTGGCGTGCTGCTCACCGGCATGGGGCGCGACGGCGCCGAGGGGCTCAAGCACATGCGCGAGCGCGGCTTCCTCACCCTTGCCCAGGACCAGGGCAGCAGTGCCGTCTACGGCATGCCCAAGGCCGCGGCGGCGATCGGCGCCGCAGTGGAGATTCGCGCGCTGGGCGACATCGCCAGCCGCCTCGCCGATGTCTGCGGCTAGGAGCTTTCATGAACCCGACACAGAGTAATTACCCCGTGACCACTCCAGGCGAATCCGCCGTGATGGTGCTATTGGTCGATGACCAGCCGATGATCGGCGAGGCCGTGCGCCGCGCGCTGGCGGATGACCCCAGTATCGATTTTCACTTCTGCTCGGACCCGCAGCAGGCCATCGCCGTGGCGATCCAGATCAAACCGACGGTGATCCTCCAGGATCTGGTGATGCCTGGCGCCGACGGCCTGGCACTGGTGCGCGACTACCGCGCCAATGTCGCTACCCGCGACATCCCGATCATCGTCCTGTCGACCAAGGAAGAACCCTCGGTGAAGAGCGCGGCGTTCTCCGCCGGGGCCAACGACTATCTGGTCAAGCTGCCCGATGCCATCGAGCTGGTGGCGCGCATCCGTTATCACTCGCGCTCCTATCTCGCGCTGCTGCAGCGCGACGAGGCTTACCGCGCGCTGCGGGAAAGCCAGCAGCAGTTGCTGGAGACCAACCTGGTGCTGCAACGGCTGATGAACTCCGACGGCCTGACCGGGCTGTCCAACCGCCGCCACTTCGACGAGTACCTGGAAATGGAGTGGCGCCGCGCCCAGCGCGAGCAGAGCCAGCTATCGATCCTGTTGATCGACGTGGACTTCTTCAAGGCCTACAACGACACCTTCGGCCATGTGCAGGGCGACGAGGCGCTGCGCCAGGTGGCGGCGGCGATCCGCGCCAGTTGCAGCCGTCCGTCGGACCTGCCGGCGCGCTACGGCGGCGAGGAGTTCGTCCTGGTACTGCCGGGCACTTCTCCAGGTGGCGCGCGCCTGCTGGCGGAAAAGCTGCGGCGCTCGGTGCAGGACCTGGGCATCGCCCACGAGTTGCCGCGCACCGGCGCGCCGCTGACCATCAGCATCGGCGTGGCCACGCTGACCCCGCAGGTCGGCCAGCCCTATCGCCAACTGATCGAACTGGCCGATCAGGCGCTCTATAACGCCAAGCATGGCGGCCGCAACCAGGTGGGGATCGGCGATCCGTCCGGCGCCTGAAGCGGCGGGCGTATTCCGACGGTGCGGGTTCTCCGCGCCACCACCGGCGAGCGTACAGTCCGCTGACGTAGTGCAGATCAACCGTGCGGTTCTCGGGTATACTTGCCGGCTTTTCGACGCCCTTTACGAGTGATGCCCGCCATGGAAATTCAACCGATCCTCAACAGCATCAAGGACCTCTCCGACCGTACCCAGTCCATTCGGGGGTATCTTTGACTACGATCTGAAACATGATCGTCTGATCGAAGTAAACCGCGAGCTGGAAGACCCAGCGGTCTGGAACAAGCCCGAATACGCCCAGAACCTCGGCCGCGAGCGCGCCATGCTGGCGCAGATCGTCGAGACCCTCGACGAGCTCACTGGCGGCCTGGCCGATTCCCGCGACCTGCTCGACATGGCCGTCGAGGAGAACGACGAAGGCGCCGTCGGCGACGTCGAGACCGAAGTCCAGCGCCTGCGCGAGATCCTCGAGAAGCTGGAGTTCCGCCGTATGTTCAGCGGCGAGATGGACCCCAACAACGCCTACCTGGACATCCAGGCCGGCTCCGGCGGCACCGAAGCCCAGGACTGGGCCAACATGCTGCTGCGCATGTACCTGCGCTGGGCCGACAAACACGGCTTCAGTGCGGAGATCGTCGAGCTCTCCGAGGGTGAAGTCGCCGGTATCAAGGGCGCCACCGTGCACATCAAGGGCGAGTACGCCTTCGGCTGGCTGCGCACCGAGATCGGCGTGCACCGCCTGGTGCGCAAGAGTCCGTTCGACTCCGGCAACCGTCGCCACACCTCGTTCACCGCAGTGTTCGTCTCGCCGGAAATCGACGATAACATCGAGATCGAGATCAACCCGGCCGACCTGCGCATCGACACCTACCGTTCCTCGGGCGCGGGCGGTCAGCACGTGAACACCACCGATTCCGCGGTGCGTATCACCCACGTGCCGACCAACACCGTGGTGGCCTGCCAGAACGAACGCTCCCAGCACGCCAACAAGGACACCGCCATGAAGATGCTGCGGGCCAAGTTGTACGAGCAGGAGATGCAGAAGCGCACCGCCGCCTCGCAGGCGCTGGAAGACTCCAAGTCCGACATCGGCTGGGGCCACCAGATCCGTTCCTATGTGCTCGACCAGTCGCGCATCAAGGACCTGCGTACCGGCGTGGAGCGCAGCGATTGCGACAAGGTGCTGGACGGCGATCTGGACGAATACCTGGAAGCCAGCCTGAAGCAAGGCCTGTAAACAGCACCGCCGCGGGGCGGACCGAGCGGCCCGCCCCGCCAGTAACCCCTATTGATCAAGACGCCAGGCAGATAGACGACCATGAGCGACCAACAACTCGACCAGCACGCAACTGTTCAAGACGACGGGCAACAGGAAGAAAACAAGCTGATCGCCCAGCGCAAGGAAAAGCTTGCCGCCGTGCGTGCAGCCAGGGCCATCGCCTTCCCCAACGACTTCCGCCGCGAGAACTACTTCGCGGACCTGCAGAAACAGTACGAAACCGCGACCAAGGAAGAGCTGGAAGCAGCCGCCATCCCGGTCAAGGTCGCCGGTCGCATCATGCTCAACCGCGGCTCCTTCATCGTTCTGCAGGACAGCAGCGGCCGCCTGCAGGCCTATGTGAACCGCAAGACCCTGCCTGAGGAAACCCTGGCCGAGATCAAGACCTGGGACCTGGGCGATATCATCGGCGCCGAAGGCACCCTGGCCCGTTCCGGCAAGGGCGACCTGTACGTCGAGATGACCAGCGTGCGCCTGCTGACCAAGTCGCTGCGCCCGCTGCCGGACAAGCACCACGGCCTGACCGATACCGAGCAGCGCTATCGTCAGCGCTATGTCGACCTGATCGTCAACGAGGAAACCCGCCACACGTTCCGCGTGCGTTCGCAGGTGATCGCCCATATCCGTCGTTTCCTCAGCGACCGCGGTTTCCTCGAAGTGGAGACCCCGATGCTGCAGACCATCCCCGGCGGCGCGGCGGCCAAGCCCTTCGAAACCCACCACAACGCGCTGGACATGGCCATGTTCCTGCGTATTGCCCCGGAGCTGTACCTCAAGCGCCTGGTGGTTGGTGGCTTCGAGAAGGTCTTCGAGATCAACCGCAACTTCCGTAACGAAGGCGTTTCGACCCGGCACAACCCCGAGTTCACCATGCTCGAGTTCTACCAGGCCTACGCCGACTACGAAGACAACATGGACCTCACCGAAGAGTTGTTCCGCGAGCTGGCCCAGGCCGTGCTCGGCAGCACCGACGTGCCCTATGGCGACAAGGTCTTCCATTTCGGCGAGCCGTTCGCCCGCCTGTCCGTGTTCGATGCCATCCTCAAGTACAACCCGGAAATCACCGCGGCTGACCTGAACGACATCGAAAAGGCCCGCGCCATCGCCAAGAAGGCCGGCGCCAAGGTCCTCGGCCATGAAGGCCTGGGCAAGCTGCAGGTGATGATTTTCGAAGAGCTGGTGGAGCACAAGCTGGAGCAGCCGCACTTCATCACCCAGTATCCGTTCGAAGTGTCGCCGCTGGCGCGCCGCAACGACAACGATCCGAGCGTCACCGACCGTTTCGAGCTGTTCATCGGTGGCCGCGAGATCGCCAACGCTTACTCCGAGCTCAACGACGCCGAAGACCAGGCCGAGCGCTTCATGCTGCAGGTCAAGGAGAAGGACGCCGGTGACGACGAGGCGATGCACTTCGACGCGGATTTCGTCAACGCGCTCGAATACGGCATGCCGCCTACCGCCGGCGAAGGCATCGGCATCGACCGCCTGGTGATGCTGCTGACCAACTCGCCGTCGATCCGTGACGTCATCCTGTTCCCGCACATGCGCCCGCAGGCGTAAGCGCTGGAACCGGTGAGAAAGGCCGCCTCGGGGCGGCCTTTTTCGTTTTTGCGATGTGGCGGCGGGGCTGCTCCGCGTTGCCGTTCCACTGCTGGCCTGGCGAGCCGACGAGATGCAGGTGCTGGCGGGTGGCTCGAACGCTGTGTAGCACGTCATATGGCCAAGCCGGAGCTTCAGCCGTCCGCTGCGCCGTATCCACCCTGCGGTGGCTTGCTGTCGCACGGGAGTGGCGGCGATTGATTCCCTGTCCAAAAGCCCGAACAATGCCCCATCAGGCCGCGCCGCCGGAGGTAATGCCAGTGTCCCACGTGTCCCCGCGAGACAGCGCCGCGCAAGTCGCCAGCGCCATCGCCGAAAGTGTGAAGTACCAGGGCCGCAAGGCCAGCCGCCAGGGTAGCGAACAGCGTCGCCAGGCGATCCTAGACGCTGCGCTGCGGATCATCGTCCGCGACGGCGTGCGAGCCGTTCGCCACCGAGCCGTGGCAGCCGAGGCCGGCGTGCCGCTGTCGGCCACCACCTATTACTTCAAGGACATCCAGGACCTCATCACCGACACCTTCGCGCTGTTCGTCGAGCGCAGCGCCGAGGCGCTCTCGGCGTTCTGGGCAAGCGTGGAGGGTGACTTGCAGGCGATGGCCGCCAGCCTCGGCCAGGATGACCCGCAGGCGCGCCGCGCGCTGACCGACAATATCGTCGAGCTGGCGATCAAGTACGTCCACGTGCAGCTCACCGAGCGCCGCGAGCATCTGCTGGCCGAACAGGCGTTCCGCCAGGAAGCGCTGCTCAACCCGAGCCTCAACGACCTGGCGCAGCGCCATCGGCGCATCCTCTCCCTTGGTGTGGTGCATTTTTTCGAAGTGCTCGGCTCCCGGCAGCCGGAACAGGATGCCAAGGTGTTGACGGCTATCATCCTGCAGATGGAGTATCAGGGCCTGCTGGATGGGGCCGATCACCTGAAGGTCGACGAGATGCGCGCGATTCTCAGCCGCTATCTCGATCTGGTGATGGGCCTCTAAGCGCAGCAGCATTCCAACCCCGCCGGCCGGCGGGGTTTTCGTGTGGGAACTCCCGATGCCTTTTTCCATCGCATGTGAAGGGCTTCGGGACCTAAGGAGGGCGTGATGAAAGTCTGGCGTGCACTGCTGCTGTTGAGCATCTGCCTGCTCAGTGGCTGCCTGGTGACGTTCAAGGACCCGATTCCGGCCAACGAGGCCGCGCCGGCCCACCTGCTGGGCCAGTGGTCGCGGGTGAACGAGTACGGCGAGGAGCAGTTCCTCGAAGTCACTCGCTCCGGCTCCAACCTCTACCGCGCGGTCAGCTACGTCGACAGCAAGGACAACACCGACAGCGTCGAGGACTTCGGCTTCACCGTTGCCCACCACGGCAAGCGCTGGTACCTCTCCGCCGGGCTGCCCAGGAGCATGGGCGGCAATTTCGCCCTGGCCGGCTTCGAGATCACCGACAAGGACGAACTGGTGATCTATAACCTGGATGTCGAGCAGGTCCTGCAGGACATGGGTAAGGGAGCGTTGAAAGGGCAGAAGGTTGACTCCGAGCAAGGTGCCGGTGCCCTGGTCACCAGCCCGCTGGCCGAGGTGGTCGCCTACCTGAACGATCCGGCCAACTCGGATGTGTTCGTCGAAGCCCTGCGTTTTTCGCGCGTGACTCCGGGAGAACGGCAATGACGCCGCGCCGCAAGAAGTCCTCGCCCAGCGAGTACCAGCAGATTATCCGCGGTCTGTCCGACCGCATCGTCGAGGCGCAGACGCCGATCCGCGTGCTCGATGCCATCAAGTGGGACGACGGCATCCGCGACGACTTCCTCAAGGGCCGTGGCAAGCACGCGCCCAAGGTCGACCGTGCCTATTACGACGGCCGGCCGCTGTCGTTCGACAGCAGTGCCAAGAAGCAGGAATTCCAGAACATCGAGCGCGACATCACTCGCCACCTGGGGCAGTTCAACCCGGTCGGGCAGATCATGCGGCGCATGTGCAAGGAATACCGCATGGTGATCCGCATGCTCGAAGCGCGCGGCACCCAGGACTTCGGCCTGATCTCCCAGGAGCTGTACGGCTCGGCCTCCGATGCTTTCCATGCCGGCGACCCGACGCTGGCCGACCTGGGCCTGATGCTCTCGGACTACCTGAACAACATCGCCGACCGGGGCGACCTCAAGGACGAGCCGAAGACGCTCACCGCCGGCGATGTGGTGACGATGCTGCAGGAGCGCCTGAACAAGGTGTTCGGCGAGGAGGAAGACACCATTCGCGTGTTCGAGTCCGACGGTATCGTCGCCGACGCGGCGGCGGGCGCGGACTACATCAAGGTGCGCGCCGACGCGTTGTTCAATGAACGGGACGTGCGCGCACTGGAAGTGCACGAAGGGCTGGTGCATGTCGGCACCACGCTCAATGGCCTGAACCAGCCGATCTGCACCTTCCTCGCCAAGGGGCCGCCGTCGTCCACGGTGACCCAGGAGGGCCTGGCGATCCTGATGGAAGTGATTGCCTTCGCCTCCTACCCGACCCGCCTGCGCAAGCTCACCAACCGTACTCGCGCCATCCACATGGCCGAGGAGGGCGCGGATTTCCTCGAAGTGTTCAACTTCTACCGCGAGCAGGGCTACAGCGTGGAAAGCAGCTACCAGAACTCCAGCCGGGTGTTCCGCGGCTCGACGCCTTCCGGCCTGCCGTTCACCAAGGACCTGTCCTATCTCAAGGGTTTCATCCTGATCTACAACTACATCCAGCTCGCGGTTCGCAAAGGCAAGCTGGAGCAGATCCCGCTGCTGTTCTGCGGCAAGGCGACCCTGGAAGACATGCGCACCCTGCGCCAACTGGTGGACGAGGGCCTGGTGGTACCGCCCAAGTACCTGCCGCCGCAGTTCCGCGATCTCAACGCGCTGTCGGCGTGGATGTGCTTCTCCAACTTCCTCAACCACCTCAGCCTCGACCGCATCGAGGCGGACTACGCCAATATCCTCTGAACCAAGCCGCCCGCAGGGATCCGCTCGGGCGGCCAGGAGTGCCCGCAATGCCCAGCCATGACCTCGATTACCGCATCCTCGGTGAATCCATGCAGACCGTGGAGATCGAGCTGGACCCCGGCGAGACCGTCATCGCCGAGGCCGGGGCGATGAACTACATGACCGGTGGCATCCAGTTCACCGCGCGCATGGGCGATGGCTCCGACAGCGGCCTGCTGGGCAAGCTGTGGAGCGCCGGCAAGCGCAAATTCAGCGGCGAGTCGGTGTTCATGACCCACTTCACCAACGAAGGGAACGGCAGGCAGCAGGTGGCCTTCGCCGCTCCCTACCCTGGCAGCGTGGTGCCGGTGCGGCTGGGTGAAGTTGGCGGCAGGCTGATTTGCCAGAAGGATTCCTTCCTGTGCGCGGCCTATGGCACCAAGGTCGGCATCGCCTTCGCCAAGCGCCTGGGCGCCGGCTTCTTCGGTGGCGAGGGCTTCATCCTGCAGAAGCTGGAAGGCGACGGACTGGTGTTCGTGCATGCCGGTGGCACGGTGATCCGCCGGGAACTGAACGACGAAACGCTGCGGGTCGATACCGGTTGCCTGGTGGCCTTCACCGATGGCATCGACTACGACGTACAACTGGCCGGAGGCCTGCGCAGCATGCTGTTCGGCGGCGAAGGCCTGCTGCTGACCACGCTCAAGGGCACCGGTACGGTCTGGTTGCAGAGCCTGCCGTTCTCACGCCTCGCCGAGCGCATCTACGATGCCACCTTCCGCGCTCGTGAAGAGGTAAGGACCAACGCCGAATGAGTATCCTGCGCCTCGCCATCCTGGCGCTGCTGGTCAGCCTGAGCGGCTGCAGCTCGCTGCTGTTCTATCCCAGCCCGGATGTCGCCATTACGCCCAAGCGCGCCAGCCTGGAGTACCGCGATGTCACCCTCACCACCGCCGACAGCGTGAAACTCGCCGGCTGGTGGCTGCCGGCCAAGGCCGGCGTGCCGGTCAAGGGCACCGTGCTGCACCTGCACGGCAACGGCGGCAACATGGCCTGGCACCTGGGCGGTGCTTTCTGGCTGCCCGAGCAGGGCTACCAGGTGCTGATGATCGACTATCGCGGCTACGGCAACTCCGAGGGCGAACCCAGCCTGCCGGCGATCTACCGGGATATCGATGCCGCGTTCGCCTGGCTAGACAAGGCGCCCGAGGTCCAGGGCAAACCGGTGATCCTGCTCGGCCAGAGCCTCGGTGGCGCAATGGCCGTGCATTACCTGGGCGAGCACCAGCAGCGGCAGAAGCAACTGCATGCCGTCGTGCTGGACGGCGTGCCTGCCAGTTACCGTGACGTGGCGCGCCATACCCTGAGCAACGCCTGGCTGACCTGGCCGCTGCAAGTGCCGTTGTCGTGGTTCGTGCCCGATGGCGACAGTGCGATTCGTTCGATCCCGCGACTTTCTGGCGCACCCGTGCTGTTCTTTCACAGCATCGACGATACCATCGTGCCCCTGGACAACGGCCTGAGCCTCTACAAGGCCGCGCCGCCACCCAAGGTCTTCCAGTTGACCCGCGGCAATCATGTGGAAACCTTCGGCGAGCCGGTGTGGCGTGAAGTGATGTTGCGTTTCCTCGACGATCCGCAGCGCTTCAGCGGGTTGCGCAGGCTGGCCGAAGTCCCGAATTCGTCAACGCCGGAACCCGCCAAGGCGGACTCCACACAACAAGGCAAACAATGAACGACCGTAATCCGATCTCGTACATCCTCACTGTCATCGCCACCATCTTCGTTTCGGTCGGCGCGCTCTGGTACTACGGCTACCTGCATTTCGCTAAGCCCGAGGACGCGCGCCTGCTGGCCGAGTTCACCATGCTCAAGAGCATCCCCGGCGAGGACGTCAAGCTGGCGCTGGAGCCGGCCGACCAGCAGGCCCAGTGCGTCGATGGCGTGCTGGTGATGTTCGACATGAGCCAGAAGGGGCTGACCGGCGTGCTGGTCGATAGCCGCAAGCGCGCCGTGCGCTGCATGGGTCAGGAGACTCCCCAGGAAGTCAAATGACCAAGCCAGCGGCGGAGGTATCGCAATGAGCCACCCGCAAATCCGTGTCTGGCTGGGCGACATCACCCGCCTGGATGTCGACGTCGTGGTCAATGCCGCCAATAGCTCGTTGCTCGGTGGCGGGGGTGTCGACGGTGCGATCCATCGTGTCGCCGGCCCCGAGCTGGTCGCTGCCTGCCGCATGCCGGGCGGCTGCAGGACCGGTGAGGCGAAGATCACTCCCGGTTTTCGCCTGCCGGCGCGTTTCGTCATTCACACCGTCGGGCCGGTCTGGCGCGGCGGCGAGCAGGGCGAGCCCGAGTTGCTTGCCGACTGCTACCGCAACAGCCTGCTGCTCGCCGAGCGGCGTGAGCTGTCAAGCATCGCCTTTCCCGCCATCAGTACTGGTATCTATGGCTATCCCGCCGAGGCGGCGGCACAGATTGCCGTCGATGAATTGCGCTGCCTGCGTCCGCCGGCCAGTTCGCTGAAGGAACTGGTGCTGGTGGCATTCTCGGAAGAGATGGCCGAGTTGTATCGGCGCCTGTTGGGCTGAGGGGGATACGCCGGCCGTTCCTGCCGGCGCCGAAGGCCCTCGAACGCAGGATGGCGTGGAGCGAAGCGATACCCACCGCGGCGGATAACGCTGCGCGTTATTCGCCCTACAGGTTGTGCTCTTCGTAGGAGCGATGGCGTCCCCCTCGCTCCTGCCCAAAGGCAGGAGCGAGCGTAAGGCCGAGGAAGCTCAGCCCTGATGACGCAGCAGGCGCAGGCCGTTGAATACCACCAGCAGGCTGGCGCCCATATCGGCGAACACCGCCATCCACAGGGTGCCTTCGCCGGCCAGCGTCAGGGCGAGGAACACCGCCTTGATGCCCAGAGCGAGTGTGATGTTCTGGATCAGCACGCGGTGAGTCTGGCGCGACAGGCGGATGAACGACGGCAGCTTGCGCAGGTCGTCGTCCATCAGCGCCACGCCAGCGGTTTCGATGGCCGTGTCGGTTCCGGCGGCGCCCATCGCAAAACCGATGTCCGCGCGGGCGAGGGCCGGGGCGTCGTTGATGCCGTCGCCAACCATGCCCACGCGGCTGCCACCAGCCTGGCGCTGTTTCACTTCGCGCAGCTTGTCTTCCGGCAGCAGGTTGCCCTGTGCAGCATCGATGCCCACCTGAGCACCGATGGCGGCGGCGGTGTGCGGGTTGTCGCCGGTCAGCATCAGCGTCTTCACGCCCAGCTCATGCAGTTGGGCGACGGCCTCGCGGCTGGTTTCCTTGACCGCGTCGGCCACCGCGAAGAGTGCCAGCGCGCCGCCGTCGTCCAGCAGCACGATGACTGTCTTGCCCTGCTGTTCTAGGGCGTCGAGGCGTGCCTCCAGCTCCTTCGAGCACAATTGCAGCTCTTCCACCAGGCGGTGGTTGCCCAGGTGATAGGTGCGTCCGTCGATCTCGCCCTTCACACCGCGCCCAGGCAGGGCTGTCAGTTCACCCACGCCGTATAGCGCCAGGTTGTCCGCTTCGGCCGCCCTGGCCACCGCCTGCGAAACGGGGTGGTCGGAGCGTGCCGCCAGGCTTGCCGCGAGGGTGCGTACGTCGACGCCGGGCAACTCGCGCAGGGGGGCATAGTCGGTCTGGCGTGGGCGGCCCTCGGTCAGCGTGCCGGTCTTGTCCAGGGCGATCCAGCCGAGCGACCGCCCCAGTTCGAGGAACACGCCGCCCTTGATCAGGATGCCCATGCGCGCCGCCGCCGAGAGCCCGCTGACGATGGTGACCGGTGTGGATATCACCAGCGCACAGGGGCAGGCGATCACCAGCAGCACCAGCGCGCGGTATATCCAATCCAGCCAGGCCCCACCGAAGAACAGCGGCGGCAGGAGGGCGGTGGCGATGGCGATGAGGAACACTACCGGTGTGTAGATGCGCGAGAACTGATCGACGAAGCGCTGGGTCGGTGCCCTCGAGCCCTGGGCCTCCTCCACGGCGTGGATGATCCGTGCCAGGGTGCTGTCGTCCGCCACGCGGGTGACGCGGTATTCGAGTGCACCTTCGCCGTTGATGGTGCCGGCGAACAATGTGTCGCCGGGCTGTTTCTCCACGGGCAGGCTCTCGCCGGTGATGGGCGCCTGGTTGACGCTGGAGCGGCCATCCAGCACTTCGCCGTCCAGCGCGATGCGCTCGCCTGGACGCACGCGCACGCGGGCATCCAGAGCCACCGATTTTGCCGGCACATCGCTCCACTGTCCGTCGATCTGTATGGTCGCCAGTTCAGGCGCCAGTTGCAGCAACCCGCGGATGGCGTTGCGGGCGCGATCGAGGGATTTCGCCTCGATCAGTTCGGCCACCGCGAACAGCACGGCGACCATCGCCGCCTCCGGCCACTGGCCGATCAGCATGGCGCCGGTCACCGCGATGCTCATCAGTGCGTTGATGTTGAGGTTGCGATTCTTCAGCGCGATCCAGCCCTTCTTGTAGGTTGGCAGGCCAGCGCCGAGAATCGCCGCGATGGCCAACGCAGCCACCAGCCACTGCGGGCCGACGGCGAACCACTCGAAGAACTCCGAGGCTGCCGCTGCGACACCCGCCAGCGCCAGCGGCCACCACGGCTTGTGCTGGGTGGGCGGTGCGCTAGACGGGGTGCTTTCGTCGATGGGCTCGGCCTGCATGCCCAGCGAGGCGACCAGCTTCTGCAGTGGATCGATGCTGTCGAAGCGATGCTGTACGCGCAGCAGGCGCTGCATCAGGTTGAAGTCGAGATTTTCCACCGCCGCGACCCGACCCAGGGCGTCGCGCAACAGGCGCTCTTCGGTAGGGCAGTCCATCGCTTCGATGCGCAGGCTGGTCCAGCGCAGTTCACCGCCAGCCGCGCCGCTCGCCGCACTGGCGGCGTCACGGGCCAGCGCGCTGCGATCCTTGCTGTGGTCATGGTCATGGTCATGGTCATGGTCATGGTCATGGTCGTGACCATGCTCATGGGTATGCTCTCGGGCCGGTGCTTGCAGCAGCGCGTCTTTGTCGCAGCCACAGCCGCTGCCGGCGCTGTGTTCCTGGTCCTGGACGGGACCGTGGATGATCGGGCCCTGGCGATTGGCAGTCATGTCGTCCGTTCCTGTTTGACGAGTTGCTGCTGATTGCACACCCTGTAGTAACTACAGAGTCAAGCCTGTCTTTCGAGGAGAGCGCAGATGAAGATCGGTGAACTGGCAAAGCTGACCGGCTGCCCGGTGGAAACCATCCGCTACTACGAGCGCGAAGGACTGTTGCCGGAGCCGTCGCGCAGCGAGGGCAACTATCGGCAATACGATGCGGCCCATGTGGAGCGCCTGTCGTTCATCCGTCATTGCCGGTCGTTGGACATGACCCAGGAGGAAATCCGCATCCTGCTCGGCCTGCGCGATCGTCCGGAGTCCGACTGCGGTACCGCCAACCGGCTGATCGACGAACACCTGCATCATGTCGAGGTGCGCATCGCCGAGTTGCAGTCGCTCAGCCAGCAGTTGCGCGACCTGCGCGCCCGCTGCCGTGGCGAGGGCAACAGCGAGGACTGCGGCATCCTGCGGGAACTGGAGCAGCCGGCGGAGCCGTCGGTGACTCCGGAAGCCTGTGCCGAGGCCGGGCATCTGCATGTTCCCGGGGTGCACGGCCGCCACTGAGCGAGCCTGTTCCGGCGCCGGGCCGGGGCATGGGGCATCGGCGAATGCCGGGCGCCGGTTGCAGCCTATGTGGGGCTCTTCTGCCCGTCCGCTTCGGTCAGCTCATGCAGGTACTTGCGCGATAGCTGCAGGAAGCGCGGCGTAGGGCCGATGTCCTCGTAGATCGGGTCGCCCTGTTCATCCTGCGCCACTACCTTCTGGCCCTTCACGTAGGGGAAGCTCGCTTCGAGTTCCTCCAGCGCCGAACCGACCAGTTCCCCCAGTATCTCCTCGACGCTGCGCTTGGGATACATGTCGTGCAGCGCCGCCAGCCGTGCAGCGGTCTCCACATCCAGCGGGATGCTGTAATGGTGGCTGGTCATGCGCCCCCTGGCGCTTTGCTCCCAATGGCGTACCAGATCGCGGATTTTCATGATCACCTCGTTGGCCTGCCCGTAGCGGGCTGGTGGGGCGCCCCTCGTGGGAGCGCCTGCCGGTTTTCCCGATACCTTCGGGATATCTTTGAGCCTAGACGCTGTCGGAGCTGCAATGCTGGCGTTCGTCGCGCGCTTGTCAGCCGTGGCCGCCGGCGGCACTGTAGAACTCTCTAGCTAGGAGACTCCGTCATGCCGGATATCGACGCGCGCCTGCGCGAGGACGTTCACCAGTTGGGCGAGTTGCTCGGGCAGACCATCCGCGACCAGTACGGCCAGGGCTTTCTCGACAAGATCGAGCTGATCCGTACCGGAGCCAAGGCGGCGCGGCGAGGGTCGGCGGACGGTGCCCGGCAACTGACGGCAACGCTGGACGCGCTGGGCGAGGACGAGCTGCTGCCGGTTGCGCGGGCGTTCAACCAGTTCCTCAACCTGGCCAACATTGCCGAGCAATACCATCGCATCCGCCGGCGCAAGCCGAACGAGGCGGAGGCCTTCGAGAACCGCGTGCTCGGCGAGTTGCTCAGCCGCCTGCGCAAGTCCGGCCTGAGCGCCGAGGGGCTCGCGCGTCAGGTGGCGGAGCTGGAGATCGAGCTGGTGCTTACCGCGCACCCGACCGAAGTAGCTCGCCGCACCTTGATCCAGAAGTACGATGCGATGGCGGCGCAACTGGCCGCCGGTGATCACAGCGACCTGCTGCCCGAGGAGCGCGAGGCTGTGCAGGAACGCTTGAAGCGTCTGGTCGCCGAGGCGTGGCACACCGATGAGATTCGTCGTACCCGACCGACGCCGGTGGACGAGGCGAAGTGGGGCTTTGCGGTTATCGAACACTCCTTGTGGCAGGCACTGCCGGCGTTCCTTCGGCATGTCGATGCGACCTTGCAGCAGACGCTGGGCGAGCGTCTGCCGCTGTCCGCCGCACCGATTCGCTTCGCTTCCTGGATGGGGGGCGACCGCGACGGCAATCCCAATGTCACCGCCGCAGTCACCCGCGAAGTGCTGCTGCTGGCGCGCTGGATGGCGGCGGACCTGTACCTGCGCGACGTCGACAGCCTGGCGGCGGATCTTTCCATGCAGCAGGCCAGCGGTGAGCTGCGCGCGCAGGCCGGTGATGTCGCCGAACCCTACCGGGCGTTGCTCAAGCAACTGCGCGAACGCCTGCGGGCTACGCGAGCCTGGGCCGAGCGGGCGATCCAGAGCGGCGAGGCACCGTGCGCGCAGGTGTTGCAGGACAACCGCGAACTGCTCGAACCCCTGCAGCTCTGCTATCGCTCCCTGGTGGAGTGCGGCATGGGAGTGATCGCCGATGGCGCGCTCCTCGATACGTTGCGCCGCGCCGCCACCTTCGGCCTGTTTCTCGCGCGCCTGGATGTGCGCCAGGACTCCAGCCGGCATGCCCGGGCAATGAGTGAAATCACCGGGTACCTGGGGCTGGGCGACTACGCCCAATGGGATGAAAGCGTGCGCCAGGAGTTTCTCCTGGAAGAGTTGGCCAGCCGCCGCCCATTGCTGCCGGCGAACTTCCAGGCCACGGCGGATACCGCCGAGGTACTGGAAACCTGCCGGGTAGTGGCGCAGGCTCCGGCTGCGTCGCTGGGCTCCTACGTGATCTCGATGGCAGGGCAGCCTTCGGATGTGCTAGCGGTGCAGTTGCTGCTCAAGGAAAGCGGTCTGCAGCGGCCGATGCGTGTGGTGCCGCTGTTCGAGACGCTGGACGACCTGGACAACGCCGGCCCCTGCATCGACCGCCTGCTCAGCCTGGACAGCTACCGCACCGGCCTGGCCGGCCCGCAGGAAGTGATGATCGGCTACTCCGACTCGGCCAAGGACGCCGGCACGCTTGCGGCGGCCTGGGCGCAGTACCGGGCGCAGGAGGCGCTGGTGGAAATCTGCCGCCAGCACGGTGTCGAACTGCTGCTGTTCCACGGTCGCGGCGGCACTGTTGGCCGGGGCGGCGGCCCTGCCCATGCGGCGATCCTGTCGCAACCGCCGGGCTCGGTGGCGGGGCGCTTCCGCACCACCGAGCAGGGCGAGATGATCCGCTTCAAGTTCGGCCTTCCGGGTATCGCCGAGCAGAATCTCAACCTCTACCTGGCCGCCGTGCTGGAGGCCACCCTGCAGCCGCCGCCCGTACCGGAAACGGCCTGGCGCGAGGAAATGGACCGCCTGGCTGCCGATGGCCTGGCGGCCTACCGGGCCGTGGTGCGGGATAATCCACAGTTTGTCGCTTACTTCCGCGAGGCCACGCCGGAGCAGGAGCTGGGCCGCCTGCCGCTGGGCAGCCGTCCTGCCAAGCGTCGCGAGGGCGGGGTGGAGAGCCTGCGGGCGATTCCGTGGATTTTCGCCTGGACCCAGACTCGCCTGATGCTGCCGGCCTGGCTGGGATGGGAGAGTGCGCTGCTCAACGCCATCGAACGTGGCGAGGGGGCGTTACTGGGGCGCATGCGCAAGGAGTGGCCGTTCTTCACCACTCGCATCGACATGCTGGAAATGGTTCTGGCCAAGGCCGACCGGGAAATTGCCCAGCTATATGACGAGCGCCTGGTGCAATCGGAACTGCGACCATTAGGTGCATATTTACGCGACCTATTGTCGCAGTCGGTGCGCGTGGTGCTCGGATTGACCGGCCAGTCCCAGCTTCTCGGTCACGCTGCGGAAACCCGCGAGTCGATTGGCGTGCGCAACACCTATCTCGATCCGCTGCATCTGCTCCAGGCCGAATTGCTGGCACGCTCCCGACGCTGCACCGGAGAAGCCTGCGGCGGTCTGGAACAGGCCATGCTGGTTACGGTGGCGGGTATCGCGGCGGGGCTTCGCAATACCGGCTGAGGCGCCGCCACCCCCACCAATGGCGGATTGCACGGTGGTGGAATGGTATTACCTTTGAGGGCTGATCGTGGGAGATTCGACCTCCAGCGATCGGCCCTTGCGGTCGCCAACCGCGTCTTGTGTGGTGTGGGGCCGCTGTGTATCTTGGACACCCTTTCGGCGCAGGTCTGCGCCATTCCAAGCATGATGAGATTGGCCCCACGAGGCGGATCCGTGATTTCGCTTAACAAGTATTAAGGAGCATATCGATGCGTGTGATTCTGCTCGGGGCGCCCGGTGCCGGCAAAGGTACCCAGGCTCGCTTCATCACAGAGAAGTTCGGCATTCCGCAGATCTCCACCGGCGACATGCTGCGTGCGGCGGTCAAGGCAGGCACCGAGCTGGGCCTGAAGGCCAAGAGCGTGATGGATGCAGGTGGCCTTGTATCCGATGACCTGATCATCAACCTGGTCAAGGAGCGCATCGCTCAACCCGACTGCGCCAATGGTTTCCTGTTCGACGGCTTCCCGCGCACCATTCCGCAGGCCGAAGCCATGAAGGAGGCCGGTGTCACCATCGACAACGTCGTCGAGATCGCAGTGGATGACGAGGAAATCGTCAGCCGCATCGCCGGCCGCCGCGTTCACCCGGCCTCGGGCCGTGTCTACCACGTCGAGCACAACCCGCCGAAAGTGGCCGGCAAGGACGACGAGACCGGTGAAGACCTGATCCAGCGCGAAGACGACAAGGAAGATACCGTGCGTCACCGCCTCTCGGTCTACCATTCGCAGACAAAGCCGCTGGTCGACTTCTACCAGAAGCTGGCCGCTGCCGAAGGCACCCCGAAGTACACCTGCGTCGAAGGTGTCGGCTCGGTGGAGCAGATCACCTCCAAGGTGCTCGCTGCCCTCAGCTGATTGCTCCGCGCAATGCCAAAGGCCCGCACAATGCGGGCCTTTGGCGTTTATAATGCCCGCCCTTTCTCATCACCCTGGATTAGCCCCATGCCCACGCTGCTGGCCCTGGATACCTCCACCGAAGCCTGTTCCGTCGCGCTGTTGCACGACGGTCGGCGCTACAGCCGCCATGAGGTGATCCCGCGTCTGCACGCCCAGCGCCTGCTGCCGATGGTCCAGGACGTTCTCAGCGAGGCGGGCATCGTGCTGTCTGCGCTGGATGCCATTGCCTTCGGTCGCGGCCCGGGTGCGTTCACCGGCGTGCGCATCGCCATTGGCGTGGTCCAGGGCTTGGCGTTCGCGCTGCAGAAACCGGTATTGCCGATCTCCGACCTGGCCGTGCTGGCCCAGCGCGCTTACCGCGAACATGGCGCTAGCCAGGTGGCCGCAGCCATCGATGCGCGCATGGATGAGGTGTACTGGGGCTGCTATCGCCTGGAGCAGGGCGAGATGCGCCTGGCCAGCGCCGAAGCGGTGCTGCCGCCGGAGCGCGTGGAGCTGCCTAGCGACGCCGCTGGCGAGTGGTTCGGTTCCGGCACTGGCTGGGGTTTCGAAGCGCGCCTGGCGGTAAAGGTGGCTGCCCACGATGCCAGCCTGTTGCCCCACGCCGAAGATCTGCTGACGCTCGCCGAGTTCGCCTGGGCGCGCGGAGATGCCGTTGACGCAGAGCAGGCCCAGCCGGTTTACCTGCGCGACAACGTGGCGACCCCCAAGGGTGCCTGACTCATCTCAATTGACCGGCTCGGCGCCCGGTCGCTAGAGTTACAGGCATTCCCACCGAGTTTTTGCCATGCGTATCGACGGTCTCATCTCCACCTCCCAGGCGCCAGAGCGCGGAACCCGCACGGGGACTGCGGTTACGCCGTATCGGGACGTGCAGCGCGACGTCGAAGCCCGCCGCGAGCAGCCCGCACCGGCCTCGGCGACCCAGGGGCTGGAGTCCCAGCCACAGGCGCGCCGTGTCGAAGCGTCCGGTGCCAGCAGTTACGGCGTTCCTGCGAACCTGCGTGACGCCAGCCTCGAGTACCAGCGCCCACTGAGTTCCCGCGCCGCCCAGGCGCTGGCCAGCTACACCAGCACCGCCGGTATGGTCGGCCAGTACGAGGGCCAGGAAGTCCTGGGTCTCGACCTCTACGCCTGATCCGATGTCGCTGCCGTATTTCCTCGGCTGTCCTTCCTGGAACGAGCCTGCCTGGCGTGGCACGTTCTACCCCGCCGACCTTCGCCCGGCCGATACCCTGGGTTTCTACTCCCAGGTCTTCAATGCCGTCGAAGGCAACACCACCTTCTATGCCCGCCCCAATGCCGACACACTGGCGCGCTGGGCGCAGACCATGCCGGAGAACTTCCGCTTCTGCGCCAAGCTGCCGCGCGATATCAGCCATGAAGGCGACCTGCGCGGCCAGTTCGAGGCCACCCGGGATTTCCTCGACCTGCTGAGCCCGCTGGGCGCGCGCGTGGCTCCGCTGTGGCTGCAGGTTTCCGCCGGCTTCGGCCCGGATCGCCTCGGCGAGCTGGCCGCCTGGCTGGATGCTTTCGCCGAACGGCGCATCGCCGTGGAAGTCCGCCACCCGGCCTTCTTCGCCAAGGGCGACGAGGAGCGGGCGCTGAACCGCCTGTTGCTGGACCGTGGCGTCGAGCGCATCTGCCTGGATTCGCGCGCGCTGTTTGCCGTGCAATCCGACGATCCGGCCGTACTCCATGCCCAGTCGAAGAAGCCCAAGGTGCCGGTGCGACCGGCGGCATTCAGCGGCAGCCCGCAGGTGCGCTTCATCGGCGGGCCAGACCTGGAGGCCAATGCCACCTTCCTCATGCCGTGGGTCGCCAAGGTGGCCGAGTGGATCGAACAGGGCCTCACGCCCTATGTGTTCCTGCACACGCCGGACAACCAGCGCGCCGCCGAGCAGGCGCGGCGCTTCCACGCCTTGCTGCGCGAGCGCTTGCCAGGACTGCAGGCGCTGTTGGAACCGAAGCCGGAAGTGGAGCAGCTCGGCCTGCTGTGAGCCGACAGCGGTGCATGGCGGGGGAGCGCCGGTGGGACTAACCTGCTCCTTCCCCCGATCGGCAAGGAGACCGCCATGACGACTCAACAGCAACGCGGTGAAGCGTTCCGCGACCTGCACCGCCGCGACGGTCTGTTCGTTCTGCCCAATCCCTGGGATGCCGGTTCGGCCAGGATGCTCGCCCACCTGGGTTTCGAAGCGCTTGCCAGTACCAGCGCCGGGCTTGCCTTCTCCCTCGGCCGGCGCGATGCCGAAGGCGCGGTGAGCCGCGAGGAAACGCTGGCCAATGCACAGGCGATCATCGAGGCGACGCCGCTACCGGTGGCCGCCGACCTGGAAAATGGCTATGGCGATACGCCGGAGGATTGCGCGGAGACCATTCGCCGTGCCGCCGCGTGCGGCCTGGTCGGAGGCTCCATCGAGGATGCGACCGGGCGCGTGGATGCGCCGATCTATCCACTGGAACTGGCGGTGGAGCGGATCAGCGCCGCAGTGGAGGCGGCGCGCCAATTGCCGTTCCCATTCACCCTGGCGGCGCGTGCGGAGAATTTCCTGCATGGTCGTGTCGACCTCGATGACACCATTCGCCGCCTGGTGGCATTCGCCGAGGCTGGCGCCGACGTTCTTTACGCGCCGGGCCTGAAGACCCGCGCGGAGATCGCCGCGGTGGTCGCCGCCGTGGCGCCGCGTCCGGTGAATGTGCTGGTGGGTTCGCCGGCGCTGGAGCTGGATCTCGTACAACTGGCGGAGCTGGGCGTGAAGCGCGTCAGCGTCGGCTCGGCCCTTGCCCGGGTGGCCTACGGCGCATTCTTCCACGCCGCCCAGGCGTTGGCCGGCAGCGGCGACCTGCGGCCAATGGGCGAGGCGATTCCGTTCGACCGGATCAACCAGTTGTTCCGGCGCTGATCCGGCACCACCGCCATTCAGCCGATACCCGGCGGGCTGCGCTAGAATCGCGGTTTTTTCCAGGATCTGCCGCCATGACTGACTCTTCGACTCCGCCGCGTATCGTGGTCCAGGCGCTGCAGCCCGCCTGGCAGGCTGGCGCCGAACAGTGGGCGCAGCGCCTGGGGCTGGAGCTGGGAGAGGGAGAGGGAGATGCTGACTTCGCCCTGCAACTGGGCGAGCACGGCCTGCAGTTGCTGCAGTTGGGGCCGGACTCACCCGGTCCGGTACGGGTGGACTTCCTCGAAGGCGCCACGGCCCATCGCCGGCAGTTCGGCGGTGGCAGCGGGCAGATGATCGCCAAGGCGGTTGGTGTGCAGTCCGGTGTTCGCCCGCAGGTGCTGGATGCCACGGCGGGCCTGGGGCGCGATGCGTTCGTGCTGGCGACTCTGGGCTGCGAGATGCAACTGATCGAGCGCCAGGCGATCATCGCCGCGCTGCTGGAAGACGGCCTGAGACGCGCTGCGGGGGATTTCGAAGTCGGCACCATCGTCGCGCGGATGCGCCTGCGGCAGGGCAATGCCATCGAGCTGATGCGCGCGTGGGCAGGTGACGCGCCCCAGGTGATTTACCTCGACCCGATGTTCCCGCATCGCGACAAGAGTGCGCTGGTGAAGAAGGAAATGCGCCTGTTCCGTCCACTGGTGGGCGATGACATGGACGCGCCCGCGTTGCTGGAAGCGGCGCTGAAACTGGCCAGCCATCGTGTGGTGGTCAAGCGCCCGCGCAAGGCGCCGATCATCGAAGGGCAGAAGCCGAGCTATAGCCTGGAAGGCAAGTCCAGCCGCTATGACATCTATCCGCTGAAAAGCCTGAAGGGCTAGTTCAGCCTCGCAGCGTACCCCGCCAGACGGGCAGCTCCAGGCGAACCCCTTCCCACCGCACGGTCAGGGGCGGAATGCCTTGAGGAACAGCGCCACCACTTCTTCCACGTGGCGTTCGCTCACCACTTCGTCTTGCGGCACGTCGCAGCCGATCATCAGCCGGAAGTGCACGCAGCCCTGTACCAGCATGAGGAAGTGCTCGGCGGCGCGGCGCGGGCAGTCCATCTGCAATTTGCCCTGCTGGCGGGCTTGCTCCAGCAGCCGTTCCATCTGGTCCAGCACGCGTTGCGGGCCGGCTTCGAAGAACAGTTGCGAGAGGTGCGGGTTCTGCCCGCCCTGGGCGACCATCAATCGGCTCAGGGCGATGGCCTCGGGGCTGTTGATCAATTGGTTGAAGCCGCGCGCCAGGTTCAGCAGCAGGATTTCCAGCGGCGCGTCGGCCGGTGGCTCGGCGAACAGCTCCGGCATGCGTTCGGCGCACTTGGCCTGCACGGCCTCGGCGAACAGCGTCTCCTTGTCGGTGAAGTGGCTGTACACCGTGAGCTTCGATACGCCGGCTTCGGCGGCGATGGCTTCCATGCTGCTGCCGTCGTAACCGTTGCGGACGAACAGTTCCTTGGCGGCTTCCAGGATGGCCTGGCGCTTGGCCGGGTCCTTCGGGCGACCCGGTCCATTGGAAGAGGACGATGGCGACATGATTTTACAATTCAAATACTGGACTGATGGGTTTTGTATTTTTACTATACCGCAGAGTATAAGAATTCAACCGCGCTTTGCGAAAGGTCACACATCATGTTCCGCCATGCTCTGTCTGTCGCGCTTCCTGCTGTCCTTTCCCTTTCTCTCGCTGCCTGCGGCTCCGGCGAACCGCCCAGGCCGGCGATACGCCCTGCGATGGTGGTCCAGCCGCTACCGGCGCGGGATGTCACCGAGGCCTATCCGGGCGAAGTGCATGCTCGCCACGAGCCTGAACTGGCGTTCCGCATCGGCGGCAAGGTCAGCAAGCGTCTGGTTGAAGTCGGCGAGCGCGTGAAGAAGGACCAGCCTCTGGCAGAGCTGGACCCCGAGGATGTGCGCCTGCAACTGGAAGCCACGCGCGCCCAGGTGGCCGCCGCCGAAGCCAACCTGCAGACCGTTCGCTCCGAATACACCCGCTACAAGACGCTGCTCGAACGCCAACTGGTCAGCCAGTCGCAGTTCGACAACATCGAGAACACCTACCGCGCCGGCGAGGCGCGAGTGAAACAGATTCGCGCCGAGTACGACGTGGCCCGCAACCAGGCGGACTATGCGGTGCTGCGTGCGCCCCAGGACGGTGTGATCGCCACCCGCCGGGTGGAAGTCGGCCAGGTGGTCGCCGCCGGCCAGACCGTCTTCACTCTGGCCGTCGACGGCGACCGCGAGGTGCTGATCAGCTTCCCCGAACATGCCATCGATCGTTTCCGTGTCGGCGAAGCGGTGAGTGTCGAGCTATGGTCGCAGCGCGACAAGCGCTTCAGCGGCAAGATTCGCGAGCTGTCGCCGGCGGCCGATCCGCAGTCGCGCACGTTCGCCGCGCGGGTAGCGTTCGACGACGCCAAGGTGCCCGCCGAGCTGGGCCAGAGTGCGCGGGTCTACATCCATGCCGAGGGCTCGGTGCCGCTCGCGGTGCCGCTTGCCGCGCTGACTGCGGAGGGTGGCCAGCCCTTCGTCTGGGTGGTCGACCCGAAGAGTTCCACCCTGCAGCGCCGCCCGGTGCGCATCGGGCCCTACGCGGAGGACCGCGTGCCGGTGCTCGAAGGGCTGAAGAGTGACGACTGGGTAGTGGCTGCTGGCGTGCAGGTACTGCGTGAAGGGCAGGAGGTGCGCCCGGTCGATCGGGAAAACCGTTCGGTCAAGCTGGTGGCGAAGGAGTAACGCCCGATGCAATTCAACCTCTCCGCCTGGGCGTTGCAGAACCGCGCAATCGTCCTGTACCTCATGTTGCTGCTGGGTATCGTCGGCGCACTGTCCTATACCAAGCTGGGGCAGAGCGAAGACCCGCCGTTCACCTTCAAGGCGATGGTGGTGAAGACCAACTGGCCGGGCGCAACCGCCGAGGAGGTTTCCAGGCAGGTCACCGAGCGCATCGAGAAGAAGCTGATGGAGACCGGCGACTTCGACCGCATCATCTCCTTCTCCCGTCCGGGGGAATCCCAGGTGACCTTCGTGGCCCGCGAGGATTTCCATTCCCGCGACATCCCCGAGCTCTGGTACCAGATCCGCAAGAAGGTCAGCGATATCCGCTATACGCTGCCGCAGGGTATCCAGGGGCCGTTCTTCAACGATGAGTTCGGCACCACCTTCGGCAACATCTACGCGCTGTCAGGCAAGGGCTTCGACTATGCGGTGCTCAAGGACTACGCCGACCGCCTGCAACTGCAACTGCAGCGGATCAAGGATGTCGGCAAGGTCGAGCTGATCGGCCTGCAGGACGAGAAAATCTGGATCGACCTGTCCAACAC
Organism: Pseudomonas triclosanedens; assembly: GCF_026686735.1. Classification (NCBI taxonomy): domain Bacteria; kingdom Pseudomonadati; phylum Pseudomonadota; class Gammaproteobacteria; order Pseudomonadales; family Pseudomonadaceae; genus Pseudomonas; species Pseudomonas triclosanedens. Next base: position 4,641,353 of record NZ_CP113432.1, on the reverse strand, counting down.
CAAGCTGGCGACTCTCGGCCTGCCGCTGGCGGCGGTGCAGAAAGCACTGGAAGAACAGAACGCGGTGACCGCCACCGGCTTCTTCGAGACTGCGACCGACCGCGTGCAGCTACGGGTTTCCGGGCGTTTCGATTCGGTCGAGGACATCCGCTCCTTCCCGATCCGCGTGGGCGACCGCACCTTCCGCATCGGTGACGTGGCCGACGTGCACCGCGGCTTCAATGAACCGCCGGCACCACGCATGCGCTTCATGAGCGAGAACGCCATCGGCATCGCCGTGGCCATGAAGGACGGCGGCGACATCCTGGTACTGGGCAAGGCGCTGGACGGCGAGTTCGAGCGTCTGCAGCAGACCCTGCCGGCAGGCATGGAGTTGCGCAAGGTTTCCGACCAGCCGGCGGCGGTACGCGAAGGCGTGGGCGAGTTCGTCCGCGTGCTGGCCGAGGCACTGGTCATCGTCCTGCTGGTGAGCTTCTTCTCTCTCGGCCTGCGCACCGGCCTGGTGGTGGCGCTGTCGATTCCGCTGGTGCTGGCGATGACTTTCGCCTGCATGTACTACTTTGGCATCGGCCTGCACAAGATTTCCCTTGGCGCCCTGGTGCTGGCGCTGGGGTTATTGGTGGACGATGCGATCATCGCCGTGGAAATGATGGCGGTGAAGATGGAGCAGGGCTACGACCGCCTGAAGGCGGCAAGTTTCGCCTGGACCAGCACGGCGTTCCCGATGCTCACCGGCACGCTGGTCACCGCCGCCGGTTTCCTGCCAATCGCCACCGCGCAGTCCGGCACTGGCGAATACACCCGCTCGTTGTTCCAGGTGGTGACCATCGCCTTGCTGGTGTCGTGGATCGCCGCTGTGGTGTTCGTCCCCTACCTCGGCGCGAAGCTGTTGCCCGACCTGGCCAAGCGCCACGCCGAGAAGCACGGTGGCAGCGGCACGGGGCACGACCCGTATTCGACGCCGTTCTACCAGCGCTTCCGTAGCCTGGTGGAGTGGTGCGTGCGCTACCGCAAGACGGTGATCACGCTCACCGTGCTGGCGTTCATCGCCTCGATCATGCTGTTCCGCCTGGTGCCGCAGCAGTTCTTCCCGCCGTCGGCGCGCCTGGAGCTGCTGGTCGACCTCAAGCTGGCCGAGGGCGACTCGCTCACCGCCACCACCGAGCAGGTCAACCGCCTGGAGAAAATGCTTGCCGAGCATCCGGGCATCGACAACTACGTGGCCTACGTCGGCACCGGTTCGCCGCGCTTCTATCTGCCGCTGGACCAGCAACTGCCGGCGGCGAGCTTCGCGCAGTTCGTGGTCCTGGCGAAAAGCCTGGAGTCGCGCGAGGAAGTTCGGCAGTGGCTGATCAAGCACATGAACGAAGACTTCCCGACGTTGCGCACCCGCATCAGCCGTCTGGAGAACGGTCCGCCGGTGGGGTACCCGGTGCAGTTCCGCGTCTCCGGCGAGCACATCCCGGAAGTCCGCGCGCTGGCGCGCAAGGTCGCCGACAAGATGCGCGAGAACCCCCATGTGGTGAACGTGCACCTGGACTGGGAGGAGCCGAGCAAGGCGATCTTCCTCGACATCGACCAAGAGCGCGCCCGCGCCCTCGGCGTGAGCACGGCGGATATCTCGCAGTTCCTGCAGAGCTCGCTGACCGGCTCGACTGTGAGCTACTACCGCGAGGACAACGAGCTGATCGAAATCCTCCTGCGCGGCGATGAGCGTGGCCGTCACGACCTTTCGCAACTGCCCAGCCTGTCTATGCAGACCAGCAGCGGACGCAGCGTGGCGCTGTCGCAGGTGGCGACCCTGGAATACGGCTTCGAGGAAGGCATCATCTGGCGGCGCAACCGTCTGCCAACCGTGACCGTGCGCGCAGACATCTACGACGACTCGCTGCCGGCCACCCTGGTGAAGCAGATCTCGCCGACCCTCGATCCGATTCGCGCCGAGCTGCCCGACGGCTACCTGCTGGAAGTCGGCGGCACGGTGGAGGATTCGGCCAAGGGCCAGAACTCGGTGAATGCGGGGATTCCGCTGTTCATCGTGGTCGTGCTCAGCCTGCTGATGATCCAGCTGCGCAGCTTCTCGCGGATGACGATGGTGTTCCTCACCGCGCCGCTGGGGCTGATCGGGGTGACGCTGTTCCTGCTGATCTTCCAGAAGCCCTTCGGCTTCGTGGCGATGCTCGGCACCATCGCGTTGGCGGGGATGATCATGCGCAACTCGGTGATCCTGGTAGACCAGATCGAACAGGACCGCGCCCACGGCCTGGATACCTGGCATGCGATCATCGAGGCGACGGTACGGCGTTTCCGTCCGATCGTGCTCACCGCACTGGCGGCGGTGCTGGCGATGATTCCGCTGTCGCGCAGCGTGTTCTTCGGGCCGATGGCGGTGGCGATCATGGGTGGCCTGATCGTCGCTACGGCGCTGACCCTGCTGTTCCTGCCGGCGCTGTACGCGGCGTGGTTCCGGGTGAAGAAGGAAGTCTGACAGCGGGCGAGGGCTCGATGGCGCAGGAGCATCGCGCCTGAGTCCGCCTGCGAAAGCAACGCACATCGGAGTCGAAGCCTGAGTTCAGACGTGCCCATGCGAGCATGCCCCCGCCCATGAAAAAGCCCGGCAGATGCCGGGCTTTTTCATGTCGCTGTGCCGCTGGGCTCAGAGCACCCCGAACACCTTCTTCGCCAGGCCGGTAGCCGCGGCGGTCGGGTTCTGGCGGATGTTCTTTTCCTGCTCGCCGATCACTTTGAACAGTCCGTCCAGCGCCTGTTCGGTCACATAGCCCTCGACGTTGGCGCTCTTCGCGTCGACCACGCCGAACGCCGCCGCCTGGCTGGCGAAGGCGTTGTACTGCTTGGCCAGGCCGACCTGGTCGGTGGCCTGCTTGATGATCGGCAGGAACTTGGCGCGCAGTTGCTCGCGGCTGCTGCGGTCGAGGTATTCGGTCGCGGCGTCGTTGCCGCCCTGCAGGATGCCCTTGGCATCCTTCACGGTCATTTTCTTCACTGCATCCACCAGCAGTGCCTGGGCCTGCGGCATCGCAGCTTCGGCGGCCTTGTTCATGCTCGCTTCGAGCTGGTCGACCTGTGCGCCCATGCCGAACTGCTTCATGGTCTTGGCGGCTTTGCCCAACTTGCCCGGCAGCTCGATACGCACCTGCGGGTCATCGCTGAAGCCACCGGGCTGGCTGAGCTGGCGGACGGCGATCTGGGCGCCCTGGGTCAGCGCGTCCTTCACGCCGCCGGTGGCGTCGCTCTGGCTAAGGTCGGAGAGGGACAGGGCGAAGGCGTTGGCCGACAGCAGGACGCCAGCCAGCAGAGCGGGAATTCGCAACATCGAAACTTCCTTGAACGGGGCGCGGCGAGCGGATCGTTCGCCGTGGTGGAGAATGGAACGGGGAGATTAACGGACCAGGGCCGCCGGGGAAAACCCGGCGGCGCGGTCAATCAGCGCACCGGGTCGACGCGAACGCGCAGCGGCTGCGGGTCGCTGCCGTCGAGTTTCACGCTGTGGCGCTCGGTGCTGATGAACAGCAGGCGGCCATTGTCTTCGACGCGCGCGCTGACGGCGTAGCTGTGGCCCGGCTTGACCTGGGCGCGGTCGTACTCCAGATGGAAGGCCAGCGGCACCTGGCGACCCGACTCCAGCGTCTGCCGGGCCAGCTCCTGCGAGGGGGCATCGGCCAGGGAAACATCCTGCAGGCTGACGGTGACTTGCGCGCTCGGTGGCAGCGCGATGCGCTGCAGGTAGAACACTTCGCCATCCAGCGCGGCCTTGCCGGCCGGCGGTGTGGAGCTGCAGGCGGCGAGCAGGCCGGCCATCATGAGGAGGGGAAGGGCTTTCATCGAGTGGAACTCTCCTTGGAACGGTTCGCCTTGGAAACAGGCGGGGTATGACAAGCATGCCCAAGGATAGTTGCAGCCGTGCTGATCCCGGTCGGGATTAACTGTTGCAACAATCGTCAGCGGCTTGGCCGGGCCTCAGCGCGATGCTCGCAAAGGTTCAGTGTGCGGTTGTAGAACGCCGACAGGTCGCGGGCGAAGCGATCCGGTGCGAAGCGCTCGCGGACAAACTCGTGCAGCGCCTCGGGCGTGTGGCGGGCCGGCATGCCGAGCGCGTTGCGAACCTGCTCGACGATTTTCTCCGGCGAGGACAGGTCGGCGACCAGCCCAACGGGGGCGACGATTTCCGGCAGCGAGCCGGTACGGTTCACCAGCACCGGCGTTCCCCTGGCCAGCGACTCGATCGCCACCAGCCCGAAGCCTTCCCAGCGCGACGGCATGATGGTCAGCGCGGCGCGGCCGTAGAGCTCGAACAGGCTCTGTTGGTTCTGCCAGCCGAGGAAGCGGATGTTGGCGGTTTCGGCGTAGGTCGAGTCGGCCAGCACCGACGAGCCCGCTACCAGGAGTTGGCAATCTTTCAGCGCCGGATCGAGGAAGGCGCGATAAAGCACGTCGAACCCCTTCTGGTAGTCCAGGCGGCCCACGAACAATACGCTGTTGGCGGGGCGTTCGGCGGTGGCTGGCGGCGCTGCGATGTAGTGGGGATCGATAGGGTTGTAGACGATGGCCTGGTTGGCGTTGGGGATGAACGCCGCGCGCTCCTGTTCGGTGCCGGAGATGTGGATGATTCCACCTGACAGCCTCCCGGTGAGGTAGTCCAGGGCGCGGCACAGCCAGTGTTCGAGGCGTGAGGTTTCACGCAGGAACGACCAGCCGTGGGCGCAGTACACCGCCGGCGGAGACGGCAGCAGCATCAGTCGGCGGGCTGTGTAGACGTAGCCGGCCAGCGAGCTGTGCAGGTGCAGCAGGTCGTAGCGATCCCGCCGCAGGCTCTCGTGCAGGGCCTTGAAGAGGTGTATGGCGCGGCTGAGCCTGCCGTTACCCTTGAAGGTCAGCAGTTTCGCCGGGGCAATGGCCGTGCACTCGACCTGGCCGCCGGGAATCAGGAATCGGTTTTCGTGGTGCGATGTCTTGTCCAATGTTTCCAGGTAGGTGGCGACGCCGCCCTTGATGGTCTCGGCGACATGCAGTACCCGCAGCGTGCGCGCAGCGCTGGCGGCGCCGTCCGCCTGGGCGGCCCCGGCCTCGCTCGCCGGCGGACGGTGACTGGCCGGGCCAGGGCTGCCAAAGGACTCGGTGGTGTGCTGGATTTTCATGGACCGCAGTGGACTCCTGGAACTTCATGCACCGGGTGGCGACCAGTCAACCGTGCCTGGCCCTGTGAATGTAGCGCGGCTAGCCGGACGCCTGTTGCCTGCGCGGGCGCAGGCGGTCGGCCCAACTGGAGACCGCCTGCTCGATCAGCCCGAAGGTGCGCTCGAAGGCTTCCGGGCCCTGGCGGTAAGGGTCGGGGATTTCCATGTCATGCAGCCACTTGCCGAGCAGGAAGGTCTTGCCCCGCGCTTCGGGGGCCAGGCGGATGACCTCCTGGAGCTGGGCCTGCTCCATCACCAGCACGAGGTTGGCGTCGTGGACCTGTTCGGCGGTCAGTTGGCGGGCATGGTGTGGCTGTGGGCGCTGGCCGTGGCGGCCGAGAATGGCCAGCGCGGTGCTATCGATGGGATGGCCTACCAATGCGCCGAGGCCGGCCGAGGATACGGCGATGCCGCTGTCCTGCAGGGCTTCGCGCAGCAGGTGTTCGGCGGTGGGGCTTCGGCAGATGTTGCCGACGCAGACGAGCAGAATCCTGTTGAACACGGGAGCATCCCTGGCCGCGATCGATGGATGATGTGTCAGAAAACTATCGATCACGGCAGGGTGCGTCAAGTATTCGGCGTTCTTCGCCGACGGGCGCGCTAGCCCTTGGTGGCTGGCGGCGCTTCGGGGGGAGCGGGTTCTTCCTGGTTCGGGCGCTCCAGCGCCACCTGGCGGATCGACAGCCGGATTTCAGCAGGCAGCACACGCTTCGCGGCGCCTTCGGCCAGCTCGCCGAGCAGTTCGTGGTAGCTCAGCTTGCCATGCTCGTCCTTGCGCAGCACGCGCTCCTCCAGCAGGGTCTGGATGAAGTGGCGGAACAGGCTCTTGTCGAAGAACTCCGGCGCGTTCAACCCATGCAGGATCGACACGCGCTGGGCCATGACAGTACAGAGGTTCTCCAACTCCTCGGCGGTGAGCTGCTTCTGGCCGGCATTGAGCAGCAGGGCGATGGCCATGTAGAAGCGCTGCAGGGTCTGGGCGATGGAGCGGGCCAGCAGGGTCAGCAGCACGTACTGGCGGGAGCTGGGAGCCGGGCGCACATAGGTATCGTTTTCGCGCTTGAGCAGTTCGCGCTCCACCAGGGCGTCGAGCCACTGATCGACCACCGCGTCCAGCTCGTCCAGGTTCCAGCGAATGAACAGTTCGGCCTGCAGGTACGGATACAGCGCGCGGGTGTAGCGCAACAACTGTTCGCGGCTGATCCGCGAGTTGCTCTGGAAGAAGCTCGCGAGCAGTGCCGGCAGGGCGAAGATGTGCAGCACGTTGTTGCGGTAGTAGGTCATCAGCACCGCGTTCTGTTCGTCGAGATAACAGATGCGGCCAAGGGCGTCCTTCTGCTCGCTGAGCAGGTTCATGCTCTTCACGTATTCGATCTGCTGCTGGCCATCACCGTCGGGCAGGGTCGCGCTGGGCGAGTAGGGCACCTTGCGCAGCAGGTCCAGGTAGAGGTCGATCAGCCGCGCCAGCGCGGTCTCGTCCAGCGCCAGGCGCGTGGTGGAGAGCAGTGCCAGGGCCACCAGGTTCACCGGGTTGATGGCGGCGGCGTCGTTGAGGTGACGGGCGACGTCGCGGGCCAGCAGGTTGGTGGTGTCCGACAGCCATGCCGGACGGTACTCCGGGCCGAGTTCCTGCTGGCGCCATTCTGGCTGCTGCTGGTCGAGGAAACGGTCGAGGTGGATCGGTTCGCCGAAGTTCACCCAGACCTGGCCAAAGCGCTGTTTCAGCGCGCCGATGACCTTGAAGATGTCGAAGATCGACTCTTTTTTCTTCTCCGCGCCGCGCAGTTCGCCCAGGTAGGTGCGGCCTTCGAGTACGCGCTCGTAGCCGATGTACACGGGTACGAAGACAATGGGCCGGCGCGAGTCGCGCAGGAAGCTGCGCAGAGTGATCGCCAGCATGCCGGTGCGTGGGTGCAGCATCCGGCCGGTGCGCGAGCGCCCGCCCTCGACGAAGTACTCGGTGGAGAAACCACGGCTGAACAGGGTGTGCAGGTATTCGTTGAACACTGCGGTGTAGAGCTGGTTGCCCTTGAAGCTGCGGCGCATGAAGAAGGCACCGCCACGCCGCAGGATGGAGCCGACCACGGGCATGTTGAGGTTGATGCCGGCGGCGATGTGCGGTGGCGTCAGGCCGTTGCGGAACAGCAGGTAAGACAGCAGGAGGTAGTCGATGTGGCTGCGATGGCAGGGCACATAGACGATCTCATGGCCCTGGGCGACTTCCTGCACGCGCTCGATATGATTGACCTTAACGCCCTCGTAGAGCTTGTTCCAGAACCAGGTCAGGGTCACTTCGAGGAAGCGGATCACCGGGTAGGAAACGTCGGCGGCGATCTCGTTGGCATAGCGCAGGGCGGCGGCTTCGGCCTTCTCCTGGGAAATCTTCTGAGTATCGCACTCCTCCTGAATCGCCTGGCGCACCAGCGGGGCGCGTAGCAGGCCCTTGACGAGGGTACGGCGGTGGGAAAGGTCGGGACCGATCACCGCGGTCTTCTGGTTGCGGAAGTGCACGCGCAGGATGCGCTGCACCATGCGCTGGGTACGCTCGTGGCCCTTGCCCTGTTCGACCAGCTCGCGCAGGTGGATCGGCGCGGAGAACTGCACGCGGGTCTTGCGGCCGAGAATCAGGATGCGCGCCAGCTTGCGCAGGCGGCCAGTCACTGCCCAGTTGTCGGCGAACAGCAGTTTCCAGGCGCTCTTCTCGCTATCGGGCGACTGGCCCCAGAACACGCTGACCGGGACGATCTGCGCGTCGTCGATACCGTTCTGGCCAATGGCGCCGAGCATGCGCACCAACGCCGGCGGCGCGCCGCGTTTGTCCTGGCGGCCGAGCCAGTCGGGCTCCGGCGTCAGGTAGAAGAAGGCCGAGGGCTCGATGGATTCGCCCACGGCGACCGGCATCACCGGCCGGGGCAGGCCGGCCTTGCGGCATTCGGTGTCGACGACCGCCAGGTCGCTCACCGAGGGCTGCTGCAGAACGTAGAGGACCGGTTTGCTGCGGTCGATCTTCAGGCTGAAGGCCGACTGGTTGATGGTTTCCGAGCGCACCCAGAGGTACAGCAGGCGGCGCAGGGCACCGAAACCGAAGCGGCGGAACGGGTAACGAGGCATACAGGCCCTATAACTGGCAGAAGTAAAACGAGCGATTGCTCAGGTCCGATAGTGTGCCGGATCGGGCGGCAGGCGGCAAAGCGCGGTCGTTTGGTCGGCGCCGGGCGGGCATTGCGGCAGGCGGGACTATCCTGCCATTCATGGGGGTTCCATCGACGGAGGTGGAGCGATGCACAGATCGATGCTCGGATGCCTGCTGGCGCTGCTGGTGACGGTGCCAGTCCAGGCTCAATCGGTGGTTCCGCTCAATGGCCAGGGCAGCCAGCAGATGCAGCAGGACATGGACTACTGCAACGGTGTCGCTGCCAGTGCCGGAAGCAGCGCGGCCAGTTCCGACCCACATGTGGGCGGACGCGTACGCGGCGCGGCGAAGGGCGCCGCCGCCGGCGCGGTGGCCGCCGAGGTGCGTGGACGGCAACATGACGAGGTGTATGACCGCGTCAGCGACGATACCAAGCAGCAGTATCGGCAGAATCGCGCCGGAGAAGTCGCGGCCGCCGGTGCGGCGGTGGGTGGCATGCGCCAGCGCCAGGATCGTCGCCAGGATCGCCGCAGCGACCGTAATGCGCAGAGTTCTGCTACCAGTAGCGCTTACAGCAGTTGCCTGCAGGGGCGCGGCTACCAGGTCAGTCCCTGATGCCGGCGGCCGCCCGCCGGGTGGCCGTTCCCCGAGGTTTCCCACGTGCCCTGTAATTTTTCGTAAGGCACGCTGCCTTGCATTGCCCCGCCTGGCCTTCCTATAGTCCCCCGGCCATTTGGAGAGCCCGTCTCACTCCAGCGTTTCCGAGTTCCCGGGACGGGCGCACGGTGAGAGACCATGATCGAAATAACAAGACTCACAAAACGCTTCGGCCAGCAAACCGCCGTCGATGACCTGTCGTTCAGCGTGGCGCAGGGGGAGGTGCTGGGTTTTCTTGGCCCCAACGGCGCCGGCAAGTCCACCACCATGAAGATGCTCACCGGCTTCCTCGCGCCGACGTCCGGCACCGCGAGCATCCTCGGCCATGACATCCTCCGCCAGACGCTCAAGGCGCAGCGGCAGATCGGCTATCTGCCAGAAGGCGCGCCGTGCTATGGCGACATGACGGTGCGTGCATTCCTCGAATTCATCGCCGAGATCCGCGGTTTCCGTGGCGCGCAGAAGCGCGAGCGGGTCGGCCGGGTGGTCGAGCAACTGGAGCTTGAGCGCGTGGGCGAGCAGTCCATCGAAACCCTTTCCAAGGGCTTCAAGCGCCGCGTCGGCGTGGCTCAGGCGATCCTCCACGATCCGCGGGTGCTGATTCTCGACGAGCCCACCGACGGCCTTGATCCGAACCAGAAGCATCAGGTGCGCGAGCTGATCCGCAGCCTTGCCCACGAGCGCATCATCATCATTTCCACGCACATCCTTGAAGAGGTCGCGGCGGTCTGCACCCGCGCGGTAGTGATTGCCAACGGCCGCCTGGTGGCCGACGGCACGCCGCTGGAGCTGGAAAGCCGCTCGCGCTATCACCAGGCGGTGACACTGGTGGCCGAGGGCGAGCTCGACCGCGCAGCGCTGGCGGCGCTGCCGGGAGTGGCGGATGTCGAGCAGAACGCCGGGGACGGCAGCCTCACCGTACTGGCGCAGCCGGGGCAGGTGATCTTCCCGCAGGTCAACGCGCTGATCGCGGAGCGCGGCTGGCGCGTCCGCGAGCTGGATGTCGAGCGCGGCCGCCTCGACGAGGTGTTCCGCAGCCTGACACGGGGAGAAGCGGCATGACGCAGTTGCCAGTCATCTTCAGGCGCGAACTGGCGAGCTATTTCGCCACGCCGCTGGCCTACGTGTTCATCGTGATCTTCCTGGTGCTGTCGGGAGTCTTCACCTTCTATCTGGGCAGCTTCTACGAGCGTAACCAGGCCGATCTGAACGCCTTCTTCAACTTCCATCCGTGGCTCTACCTGTTCCTCATCCCGGCCATCGCCATGCGCCTGTGGGCGGAGGAGCGCAAATCCGGGACCATCGAGTTGCTGATGACCCTGCCGATCACCCGTGCCGAAGCGGTCACCGGCAAGTTCTTCGCTGCGTGGGCTTTCGCTGGGCTGGCATTGCTGCTGACCTTCCCGATGGTCATCACCGTCAACTATCTGGGCGAGCCGGACAACGGCGCCATCCTCGCCGGTTACCTGGGCAGTTGGCTGCTGGCTGGCGCGTACCTGGCCATCGGTTCGTGCATGTCGGCGCTGGCGAAGAACCAGGTGATCGCCTTCATCCTCGCGGTAGCGGTGTGCTTCGTGTTCATCGCTAGCGGCTTCCCGCTGGTGCTGGATCTGTTCAGTGCCTGGGCGCCGCAATGGCTGCTGGATGCGGTGGCTTCGATGAGCTTCCTGACGCGCTTCGACGCCATCAGCAAGGGTGTGATCGACCTGCGCGATCTGCTCTATTTCGCCAGCCTGATCACCGCCTGGCTGGCCGCCACCGCTGTGGTGGTCGACCTGAAGAAAGCCGACTGAGGACGCCCAGATGAAAAAGGTGATGTATTCCGGGGCCGGACTCGCGGTGATCGCGCTGCTGTTCCTGGCCTTCAACATGGTCTCCAGCCTGCTGTTCACCAGCGCGCGACTGGACCTGACCCAGCAGAAGCTCTACACCATTTCCAGCGGCACCAAGCAGATCCTCGGCGCCCTGGAAGAACCGGTGAACCTGTACTTCTTCTACTCCGACAAGGGCAGCCGCGACCTGGTACCGCTGCGCAACTATGCCAAGCGCGTCGAAGAGTTGCTGCGGGCCTACGAGCGCCAGGCCGGCGGCAAGATCCGCCTGCACCTGATCGACCCGCAGCCGTTCTCCGAGGACGAGGACAAGGCTACCGAGTTCGGCCTGCAGGGCGTACCGCTGCCGGGCGGTGGCGACTCGCTGTACTTCGGCCTCGCCGGTACCAACGCGCTGGACGACGTGCAGGTGATCCCGTTCTTCCAGCCTGACCAGGAACAGTTCCTCGAATATGACGTCAGCCGCCTGATCCAGGGGCTGGCGCAACCCAGGCGGCCAGTGGTCGGCCTGATCAGCACGCTGAACATGAACGGCGGTTTCGACATGCAGACCCAGCAGCCGACCTCGCCCTGGATGCTGCTGGAGGAAGTGCGTCAGCAGTTCGACCTTAAGAGCCTGAAGCAGGATGTCGACCGGATTCCCGATGACGTCAGTGTGCTGATGCTGGTACACCCCAAGCACCTGCCACAGCCGACGCTGTACGCCATCGACCAGTTCGTGCTGCGCGGCGGCAAGCTGCTGGTGTTCGTCGATCCCTACAGCGAAGCCGACCAGGCATCGCCGATGGCTGCGCTGGACGGTGGCGGCGAGCCGGCTTCCGACCTGGAGCCGCTGTTCAAGGCATGGGGCGTCGAGTTGCTGCCCGGGCAGGTGCTGGGCGACGGCACCTACGCCATGAATATCAGCATGGGTCAGGGGCAACGTGCGGCGCACCATCCCGCCTGGCTCAACCTGGACCAGCGTGCGCTGGACCCGGATGATGTGACCACCGCCGGCCTGAGCAGTATCACCCTGGCTACCGCTGGCATTCTCAAGCCGCTGGCGGGAGCAACGACTCGCTTCACTCCGCTGCTGCAAAGCTCGACCATCGCCATGCCATTCGAGGCCCGGCGCTTCGCCACGCTGCTGGAGCCGGGCATGCTGATGCGCGAGCTCAAGCCCAGTGGCGAGCGTTACACCCTCGCCGCACGTATCCAGGGCCCGGCCAGCAGCGCGTTTCCGCAGGGTATCGAAGGCATCAGGGATGGCTTGAGGAGTGCGCAGAACATCAATGTGATCGCCGTCGCCGATACCGACCTGCTCACCGATCGCATGTGGGTACAGGTTCAGGACTTCTTCGGCCAGCGCCTGCCGCAACCCTGGGCAGACAATGCCAACTTCGTGATCAACACCCTGGATAATCTGGCTGGCTCCGACGCCCTGATCAGCGTGCGTTCCCGTGGCCGCTTCAGCCGGCCTTTCACCGTGGTGGATGAGCTGCAACGCCAGGCCGAGTCGCGCTTCCGCGAGAAGGAGGACGTGCTCAAGCAGCGCCTGGCGCAAACTGAACAGAAGCTGGCGGCGTTGCAGAACCAGGATCCGAGCAAGGTCACGGAGCTCACGCCCGAACAGCAGCAGGCTGTGCAGCAGTTCGTCCAGGAGCGCGTGCGCATCCGCAAGGAATTGCGCGACGTGCAGTTCCAGCTCAATGCCGATATCGATGCCCTCGGCACGCGTCTGAAAGTCATCAATATCGCCCTGGTCCCGGTGCTGCTGACGGTCGCTGTTCTGGCCCTGTGGCTCTGGCGCCGCCAGCGCCGGCACGCCTGAGGAGGACACCATGCAGCGCAGGAGTCTGTTGTTGCTGATGGCACTGGCGGCGCTTCTGGGCGGGCTGTTCTTCTGGCTGCAGCGCGCGCCCGAGCCGCTGCCGGAGCAGGACACCCGCTATCTGCCGGGGCTCGACCCGCAGCAGGTCAGCGCCGTACGCATCGAGCGCCCCGGCCAGCCGCCCATCGAGGTGGCGCGCAAGGACGGTGGCTGGGTGATGCCGGCCAAGGAAGACTACCGGGCTGCAGGACGCCTGATCGGTGACCTGCTGCTGGAGCTGGCGCAAGCCCGCAAGGTCGAACCCAAGACCCGCGATCCGGCCAACTTCCCGCGGCTTGGCCTGGCGGAAAAGGGGGAGGGCGCCGCCGTGCGCCTCACCGTGCTGCGCTCGTCCGGCGCACCTGTCGACCTACTGCTGGGCAAGGCGGCGCAGCAGGGCGGGCGTTTGGTTCGGCAGCCGGGAAACGACCAGGCGTGGTTGATCGACCAGCCCCTGAACCTGCCGCCCGATGAGCTGGACTGGCTGGATCGGCGAATCACCGCCATCGCTTTCGAGGACATCGCCGAGGTATCGGTGCGCTATCCACAGGGCGAAACCCTTACCGTCTTCCGCGACCAGCCTGGCGAGCCCAACCTGCGGGTGCGGCAGTTGCCCAAGGGTACGAAACTGCCTGTCGAGGCGGCTGCGAACGGCATGGCGCTGCCGTTCGGTGATTTGCGCTTCAACGAGGTGGCGCCGCTGAGCCAGGTGCAGTTCAAGGGGCCGCCGCAGCTTTCTCTGACCGTGAAGACCCTGGATGGTGCACACCTTCTGGCGCACCTGCAGCGTCAGGGCGACCAACCCTGGCTGTTGCTGGATCGGATAGAAGGATTTGCCGAGGGGCAGGTCCTCGCGCGCAGCGACTGGGCATATCGCCTCGAGGCGGAGCAGGCCGACGCGTTGGCGCGCCGTCTGGCCGATTTCAAGGGGGAGCGCTGAGATGGCTCAAGGTGTTGCGAAAACGCCCGGAACCATCGTCCAAAATTGCGAGCAAGTCCACGTTCGAAACACTTTCGTTACGCAGGGTAACGAGCACCAAAATGGCTCTGCAGGCCCCGAAAAATGGCACTTTGGCTTGTTTGGTCATAGGGTCGCGGAGTTGATGAAAAAGTGCTTTCCACCTGTAACTTTTGGTTTATATACTCGGGATGGCGGTCGCCTTCTGGCGTTATTCGAATTACCTCCAACGAGGCTTTTGCCTGGGGCGGGATGAGGAAAACGTACTGACGGACGAACCGTTGAAGTCCTCATTCCCGGGGGCCATCCAAAAATAATAGGCAAGTTGGAGAGTGTGGTAATGGCTGATCGTGAGGTCGGAACCGTCAAGTGGTTCAATGACGCCAAAGGTTATGGATTCATTCAACGCGATAGCGGTCCGGACGTTTTCGTTCACTACCGTGCCATTCGTGGCGATGGTCACCGCTCCCTGGTTGAAGGCCAGAAAGTGGAGTTCTCGGTGATCCAGGGTCAGAAAGGCCTCCAGGCGGAAGACGTCGCCAAGGTCTGAGCCCCCGAAAACAAAGGCCCGTCCAATGGACGGGCCTTTGTTTTTCAAACCTTGCCAGGGGCGATTCAGCCCGTGCGCCAGGTGATCTCTTCGACGCCCGCGGCAGTCACTTTCAGCCAGCGGTCCGCGTCCTCTTCGCCTTGGTCCTCGCTCCAACTGCCTGGCGCGCAGCGTACTTCCACCTCCAGGGCCGCGCAGGCATCGCGCGCGCAGGCAACATCGTCGTCCCACGGGGTCTTGGCGCTGTCCAGGAACAGGCTGTTCCACTTGCCCACGGCTTTCGGCAGCCAGGTCACTGGAATGCTGCCGGCGGTGCACTTGAGCGTCTCGCCCTGGGCGCGCCATTCGGAGCAGGGGCCAAGTGCCCTTTCCAGCCAGGCGCTGACGGCGGCCTGGTCGGCGTCCTTGATATAGATCTCGATGTCCGGTTGGCGCATGGCGTCCTCGTAAGCCTGTTCAGGGCCGGTGTCGAACCGGCTTCAGGGTTTTTGGCGTTCCAGCCAATCGTAGCGTACCGCGACCGTGACCTCGAAGGGCTCGGCGAGGATGCGCTCGCGTCGCTCGGCGTTCACCCGCCAGCCGTGCGGGGTCATGGCCAGCAGGTGCTCGCGGGATTCGCGGGTTTCCAGCGGCAGCTTGAAGCTCAGTTGTTCGGTATGTGCCAGCTTGAGCTCTTCGGGCAGGTCGGCAAGGTGCTTGTCTTCGACGTACTCGCGAACTTCGTCGTACAGGCGCTGACGCAACTCCAGCAGATGATCGCGCGCCGGGCCCAGGCGCAGTACGCCGCCGCCGGGCGCGAGCAGGCGAGCCGCTTCCTTCCAGTCGATCGGGCTGAATACGCTGGCCAGTAGTTGGCAGGAAGCATCGGCCAGCGGCACGCGGGCCATGCTGGCGACCATCCAGGTCAGTTGCGGGGCGCGTTTGCAGGCGCGTTTGACGGCTTCGCGGGAGATATCCAGGGCATAGCCATCGGCGTCGGGCAGGGCTTCGCCCAGTTGCGCGGTGTAGTAGCCCTCGCCGCAACCGATGTCCAGCCAGTGCGACGGAGCGCGTTCGGCGGCCAGTTCGGCCAGGCGCCCGGCCAGCGGCGCGTAGTGGCCGGCACCGAGGAAGTAGCGGCGTGCCTCGACCATCGCGGCGTTGTCGCCCGGGTCGAGACTCTTCTTGTGCTGCACCGGCAGCAGGTTCAGATAGCCCTGGCGCGCGCGGTCGAAGCGGTGGCCGGCGGGGCAGGCCACGCCGTTGTCGACCACGCCGAGCGCCTCACGGCAGAGCGGACAGATCAGCATCATTTCTTTCCCTGGGATGGCCCCAGCGGTGGCGGCAGGTCGTTGCGCAGCACGGTCGGCAGCGAACGGCGGCGCTGGGCGATCTGGTAAACGCGCAGCGCATAGCGGCGCTCGGCGGCCGGGGCAGGGGGCGGGGTGTCGGGCTGGATGGCGCCCAGGCAGAAGCCTTTGTTCGGTCCACTCATGCCAGCAGTCGCACCAGGGTCTGGTAGTAGATTTCGGTCAGCACGTCGAGATCGCTGGCCAGTACGCGCTCATCCACCTGGTGAATGGTGGCGTTCACCGGGCCCAGCTCGACCACCTGGGTCCCCATCGTGGCGATGAAGCGGCCGTCGGAGGTGCCGCCGGAGGTGGACGGCGTGGTCTCGCGGCCGGTGACCGCGCGAATCGCCGCCGCTACGCCGTCGAGCAGCTCACCCGGTTGGGTGAGGAACGGCAGGCCGGACAGCGCCCAGTCGATGTGCCATTCCAGTCCATGCTTGTCGAGGATGGCGGCAACGCGCTGCTGCAGGCCTTCGACGGTGGATTCGGTGGAGAAGCGGAAGTTGAAGATCACCTTCAGCTCGCCGGGAATCACGTTGGTGGCGCCAGTGCCGCCGTTGATATTGGAGATCTGGAAGCTGGTCGGCGGGAAGTAGTCGTTGCCATCGTCCCAGTGCTCGGCGGCGAGCTCCGCCAGGGCGGGCGCGGCCAGGTGGATGGGGTTCCTGGCCAGGTGCGGGTAGGCCACGTGGCCTTGCTTGCCGCGCACGGTCAGGGTGGCGCCGAGGGAACCACGACGCCCATTCTTGACCACATCACCCACCAGGGTGGTGCTGGACGGCTCGCCGACAATGCACCAGTCCAGACGCTCGTTGCGCGCCTTCAGGCGTTCGACCACGGCCTTGGTGCCGTGGTGGGCCGGGCCTTCCTCGTCGCTGGTGATCAGGTAGGCGATGCTGCCGCGATGGTCAGGGTGGTCGGCGACGAAGCGCTCGGTAGCGATGATCATCGACGCCAGGCTGCCTTTCATATCTGCCGCGCCACGGCCGCAGAGCATGCCGTCGGCATCGATCAGTGCGTCGAATGGCTGGTGCTGCCAGGCCTGTTCGGGGCCGGTCGGGACCACATCGGTATGGCCGGCGAAGCACAGCACGGGGCCGTTGGCGCCGTCACGGCCCTGGCGCAGGGCCCAGAAGTTGTCCACCTCTTCGATGCGCATGGGTTCCAGGGTGAAGCCGCAGGCGTCCAGGCGCTGCATCATCATTTGCTGGCAGTCGGCATCGACCGGTGTGACGGAGGGACGGCGAATCAGCTCGCAGGCGAGGGCCAGTGTCGGCGAGAGGGACATTGAGGGCATCCTGGGGGTGGAACGGAAAGGCGCCCATCTTAAAGCAAAAACGCCGGCGCATGGCCGGCGTTGCTGCGAGGAGACGGATGGTCGGGCGCAGGAGCAGAGACCGCTACGCCCGCTTCGCCTTATGTGGTTGCCGGATTGGCGGCCGGCGCCAAATGCGGCTTGGGCGCGGACGACAGCAGCGCCATGACCAGCGCGGCCAGATAGGGCAGGGACTGCACCAGCAACATCGCCACCCAGAACATCATGTCGCGGCTCGGTACGCCCTGCACCAGCACGATACCCAGCGCAGCCCCCCACAGCAGGAGCATGATGAAGACTTCCTCCCGCGCTTCGGCGAGGGCGACGAGGATGCCATGGGTGGAGGCCATCTTCGGCGTACGGATGAACGGAATGGTCTTGGTGAACGCCCCGTACAGCACCGCCTTGGCAATCGTGTGCGAGAGCGCCAGCCCTGCCACCGCCGCCTGGAACGAGCGCAGCAGGTTCACGCCCACCGCGCGGCGGTAGAGGAACATGATCTTGCCGAACTTGAAGAAGAACAGCGCCAGCGGCGGGATGGCGAAGATCAGCAGCGGCGGGTCGACCCGTTTGGGCACGATGATCATCGCCGACGACCAGAGCAGTGCGCCGATGGTGAAGAAGATGTTCATGCCATCGGCTATCCACGGCAGCCAACCGGCGACGAAGTGGTAGCGCTGGCCGGTGGTCAGCTTGCTGTCCTTGCCCTGGAACAGCGCGCGGGCGTGGCCCTTCATGATCTGGATGGCGCCGTAGGCCCAGCGGAAACGCTGCTTCTTGTAGTCGATGAAGGTGTCTGGCATCAGGCCCTTGCCGAAACTCTGGTGCGAGTAGGCCGCCGAATAGCCTTTCTCGAACACCCGCAGGCCCAGTTCGGCGTCCTCGCAGATGGTCCAGTCGGCCCACTTCAGCTCGTCCATCACGGTGCGGCGGATCATGGTCATGGTGCCGTGCTGGATGATTGCGTCGCGGTCGTTGCGGGTGACCATGCCGATGTGGAAGAAGCCCTTGTACTCGGCGTAGCAGAGTTTCTTGAAGGTGTTTTCCTCTCCGTCGTAGTAGTCCTGCGGCGACTGCACCACGGCGATCTTCGGATCGGCGAAGTGCGGCACCATGTGCTTGAGCCAGTTAGGCTCGACGCAATAGTCGGCATCGATTACCGCGATGACCTCAACGTCGGGCGCGGTGTGCGGCAGGATGTAGTTCAGCGCGCCGCCCTTGAAGCCAGCCAGCGGTGCGACGTGGAAGAAGCGGAAGCGTGGGCCGAGCACTTCGCAGTAGTCGCGCACCGGCTCCCACACCGCCGGGTCTTTGGTGTTGTTGTCGATGATCAGGACTTCGAAGTCCGGATAATCGAGCTTCGCCAGGGCGTCCAGTGTCTTCTTCAGCATCTCCGGCGGTTCGTTGTAGCAGGGAACGTGCACCGAAACCTTGGGCCGATAGCCCTGGTCGGCGAGAATCGGATCGAACGGCCTGCGGCGCTTGCGGACCCAGACGGTCTCGGCCAGTTCATGGGCCTCGGTGAGCAGGACGATGAACACACCCAGCGCGCCGATGCCCAGCAGCCCGCCGACGGTCATGCTGAACCAGGTGCTGTATTGCTGGCTGTAGTCGTAGGCGATCCACACCAGCACCGAGCCGCCGGCGAAGGCGACTACCGAGAGGAATGTGCGGCCGCGCTGGCGCAAGGCGCTGCTGTCGATCATCAGCAGGGTCAGGGCCAGCAGCGCCATCACCACCGATGCTACCGCCAGGGCGCGCCATTGCGGGATGTTGACCACAGGGCCCTCGAAGTTGAACTTCGGCTGGCGCTGGGCGTTGTATACGCCCCAGTAGGCGCCGACCGAGCCTTCGTCGCTGACTTTCCACGGCTGGTCGAAGGCTTCGACGACGAAGTAGTTGTAGCCCTTCTTGTTCAGGGCATTGGTCAGGCGCCGCAGGTAGATGGCCTGGTCGGCCTGGGTGGCGTCGGCACCGCCGCGCATACGGCCGTTGCTCGGCCAGCCCACTTCGGCGAGCAGCAGCGGCTTGCGCGGGAACTTGGCGCGCAGTTCGCGGGCGCGGTCGAGGACGAACTGCACCGACTCGTCCATCGGGGTGAATTCCCAGTACGGCAGCACGTGGGCGGCGATCAGGTCGACGTGCCTGGCCAGTTCCGGGTACTTCTCGTAGATGTGCCATTGCTCGGCGGTGGTCACCGGTACCTTCACCGCCTTGCGCACACGGTCCAGGTAGGCGGTCATCTGCTCCACCGTGACCTCCCGGCGGAACAGTGCCTCGTTGCCGACGATCACCCGCACCACGCTGCGCGAGTTGTTGGCGATTTCGATGCCGCGGGCGATTTCCGCCTCGTTCTCCGCTTCGTCCGGGCCTATCCAGATCCCCAGGCTGACGCGCATGCCCAGTTCCTCGGCCAGGCGCGGGATGTCGGCCAGCGAACCTTTGACCGAGTAAGTACGGATGTTGTCGGTCCGCTTCGACACCAGTTCAAGGTCCGAGCGGATTTCGTCGTCGCTGGGGAACTGGTTCTTCTGCGGATTCTGGTTCAGGCGGAATGGCGAGAAGGAGAAACCGGAAATGCTTTCCGGCCAGTCGGGAACGCTGACAGGGCGGTTGTACAGGGCCCAGAAGCCGGTGAAGAGCGCCGCGAGGGCGACGAAGACCACCAGGTTGAGGCCGAACTTGCGTGCAGGCATGGTGCGATCGGGTTCCAAAGGGTGGAACGGGGAAGGCCGGAACGGCATCCGGTCGGGGCGCATCCTACCCCGCACTCCACGGGCTGTACAGGCTGCCGGCCGGGGGCGGGCAGGCTTGTTCCGCGAGTTTAGAATGAGGTCTGGATGCGTGCCTGGGGCTGCGCCGGATCAGCTTTGTTGCATGGCCTGGATGTGAAGAGGACGGCAGGTGGTCCGGCATCTCGATGCAGGGTGCGCCAAACGCGGGCAGACCCTATAGAATGCCGGCCGTTTCGATGCGAGGGCAGGGTGATGGAACTGGATGAACAGCGTTTCGGCGGCATTTCGCGGCTTTATGGCCGTGAGGGCCTGGAGCGGCTGGCGGCCAGCCACGTGGCGGTAGTGGGAATCGGCGGCGTTGGTTCCTGGGCGGCCGAGGCCCTGGTCCGTAGTGGCGTGGGCAAGATTTCCCTGTTCGACCTCGACGATGTCTGCGTCACCAACACCAATCGCCAGGTCCATGCCATCCAGGGCGCCGTTGGCAGGCCCAAGGTGGAGGTAATGGCCGAGCGCCTGAAGGCGATCAACCCGGCCGTGGTCGTCCATGCGGTTGCTGATTTCGTCACTCGTGAAACGATGGCGGAGTACATCACCACCGAACTGGATTGCGTGATCGACTGCATCGACAGCGTTGCCGCCAAGGCCGCGCTGATCGCCTGGTGCAAGCGCCGCAAGCTGCAGATCATCACCACCGGGGGCGCCGGTGGCCAGGTCGACCCGACGCAGATCCAGGTCGCCGACCTCAACAAGACTTTCAACGATCCGCTGGCCGCCAAGGTTCGCTCGACGCTGCGCCGCGACTACAACTTCTCGCGCACGCCGGGCCGCCACTACAGCGTGCAGTGCGTATTTTCCACCGAGCAACTGCGCTACCCGAAGCCGGACGGCACGGTCTGCCAGTCCAAGAGCTTCGTCGGCGAAGGGGTGAAACTGGACTGTGCCGGCGGCTTCGGTGCGGTAATGATGGTCACCGCTACCTTCGGCATGGTCGCGGCGGCGCGGGCAGTGGACAAGATCGTGGCCGGTGCACGGCGGCCGTCGGAGCGCTCTGGCGGCTGAATGCTTTGTGTGGGAGCGGACTTCGTCGGCAACGTGCCGGAAACGTCGTGGATGGAATCCGCTCCTGTGCATATGCCGTCACATCAGGTGCCGATCAGCTCCTGCATCCGCCTCAGCACGGCATTCAGCCCGTTGCTGCGTGATGGCGACAGTTGCCGGCCCAGGCCCAGTTGCTCGAACCAGCCTGGCAGATCGATGGCGGACAGCTCCTCCGCCGGCAGGCCGTCAACCCGGGCCAGCAACAGCGCCAGCAGGCCGCGCAGCAGGCGGGCGTCGCTATAGGCGCGGAAGTGCCAGCGGCCGGCGCGGGGTTCGGCGACCAGCCAGACATTGCTCTCGCAGCCGTGCACGCGCTGTTCGTCGCTGCGTTCGATGTCGCTCAGTGGTTCCAGGCTATCTCCCCACTGCATCAGCAGGCGTGCGCGCTGTTCCCAGCCGCCCAGCGCGGTGAAGGCCAGCAGCGCTTTTTCGGCAGCGCTTGGCAGGGTCATCGCAGCAGCTCCAGCGCGCCATCGAGGGCATTGAAGAAGCGTTCCAGGTCGCTGCCGTCGTTGTACAGGCCGAGGGAGACGCGCAGGGCGCCGGCGACGTCCAGGGTCTTCATCAGCGGCATGGCGCAGTGGTGGCCGGCGCGCACGGCGATACCCTGTTCGGTGAGCAGGTGGCCGAGGTCGGCGACGTGCACACCTTCGACCGTGAAGCTGGCCAGCGCCACTTCCGGTTCGCCCAGTACCAGTACGCCGTCGCGGGCACGCAGTCCGGCAAGCAGGCGGGCGTGGAGCAGGTCTTCGTGGGCGGCGACTTCAGCGCCGTCCTGCCCTCCGAGCCAGTCCAGGGTGGCGCCGAGGCCGATCACCGCGCCGATAGCGGGGGTGCCGGCTTCGAAGCCGATGGGCGCGTTGTGAAACTGGGCGTCGAAGTAGTCCGCCACGCGAACCATCTCGCCGCCGAACTGCCAGTGCGCCAGGCGCTCCAGCGCTTGCGGGCGGCCCCAGAGCAGGCCCAGTCCGTCCGGCCCGTAGAGCTTGTGGCTGGAGCAGACGTAGAAGTCGCAGCCCAGCGCCGACAGGTTGTGCCGTCCGTGTACTACGCCCTGGGCGCCATCCACGACGGTCAGCGCACCATGCTGTCGGGCCATCTGCAGCAGATCCGGCAATGGCTGCCAGGTGCCGAGCACGTTGGACAACTGGCTGACGGCGAGCAGCCGGGTGCGCGGGCCGATCAGGCCGGCGGCGCGGTTCAGGTCGACGCGCCCGGTGCTGTCCAGCGGGAGCACCACCAGCTTCAGGCCGCGGCGCTGCGCCAGTTGCTGCCAGGGCAGCAGGTTGGCGTGGTGTTCCAGGGCGCTGATGGCGATTTCGTCGCCCGCCTGGAACTGGCTTTCCAGCCCGTAGGCCAGCAGGTTCAGCGCTTCGGTGGCGCCACGGGTGAAGATGATCTGAGCCGGGCTGCCACCATTGAGCCAGTTGGCCGCAAGGGTGCGGGTCGCCTCGAAGGCGCGGGTGGCGCGTTCGCCGGGCAGGTGTTGGGCGCGATGCACGTTGGCGGCGCCGCTGGTGTAGTAGCCGGCCAGGGCGTCGATCATGGCGCGCGGTTTCTGCGCGGTGGCAGCGCTGTCGAGGTAGGTCTGGCCTTCTGCCTCGAAGGCGGCGAGGGCCGGGAAGTCGGAGCGCCAGGGCGAGGGAATGGACATGGGCGTGCGGCCGGTTGTGGAGAATGGAAAACGGGGGCCGCAGCCCCCGCTTCTCAAAGCTTAGTGCGTACCCCGCGCGAGCGGGGCGCCAAGCTTAGTTGTGTGCGTGCAGCGCTTCGTTCAGCTCGATCGCGGTCTTGTTGGTCTTGCACTCGACCGCACCGGTCTGGGAGTTGCGGCGGAACAGCAGGTCGGCCTGGCCGGCCAGGTCGCGCGCCTTGACCACTTTGACCAGGTTGTTCTGGTCGTCCAGCACGGCGACCTTGGTGCCGGCGGTGATGTACAGGCCGGACTCGACGATGTTGCGGTCGCCCAGCGGGATGCCGATACCAGCGTTGGCGCCGATCAGGCAGCCCTCGCCTACGCTGATGACGATGTTGCCGCCGCCGGACAGGGTGCCCATGGTGGAGCAGCCGCCGCCAAGGTCAGAGCCCTTGCCGACGAACACGCCAGCGGAGACGCGGCCTTCGATCATGCCGGGGCCTGCGGTGCCGGCATTGAAGTTGACGAAGCCTTCGTGCATCACAGTGGTGCCTTCACCGATGTAGGCGCCCAGGCGTACACGGGCGGTGTCGGCGATGCGCACACCAGCCGGCACTACGTAGTCGGTCATCTTCGGGAACTTGTCCACCGAGAAGACTTCCAGCAGCTTGCCTTTGAGGCGTGCTTCCAGTTGCAGTTCGGCCAGTTCGGTCAGGTCGACGGCGCCCTGGTTGGTCCAGGCGACGTTCGGCAGCAGCGGGAAGATGCCGGTCAGGTTGAGGCCGTGGGGCTTGGCCAGGCGGTGGGACAGCAGGTGCAGCTTGAGGTAGGCCTCGGGGGTGGAGCTGAGGGCGGCGTCTTCTGCCAGCAGGGTGGCGACCAGCGGCTTCTGGCTCTCGGCCAGGCGGTTCAGCAGAGCTGCCTGGGCAGCGTCCACGCTCTCGACAGCGTCGGCCAACTGATAGGCCTGGTGGGCGGTGAAGGCGATCGCCTGGTTGCCGCCTTCGTAGTTCAGCAGCGGGGTGATGGCGGCGACCAGTTCGGCGCTGGGGTTCAGCAGCGGCTGCGCGTAGAAGACTTCCAGCCAGTTGCCCTGGCGGTTCTGGGTGCCGACACCGAAGGCCAGGCTGAACAGGGATTTCGACATGTGGGGATTCCTTAAAAAGATATTCTCTAAGAACGAATTCGGTCAGGCCGGACGGCGGCTGAGCAGCAGGCCCAGCCCGGCGCTGCCCAGCAGCGCGGCACAACCACGGTTGAACAGACGCCGGACGCGTGCGCCGGCGAGCAGCTTGCCGAGGCGGACCCCGGCGAGCCCGTAGAGGGCAATGGCGAGCCATTCCAGCAGCAGGAAGGCTGCGCCAAGTTGGGCGAACTGGACACCCACAGGCTGGTGCGGGTCGACGAACTGCGGCAG
The DNA here is from genome assembly GCF_026686735.1 of Pseudomonas triclosanedens. NCBI lineage: Bacteria > Pseudomonadati > Pseudomonadota > Gammaproteobacteria > Pseudomonadales > Pseudomonadaceae > Pseudomonas > Pseudomonas triclosanedens. The sequence goes on along the minus strand of NZ_CP113432.1, from coordinate 4,617,647 downwards.
GAAGGCGGTGAAGATGAGAATCGCCTTGGGATTACCGGCGGCTACCCAGAACTCCTGGCGAACCAGGCGCCAGAGGCTGGCGGTTGGCGCCGGGGCGCCGTCGACACCGAGGTTGGCGGCCGGTGCGCGCCAGAGCTGGATGGCGAGCCACAGCAGGTAGCCTGCGCCGACCACCTTGATCGCCAGGAACAACCAGGCCGAGGTCTGCAGCACCAGAGCCAGGCCCGAGGCCGCCAGTGCCAGCATCCCGGCGAAGGCAAGCAGGCGCCCGCCGCCGGCGAGGGTGGCCCGCAGCAGGCCGAAACGCGCGGCGTTGTTCAGCGACAGCAGGTTGTTCGGTCCCGGCGCCAGGTTCAGGGCGAAGCAGGCGGGGAGGAACAGGGCCCAGGCAATGCTCATGGCGGACGGCCTCAGGCCAACGCTGCGGCGTAGTTGTCGGGCTTGAAGCCGACCAGGGTACGACCACCGAGGTCGAGTACCGGGCGCTTGATCATCGACGGCTGGGCCAGCATCAGTTCGATGGCCTTGGCCTGGTCGAGATCGGCCTTCTGGGCGTCGTCGAGCTTGCGGAACGTAGTGCCGGCACGGTTCAGGATGGTCTCCCAGCCATGCTCGCCACACCATTGTTCCAGGTGCGCGCGGTCTATTCCGCTAGTCTTGTAATCGTGGAACGCGTACTCGACGCCATGCTCGTCCAGCCAGGTGCGGGCTTTCTTCATGGTGTCGCACGCTTTGATTCCATACAGCGTCCGCTGACTCACGGGGCGCATCTCCTTCTCGTGCTTTTTTACAGGCGCGGGATTATGCCATTTCCGCAGCGCTTGGGGGACGCCGGTGGGAGGCTGTCCGATTGCAACAATCTTTTGCCCGCCTTGCGGCTGATCCGTCGCGCGGGCGATGGTTCAATGGAGCGCTGTGCTGGGAGTTCGTCGATGCAAACCGTTTACACCGTGCTGATCCTGCTGTTGACCGTAGGGGGCACGCGGCTCGCCGCGCAACTGATCCCGTTACCTCTGCCGCTGATCCAGATCGCCGCCGGCGCAGCGCTGGCGTGGCCGAGCCTGGGCCTGCACGTGGCGCTTGATCCCGAACTCTTCATGTTCCTGTTCATTCCGCCGCTGCTGTTCGTCGACGGCTGGCGCATGCCAAAGGGCGAGTTCTGGAAGATGCGCGGGCCGATCCTGGCGCTGGCCTTTGCGCTGGTGCTGATGACGGTAGTGGTCGGCGGTACCTTCATCCATCTGATGATTCCGGAGATACCCTGGGCCGCGGCCTTCGCCCTGGCGGCGGTGCTGTCACCGACCGATGCCCTAGCCGTCTCGGCGATCGCCCAGAACCGGCTGCCCAAGCGCCTGATGCACGTCCTGCAGGGCGAGGCGCTGATGAACGATGCTTCGGGCCTGGTGGCGTTCAAGTTCGCCATCGCCGCCGCCATGACCGGGACTTTCTCGCTGATGGACGCCAGCCTGTCGTTCCTGCTGGTGGCCATCGGCGGCCTGGCCTGCGGTGTGCTGCTGAGCTGGCTGCTGGGGCGCATTCGGGGCTGGATGATCCGCCGTGGCTGGGACGACCCGGCGACGCATGTGGTGCTGATGCTGTTGCTGCCGTTCGCCTGTTACATGATCGCCGAGGAAATAGGCGTGTCCGGGATCCTGGCGGCGGTGGCCGCGGGCATGATGCAGAGCTGGGTCGACCTGTTGCCGCGGCAGACCAATACCCGCCTGCTCAACCGCAGTGTCTGGTCGATGCTGGAGTTTGCTTTCAACGGTGTTGTGTTCCTGCTGCTGGGGTTGCAGTTGCCGGACATTCTCAAGTCGGTGTCGCACCACGCCGACGACATGCTCTGGCGTTCATCGCTGTTGGCGTTCTACGTGCTGGCGGTGTTCGTCGCGCTGCTGTTGTTGCGCTTCGCCTGGGTCTGGTGCTACTGGAAGGTTTCGGTGCGCTTCGAGCGCTGGTGGGGCGTGGAGCTGGGCGGCCGGCCGGGCGAGCCGACCCTGCGGCTGTCGGCCATCTCGGCACTGGGCGGCGTGCGCGGTGCGGTGACGCTGGCGGGTGTGCTGTCGGTGCCGCTGCTGCTGGGCGATGGTTCGCCCTTCCCGCAGCGCGATCTGATCATCTTCATCGCCGCTGGAGTGATCCTGGTTTCACTGCTGGCGGCGACCATCGGCCTGCCGATCCTGCTGCGCGGGCTGCCGGTCGCCAGCAATGACCAGCGTGAAATCGAGGCCCAGGTGGTATGGCGCAAGACCGCCGCGGCGGCGATCCATATGCTGGAAAGCGAGGAGCTGCCTGTCGGCGAACATTCCGATGCGGAGGAAACGGCGCGCCTTGCCGAAGTGAAGGCGCGGCTGATGGCCGAGTACCGACATGAGCTGGACCCGGCGCCGGATAGCAAGGAAGCGCGCGAGCGTGCACGCAGCCTGGAGCTGGCCGACCAGGCATTGCGCATCAAGGCGTTGCGCGCCCAGCGCCTGGAGTTGTACCGCATGCGCCGTGAACACGAGATCGACGACGAGACCATGCGCGAGGTGCTGGGGGAACTGGACAACCAGGAGGCCTGGGTGACCAGCAAGGCGGCACGCTGGGTGTGACGAGCTCTTCGTAAGAGCGAGGATTGTTCAGGCTGTAGGGCGGATAACCTGGAACAGGTTATCCGCCGTAACCCGCGCGGCGGATAACGCTGGCGCGTTATGCGCCCTACGCAGGCAGCGTCAGAGGCCCTGCACGTAACGCTTGATGCGTTCTGCCGCTTCCACACATTCCGCCAGCGGGGCAACCAGCGCCATGCGCACGCGATTGGCGCCGGGGTTCTCGCCGTTCACTTCGCGCGACAGGTAGGAGCCCGGCACCACGGTGACATGCTGCTGGCCGAACAGGCCGCGGCAGAATTCGGTATCGGCGATGGGGGTTTTCGCCCACAGGTAGAAACTACCGTCGGGGCGCTGCACCTCAAGCACACCGGCGAGGATGTCGAGCACTGCATCGAACTTCTCCCGGTACATGTCGCGGTTGGCGCGTACGTGGTCTTCGTCCTTCCAGGCGGCGACGCTGGCCAGTTGGGTCTGAACCGGCATGGCGCAGCCGTGGTAGGTGCGGTAGAGGAGGAATTTCTTCAGTACCTCGGCGTCACCGGCGACGAAGCCCGAGCGCAGGCCTGGCAGGTTGGAGCGCTTGGACAGGCTGTGAAACACCACGCAGCGCGCAAAATCCGAGCGGCCCAGTTCGGCGCACGCGGTCAGCAGGCCGGCCGGCGGGTTCTGTTCGTCGAAGTACAGCTCGCTGTAGCACTCGTCGGCGGCGATCACGAAGTCGTGCTCGTCGGCAAGGGCGACCAGCTTCTTCAGGGTTTCCAGCGGTACCAGCGCACCGGTTGGGTTGCCCGGGGAGCAGAGGAAGAGAATCTGGCAGCGCGCCCATACATCTGCAGGCACGGCGTCGAAGTCCGGGTTGAAACCGTTGGCTTCCAGACACGGCAGGTAGTGCGGCTCGGCCCCGGCCAGCAGGGCTGCGCCTTCGTAGATCTGATAGAACGGGTTCGGGCTGACCACCAGGCCATTGGCGTTGCGGTCCACCACGGTCTGCGTGAAGGCGAACAGCGCTTCGCGGGTGCCGTTCACCGGCAGCACATGGCGCGCCGGGTCAAGCCAGCCCGCCGGCACTTTGAAGCGGCGCTCGCACCAGGCGGCAATGGCTTCGCGCAGGGTGGGGATGCCCAGGGTGGTCGGATAGACGGCGAGCTGGTCGAGGTTGGCGCTCAGCGCTTCGGCGACGAAGCTCGGCGAGCGGTGCTTGGGTTCGCCGATGGACAGTGCGATCGGCTTCATATGCGCTGGCGGCTGGGCGCCGGCGAGCAGGGCGCGGAGCTTCTCGAAGGGGTAGGGCTGGAGCGAGTCGAGGGCAGGATTCATGGGGGCAAGGCTCGTTTTCTAGATACTGATGCGGACCGGGATGGTGTCCTGTCCGCTGGCTTCTGAAAGGGTTTCCACCAGCGCGCCCTGGATGCGTTCGCACAGTTCGGGGTCGGAGAGCGGCTGGTTGTGGGCGTCGGTGACGAAGAAGACGTCTTCCACGCGCTCTCCGAGGGTGGCGATCTTGGCGTTCTGCACCGAGAGGTCGAAGTCGAGGAAGAGCCCGCCAATGCGCGCAAGCAGGCCTGGGCGGTCGGGTGCGATCACTTCCAGCACGCTGACCTGGCGCGCCGCGTCGGTGGAAATGGTTACCTGCGGGGCGAAGGCGAAGTGCTTGAGCTGGCGTGGCACGCGGCGCTGGATAATGTTCGGGTAGTCGTCCGGGTCCTTCAGCGCATTGACCAACCCTTCGCGAATTTCCGCAACTCTGGTTGGATTGTCTCCGATCGAGCCGCCATCGGCGTCAAGAACTATGTAGGTGTCGAGAGTGAACAGGCTGGTGGACGTGATGATCCGCGCGTCCTGAATGTTCAGGTTGAGCTGGTCCATCGCCGCCACGGTCACGGCGAAGAAGTCGTGCTGGTCGGCCGCGTAGATGAATATCTGGGTGCCACCCTCGAATTCGCGCTGGGCGGTTTCCTTGATCAACACCAGCGGAGTGCCGTCGTCGGGATGCTGGAGGATGGCTTCGGTGTGCCAGGCCACATCGGCGGCGGTATGGCGCAGGAAGTAGTCGTCGCCCAACTGGCTCCAGAGTTGCTCCGCATCGTCCTGGTCGATGCCGCCGCGCACCAGGATATCGATGGCCGCACTCTGGGTCTGGCGAATCTGCTCTTCGCGATCTACCGGGTTTTCCAGGCCGCGACGCAGGGCGCGCTTGGTCTCGGTATAGAGCTGCCGCAGCAGGCTGGCACGCCAGGAGTTCCACAGTGTGGGGTTGGTGGCGTTGATGTCGGCCACGGTCAGCACGTAGAGGTAGTCCAGGTGCGTCTGGTCGCCCATCAGTTGGGCGAAGTCGTAGATCACCTGCGGATCGGAGAGGTCCTTGCGCTGCGCGGTGGTCGACATGATCAGATGGTTCTGCACCAGCCAGGAGACCAGGTTGGTATCCCACGGTGGCAATTGGTGGAGCTGGCAGAATTGCTCGGCGTCTACCGCGCCCAGTTCGGAGTGGTCGCCGCCACGACCCTTGGCGATGTCGTGATAGAGGCCGGCGATGTAGATCAGTTCGGGCTTGGGCAGGCGCTCCATGATCTTGCTGGCCAACGGGTACTTCTCGGCCATGTCCGGGCGGCGCAGCTTGCGCAGGTGCTTGATCAGATTGAGGGTGTGTGCATCGACCGTATAGATGTGGAAAAGGTCGTGCTGCATCTGCCCGACGATCAAGCCGAACTCCGGCAGGTAGCGGCCGAGGATGCCATAGCGGTTCATCCGGCGCAGGTTGCGGTGGATGCCTTCCTTGCACTTGAACAGCTCGATGAACAGGCTGGTGTTGCGGATGTCGTGGCGGAAGTCGTCGTCGATCAGGTGCCGGCTGTCGCGCAGCAGGCGGATCGTGTCCGCGCGCACGCCCTTGATCTCCGGGTGTTGGGCCAGCAGCACGAAGATTTCCAGGAGAGCGAACGGCGTGCGCTTGAAGACGTTGGCGTGGGTGACCTCCAGGTAGCCGTCGCGCAGCTGGAAGCGGCTGTTGAGCGGCTGGATGTGGCCGTTTTCCCCGGCGCGCAGTATCACTTCCTCGAAGTGCTGCATGATCAGGTCGTTCAACTCGGAAACGGCCATCACCACGCGGTAGTACTTCTGCATGAAGCGCTCGACGGCCAGCTTGGCGTCGTTGCCTTCATAGCCGAGCAGGCCGGCGATGCGCCGCTGATGATCGAACAGCAGGCGGTCTTCGGCACGGCCGGCGAGCATGTGCAGGGCGTAGCGGACCTTCCAGAGGAATTCCTGGCTGGAGGCCAGGACCGAGCATTCGCTCTCCACCAGGAAACCTTCGCGCACCAGGGCGTGCAGGTTGAGGCTGCCGAAATGACGGCGGGCGACCCAGAGCAGCGTCTGGATGTCGCGCAGGCCGCCGGGCGAGCCCTTGACGTTGGGTTCGAGGTTGTATTCGGTATCGTTGTATTTGGTGTGGCGGTGAATCTGCTCTTTGCGCTTGGCCAGATAGAACTGGCCGCTTGGCCACATCTGCGCCGGGCCGGTGGCATCGAGCATGCGCTGGCGCAGGCTGTCCGGGCCGGAAATGGTGCGGCACTCCATCAGGTTGGTCACGACGGTCAGATCGGCACGCGCCTCGTCAGCGCATTCGGCCACCGAGCGCACGCTCTGGCCGACCTCCAGGCCGATGTCCCAGAGCAGGGTGAGGAAGCCTTCGATGGGTTGGCGGAAGCTTTCCTGGTCCTCGCTTTCGAGCAGGATGAGGATGTCGATGTCCGAATGCGGATGCAGTTCGCCTCGACCATAGCCGCCCACGGCGACCAGCGCGATGTCGGCGTCGTCGCCCCAGTCGAAGCGGTTCCAGGCCTGTTGCAGGATCTGGTCGATGAACCAGGCGCGGTCCTCGATCAGCCGGCGAATATCGCGGCCGCCGTTGAAGCGGGCGTCGAGCACTTCGTTGGCCTGGCGGATGGCCTTCTTGAAGGCGGCGATAGGGCTGGACTTGAGGGCCAGTTCCGCCTGGAACTGCCCGCGGTCGAACAACTCGGGATCTACCTGCGGCATGACAGCCTTCCTGATCAATGGCTTGGAACCCGTGCGCGAACTGCTGAACGTCGGCAGAACTGCGTTGAAAACAGGCTCGGAAGTCGCTTGCGGCTAACGCACTTCGGTACGGCCCCGAAGGGACGAGCGTAGCGAGTACTGCTCATTTACCCTCCGCGTCCTCGCATGTTTGATTCGCTGGCGCTCGCCTTCCGGGCCAGCCTGCGGCTGTTGTTCCCATTGGTCGTGGGCCTCGTTCTGCTCTGGCTCGCAAGGTTGCAATCAGTTTCCAGAGGGAGGGCAGGGGCAAAAGGCAATCGAGCCCGGGCGTTTGGCGCCAGGCCCGATGGCTGTGCCGGGCCGGGATTTCTATGTTCTACCCAGCCGTCGGCGATATTGCAAACCGCTCCCGGTCAGGCCGGCGTGCGCGGGAAGCTTTCGTCGTTGCGCAGGGTCAGGATCTCGTAGCCGTCGGCGGTGACCAGCACGGTATGCTCCCACTGCGCAGACAGCTTGCGGTCCTTGGTGATGGCGGTCCAGCCGTCGCCCAGCAGGCGGGTTTCCGGGCGGCCCTGGTTGATCATCGGCTCGATGGTGAAGATCATGCCTTCCTTGAGTTCCAGGCCGGTGCCGGCGCGACCGTAATGCAGGACCTGCGGCTCCTCGTGGAACACCTTGCCGATGCCGTGGCCGCAATACTCGCGTACTACGGAGAAGCCGTTCTTCTCGGCGAACTTCTGAATCACTTCGCCGATGTCGCCCAGGCGCGCGCCGGGCTTGACCACGGAGATACCCTTGTACATGCACTCCTGGGTGATCTGGCACAGGCGGTCGGCCCATTCCGGGGTCTTGCCGACCAGGAACATCTTGCTGGTGTCGCCGTGATAATCGTCCTTGATCACGGTGATATCGATGTTGACGATATCGCCTTCCTTGAGCGGCTTCTCGTTGGGAATGCCGTGGCACACCACATGATTGACCGAGGTACAGATCGACTTGGGGAAGCCCTTATAATTCAGGGGCGCCGGAATGGCCTTCTGCACGTTGACGATGTAGTCGTGGCAGATGCGGTCCAGTTCATCGGTGGTGACGCCGGGCTTGACGTGTTCGCCGATCATTTCCAGCACTTCGGCGGCCAGACGGCCGGCGACGCGCATTTTCTCGATGTCTTCGGGCGTCTTGATGGTGACGGTCATGCGAATTCTCTTGAGGCGCTGCGTTCGCGCGGGTAAATGAGATGAATACGCAAGTCTATCAGACTTGGCGCCCTCCTATTAAGGGTGCTGCCGGGGAGTCGAGGGTGTGCCGGACATCCGTGCGGGTTTCGTTGCGTCCAAGGTTGTGGTATAAAGCGCCCCGCTTCGAAGGCTACGGCCATTTCGAGGCATAACCCCACACATGCATCGACACGATGGCCTGGGTGCCCGGAAGGGTTGGCCGTTGGGGTGCATGGAGGCCTAACCCGACTTATCGAGGAACTATCATGTCCCAAGTCAATATGCGCGATATGCTGAAGGCCGGTGTGCACTTCGGCCACCAGACCCGTTACTGGAACCCGAAAATGGGCAAGTTCATTTTCGGCGCGCGCAACAAGATTCACATCATCAACCTCGAAAAAACCCTGCCGATGTTCAACGAGGCCCTGACCTTCGTTGAGCGCCTGGCCCAGGGCAAGAACAAGATCCTGTTCGTCGGCACCAAGCGTTCCGCCGGCAAGATCGTTCGTGAAGAAGCCGCCCGTTGCGGCATGCCGTACGTCGATCACCGTTGGCTGGGCGGCATGCTCACCAACTACAAGACCATCCGTCAGTCGATCAAGCGTCTGCGTGAGCTGGAAACCCAGGCTCAGGACGGCACCTTCGCCAAGCTGACCAAGAAAGAAGCCCTGATGCGCTCCCGTGATCTGGAAAAGCTGGATCGCAGCCTGGGCGGCATCAAGGACATGGGCGGCCTGCCGGACGCTCTGTTCGTGATCGACGTCGACCACGAGCGCATCGCTATCACCGAAGCCAACAAGCTGGGTATCCCGGTCATCGGTATCGTCGATACCAACAGCAGCCCGGAAGGCGTTGACTATGTTATCCCGGGTAACGACGACGCCATCCGCGCCGTACAACTGTACCTGGGCTCCATGGCCGATGCCGTACTGCGTGGCAAGAGCGCCGGTGGCGTGACCGCTGACGAGTTCGTCGAAGAAGCACCGGCCGAATCCGCCGAAGGCTGATTCCAGGACGTCCAGACGTCCTACGGTGAGCAGGAAGGGGGCTAGGCCCCCTTTTTGCCACCCCGAAAATTCCGCCCGGGCTTCCGGGCAATCTGGTTTTGAGAGCAACTCAAGAGGATTTCGAAATGGCAGAAATTACTGCAGCACTGGTCAAGGAACTGCGTGAGCGTACCGGCCAGGGCATGATGGAGTGCAAGAAGGCCCTGGTTGCCGCTGAAGGCGATATCGAGAAGGCCATCGACGATATGCGTGCTTCCGGCGCCATCAAGGCCGCCAAGAAGGCTGGCAACATCGCCGCCGAAGGCTCCATCGCCGTCAAGGTTTCTGACGACGCCAAAGCCGCTACCATCATCGAAGTCAACTCGCAGACCGACTTCCTGGCCCTGCAGGATGACTTCAAGGCTTTCGTTGCCGCCAGCCTGGACAAGGCTTTCGAGCAGAAGCTGACCGACGCTGCTCCGCTGATCGCCGAGCAGGAGTCTGCCCGTGAGGCCCTGGTCGCCAAGTGTGGCGAGAACGTCAATATCCGTCGTCTGGCCCGTTCTGAGGGCGACGTGGTTGGCGCCTATCTGCACGGCCACCGCATCGGCGTTCTGGTCACCCTGAAGGGTGGCAACGCTGAACTGGCTCGCGACGTCGCCATGCACATCGCCGCCAGCAATCCGCAGTTCCTGGATCCGTCGCAGGTTTCCGAAGAAGCCGTTGCCAAGGAAAAGGAAATCTTCCTGGCCCTGAACGCCGACAAGATCGCCGGCAAGCCGGAGAATATCGTCGAGAACATGGTCAAAGGCCGTATCTCGAAGTTCCTGGCCGAAGCCAGCCTGGTCGAGCAGGCATTTGTCAAGGATCCGGAAGTCAAGGTTGGTGACCTGGCCAAGAAAGCCGGTGCCGAGATCGTTTCCTTCGTTCGCTACGAAGTGGGCGAGGGCATCGAGAAGGTCGAAGCTGACTTCGCCGCCGAGGTTGCTGCTCAAGTAGCCGCTTCCAAGCAGTAATAGACGGTCCCAGGACTGTCGCCCCGCAAGAGGCTGCCCGCTAACGCGCGCGGCCTCTTTGCCAAACTGGGGAAGCCAAAAGGGGTGGTTTCCACGGGGCGGGCCCGCAAGGCGGGTTAAAGGCACCGTAAGCATGGCTGGTCCATGCTTCCGCAAAGCGCCCACAAGGCGCACAGCATTCAATCGCCGCAGGAGAAAAAGGTCATGGCTCAGCAGCTGAGCGCTCGTCAACCTCGCTATAAACGCATTCTTCTAAAACTGAGCGGCGAAGCCCTGATGGGGGCCGAGGAATTCGGCATCGACCCCAAGGTGCTCGATCGGATGGCCCTGGAAATCGGTCAACTCGTCGGTATCGGTGTCCAGGTTGGCCTGGTCATCGGCGGTGGCAACCTGTTCCGTGGTGCTGCCCTGTCTGCCGCTGGCATGGATCGCGTCACTGGCGACCACATGGGCATGCTGGCTACCGTGATGAACGGCCTCGCCATGCGTGATGCACTGGAGCGTTCCAACATCACTGCCATCGTCATGTCGGCCATCTCGATGGTTGGCGTTACCGATCATTACGATCGTCGCAAGGCCATGCGCCATCTGAACAGCGGTGAAGTCGTGATCTTCTCCGCCGGTACCGGCAACCCGTTCTTCACCACCGACTCGGCTGCCTGCCTGCGCGCCATTGAAATAGATGCTGACGTAGTGCTGAAGGCGACCAAGGTGGACGGCGTGTACACTGCCGACCCGTTCAAAGACCCGAATGCCGAGAAGTTCGAGCGTCTGACGTACGACGAAGTGCTCGATCGCAAGCTGGGCGTGATGGACCTTACCGCCATCTGCCTGTGTCGGGACCAGAAAATGCCGCTGCGCGTGTTCAACATGAACAAGCCCGGCGCGCTGCTGAATATTGTTGTAGGTGGTGCTGAAGGCACCCTGATCGAGGAGGATTGAGATGATCAACGAGATCAAGAAGGAAGCGCAGGATCGTATGGGCAAGACCCTGGAAGCCTTGGGCCACGCCTTCGCCAAGATTCGCACCGGCCGTGCGCACCCGAGCATTCTGGATAGCGTCATGGTGTCCTACTACGGTTCCGATACCCCGCTGCGCCAGGTTGCCAACATCACCGTCGAGGACTCCCGTACCCTGGCTCTGAGCGTCTTCGACAAGAGCATGATCCAGGCCGTCGAGAAGGCCATCATGACCTCCGATCTGGGCCTGAACCCAGCCACCGCGGGTACCACGATTCGCGTTCCGATGCCGGCTCTGACCGAGGAAACCCGCAAGGGCTTCACAAAGCAGGCTCGTGCCGAGGCGGAGCAGGCTCGCGTTTCCGTGCGCAACATCCGTCGCGATGCCCTGGCGCAGTTGAAGGATCTGCAGAAAGAGAAGGAAATCAGCGAGGACGATGAGCGTCGCGCCGGAGACGATATCCAGAAGATCACCGACAAGTTCGTCGCCGAGATCGAAAAGGCCCTTGAGGCCAAGGAAGCGGACCTGATGGCCGTCTGACGGCCGGACTCTCGTCTATGGAAAAGACCAAGCAGGTGACGCCCGTGCCCCGGCACGTGGCAATCATCATGGACGGTAACAACCGCTGGGCGAAAAAACGCCTGATGCCTGGCGTTGCCGGGCACAAAGCGGGTGTGGATGCCGTTCGCGCGGTGATCAAGACCTGCGCCGAGGCGGGCGTCGAAGTGCTGACGCTGTTCGCCTTCTCCAGCGAGAACTGGCAGCGCCCGGCCGATGAGGTCGGTGCGCTGATGGAGCTGTTCCTCATGGCGTTGCGCCGTGAAGTGCGCAAGCTCAGTGCCAATGGCATTCGCCTGCGTATCATCGGTGATCGCAACCGTTTCGCTCCGGAGCTGCAGGCCGCCATGCGTGAAGCCGAGGCGATGACTGCCGAAGGCAGCGCCATGCTGCTGCAGGTGGCTGCGAACTACGGTGGCCAGTGGGACATCACCCAGGCTGCGCAGCGTCTCGCTCGCGAGGTGCAGGCAGGCCATCTGGCGCCGGACGAAATCACCCCTGAACTGATCCAGGGGTGTCTGTCCACTGCGGATCAGCCTATGCCGGACCTCTGCATACGTACCGGCGGTGAGCACCGAATCAGCAACTTTCTCCTCTGGCAGCTGGCATATGCCGAGCTGTATTTCTCCGATCTCTACTGGCCCGACTTCAAGCGTGAAGCCATGCAGGCTGCGCTGGTCGACTACGCCTCTCGCCAGCGCCGTTTCGGCAAGACCAGCGAGCAGGTCGAGGCCGAGGCACCCCCGACATGTTGAAACAACGAATCATCACGGCGCTGATCCTGTTGCCGATCGCGCTGGGTGGTTTCTTCCTCCTCGATGGCGCGGCCTTCTCGCTGTTCATCGGTCTGGTGGTCAGTCTCGGCGCCTGGGAATGGGCGCGCCTGGCTGGTTATAACGAGCAGCCTGCGCGCATCGGCTATGCGGCTCTCGTCGCCGCATTGATGCTGGCTCTCTCCTGGCTGCCACAGTCGGCTGGCGCAGTCCTGATACTGGCTGTGCTCTGGTGGCTGCTGGCCACGGTCATGGTGCTGACCTACCCCGATAGCGCCTCCAGTTGGGGGGGGCGTTGGCGTCGGCTGCTGATCGGTCTGCTGATCCTGGTGCCAGCCTGGCAGGGGCTGGTGTTGCTCAAGCAATGGCCGCTGGCCAACTGGCTGATAGTTGCCGTGATGGTGCTGGTATGGGCGGCGGATATCGGCGCTTACTTCTCCGGCAAGGCATTCGGCAAGCGCAAGCTGGCACCGCGCGTCAGTCCCGGAAAGAGCTGGGAAGGTTTCTACGGTGGCCTGGCTCTGAGCCTGGCAATTACTGTCGCGGTAGCGATCTACCGTGACTGGAGTGTGCGCGAACTGCTGCTGGCGCTGCCTTGCGCGGCTATCGTGGTCGCGCTGTCGGTGGTTGGCGATCTGACCGAGAGCATGTTCAAGCGCCAGTCAGGTCTCAAGGACAGCAGCAACCTGTTGCCTGGGCATGGCGGTGTGCTCGATCGCATCGATAGCCTGACGGCGGCGATTCCGGTCTTCACCGTGCTGCTGTGGGCCGTGGGCTGGGGCGCGCCGTGAGTGCTCCGCAATGGATCAGTGTGCTTGGTGCGACCGGCTCCATCGGTCTTAGCACTCTGGACGTGGTCGGCCGGCATCCGGATCGCTATCGTGTCTTCGCCCTGAGTGGTTTCTCTCGGCTGGCGGAGTTAGAAGTGCTCTGTCTGCGTCATTGCCCCCGCTTCGCTGTGGTGCACGAGGCGGATCAGGCCCGGCATCTTCAGGGCCGCCTGCGGGCGGCGGGCCTGGATACCGGTGTACTCGTTGGTGAGGCAGGCCTTTGCGAGATCGGCGCGCATCCCGAGGTGGATGTTGTGATGGCGGCCATCGTCGGCGCGGCTGGTCTCAAGCCCACGTTGGCGGCGGTGCGGGCCGGCAAGCGGGTGCTGCTGGCCAATAAGGAGGCGCTGGTCATGTCCGGTGCGCTGTTCATGGATGCGGTGCGCGCTAGTGGAGCCGTGCTGCTGCCTATCGACAGCGAGCACAACGCAATATTCCAGTGCATGCCGGCGGACTACTCCCGTGGCCTTGTCAATGTCGGTGTGCGACGCATTCTGCTGACGGCTTCTGGGGGGCCGTTCCGTGAGACTCCCCTGGATGTTCTGGCAGATGTTTCCCCTGCGCAGGCGTGCGCCCATCCCAACTGGTCGATGGGGCGGAAGATTTCCGTGGACTCCGCCAGCATGATGAACAAGGGGTTGGAGCTGATCGAAGCCTGCTGGCTGTTCGATGCGCCGCCGTCGAAAGTCGAAGTGGTGATCCATCCGCAGAGTGTCATTCACTCGCTGGTGGATTATGTCGATGGCTCCGTCCTCGCCCAGTTGGGCAATCCGGACATGCGCACTCCCATCGCCCACGCGCTGGCATGGCCGCAACGTATCGATTCCGGCGTGTCCCCGCTGGATCTGTTCACTATCGCCCGGCTGGATTTCTGTCCGCCGGATGAGCAGCGTTTCCCCTGTCTGCGCCTCGCCCGACAGGCGGCGGAGGCGGGCGGCAGCGTCCCGGCAATGCTCAATGCGGCGAATGAAATCGCTGTGGCGGCGTTCCTCGACCGGCGCATCCGTTTCACCGAGATCGCGGTTATCATCGAGGAGGTGCTGAACCGCGAGGCGCATGTCCCGGTCGAATCCCTGGATGCGGTGCTGGCGGCCGATCAGTGTGCACGCAACGCCGCTCAGGCGTGGTTGCAGGAACGCGGGCGTTGATGCCCAGGAGATAGTGATGAGCGCCCTTTATATGATCGTCGGGCTGTTGGTCGCCTTGGGTGTCCTGGTCACCTTCCATGAGTTCGGGCATTTCTGGGTGGCGCGTCGCTGTGGCGTGAAAGTTCTGCGCTTCTCCGTAGGTTTCGGTGCGCCGCTTGTTCGTTGGCATGACCGTCACGGAACCGAGTTCGTGGTCGCTGCCATCCCGCTGGGTGGCTACGTCAAGATGCTCGACGAGCGCGAGGGCGATGTTCCGTCGGATCAGCTCGATTTTGCTTTCAACCGCAAGCCGGTGTTTCAGCGCATTGCCATTGTCGCCGCCGGTCCGGTGGCCAATTTCCTGTTGGCGATTCTGTTCTTCTGGGTGCTGGCGATGCTCGGCAGCCAGCAGATCAAGCCTGTCATCGGCTCTGTCGTCGCTGACAGCCCTGCGGCACTTGGCGGTTTGGCGGCCGGTCAGGAGGTCGTGGCTATCGACGGCGAGGCGGTCGATGGCTGGAATGGGGTCAGTCTGCAGTTGGTGCGGCGACTCGGAGAGACAGGCGAGCTGAGCGTGTCAGTGCTCGAACCGGGTTCTTCTGTCCCTGTGGCGCATCAGGTGCGCATCAATGCCTGGCTGAAGAATGCCGATAGTCCCGATCCCATTGGCGGGCTGGGTATTCAGCCCTGGCGCCCGGCGCTGGCCCCGGTGATCGCCGAGCTGGACGACAAGGGGCCGGCCAAGGCTGCTGGCCTGAAAGTGGGTGATCGTCTGCTGAGCGTCGACGGTCACGCGGTGGATGACTGGCAGCAGGTCGTGGAGAAGGTACGTGCGCGGCCAGAAGAAAAGATCGCGCTGGGCTTCGAGCGTGATGGCCAGCGGCAAGAGGTCGCGCTTACCCTGGCGGCGAAGGGGGAGGGCAAGGCTCGAACCGGTTATCTGGGGGCTGGTGTCGCGGGTGGCCAATGGCCGGCGGAAATGCTTCGCGAAGTCAGCTACGGCCCTGTCGCCGCGGTGGGGCAGGCGTTGTCCAGAACCTGGTCGATGAGCCTGCTAACTCTGGATTCTCTAAAGAAAATGGTGCTGGGTCAGCTCTCGGTAAAAAACTTGAGCGGGCCGATAACCATTGCTAAAGTGGCGGGCGCTTCGGCCCAGTCCGGCGTGGGGGATTTTCTGCATTTCCTCGCCTATCTGAGCATAAGCTTGGGGGTTCTCAACCTGTTGCCGATTCCCGTGCTTGATGGCGGGCATCTGTTGTTTTACCTGATCGAGTGGGCGCGTGGTCGTCCGCTGTCCGAGAGGGTCCAGGCTTGGGGGATGCAGATCGGCATCAGCCTGGTCGTCGGGGTCATGTTGTTGGCCCTGGTCAACGATCTGAGTCGTCTGTAGCTCACCGTTGAATTTCGGATCTGCCGCCTCATGCGGCAGATTCTTTATTTGTCAGTTGGAATAAAAGGACTCCATGAAACGCTTTCTGCTACCCGCGGCCCTTTCCGCGCTGATGATCGCCCAGGTTCACGCCGAGTCCTTCACTGTCTCCGACATCCGGGTCAACGGCCTGCAGCGCGTCTCCGCCGGTAGCGTGTTCGCCGCACTGCCGTTGAACGTGGGTGAGCAGATCGATGATCGTCGCCTGGTCGACGCGACCCGCTCGCTGTTCAAGACCGGCTTTTTCCAGGATATCCAGCTCAGCCGCGACGGCAACGTGCTGATCGTGAACGTCGTTGAGCGTCCGTCGATCTCCAGCATCGAGATCGAGGGCAACAAGGCCATCACCACCGAAGATTTGATGAAGGGTCTGAAGCAATCGGGCCTGGCCGAAGGTGAGATCTTCCAGCGTGCGACCCTCGAAGGCGTACGGAACGAACTGCAGCGTCAGTATGTCGCCCAGGGCCGCTATTCCGCCGAGATCGAGACCGAAGTGGTCCCGCAGCCGCGCAACCGTGTCGCGCTGAAGATCACCATCAACGAAGGCACCGTCGCTGCCATCGCCCACGTCAACGTGGTGGGTAACACCGTCTTCTCTGAAGAAGACCTCACCGATCTGTTCGAGCTGAAGACCACCAACTGGCTGTCCTTCTTCAAGAACGACGACAAGTATTCTCGCGAAAAGCTCTCCGGCGACCTCGAGCGCCTGCGCTCCTACTACCTGGACCGTGGCTATATCCACATGGATATAGCGTCGACCCAGGTATCCATCACGCCGGACAAGAAACACGTCTACATCACTGTCAACGTCAACGAAGGTGAGAAGTACACCATTCGCGACGTGAAACTCTCCGGCGACCTGAAGGTTCCGGAAGAAGAGGTCAAGAAGCTTCTCCTGGTCAAAGAGGGGCAGGTCTTCTCGCGCAAGGTGATGACCACCACCTCCGACCTGATCACCCGCCGCCTGGGTAACGAAGGCTATACCTTCGCCAACGTCAACGGCGTACCGGAGCCGCATGACGACGACAAGACCGTATCGATCACCTACGTGGTCGACCCGGGTAAGCGTGCGTACGTCAACCGCATCAACTTCCGCGGCAACACCAAGACCGAGGACGAAGTTCTTCGTCGCGAGATGCGTCAGATGGAGGGCGGCTGGGCGTCCACCTACCTGATCGACCAGTCGAAGCAGCGTCTGGAGCGCCTGGGGTACTTCAAGGAAGTCAACGTCGAGACCCCCGCGGTGCCGGGCACCGACGACCAGGTCGATGTCAACTACAGCGTGGAAGAGCAGCCGTCCGGCTCCATCACCGCCAGCATTGGCTTCGCCCAGAGCGCGGGCCTGATCCTGGGTGGTTCGATCAGCCAGAACAACTTCCTGGGGACTGGTAACAAGGTCAGCATCGGCCTGACCAAGTCCGATTACCAGACTCGCTACAACTTCGGCTTCGTCGACCCCTACTGGACCGTCGACGGCGTGAGCCTGGGTTACAACGCCTTCTACCGCAAGACCGACTACAGCGACCTGGACGTCGACGTTTCCAGCTACTCGGTCAACAGCTACGGTGCTGGCGTCAGCATCGGCTATCCGATCAGCGAAACATCGCGCCTGACCTACGGCCTGACAGTGCAGAAGGACGAAATCGATACCGGCGTATACACCGTCGACGAGATTTTCGACTTCATCAAACAGGAAGGCGACAGCTTCACCAACTTCAAGGCATCCATCGGCTGGTCCGAGTCGACCTTGAACAAGGGCGTACTGGCCAACCGTGGCCACTCCCAGAGCCTGGTGCTCGAGTCGACTGTTCCGGGTAGCGACCTGTCGTTCTACAAGCTCGACTACCGCGGCCAGGTCTTCGCGCCGCTAACCGAAAACTACACCATGCGCTTCCACACCGAGCTCGGTTACGGCGGTGCCTATGGCTCGACCGATCGTCTGCCGTTCTATGAAAACTACTACGCGGGTGGTTTCAACTCCGTACGTGGCTTCAAGGACAGCACTCTTGGTCCGCGCAGTACGCCTAGCTCCGGCAACAACCCGGGTACCGACAAGGACCCGGATCAGGATCCGCAAGCCTTCGGTGGTAACATCCTGATCACCGGCGGTGCGGAATTGCTGTTCCCGTTGCCGTTCGTGAAGGATCAGCGCCAACTGCGCAGTGTCGTGTTCTGGGACGTGGGTAACGTGTTCGATACCGACTGCCCGCTGTCCACTACCCAGGGATGTGATGGTGTGGACTTCAGCAATCTTGCCAGCTCTGTGGGTGTGGGGCTGACCTGGATCACCGCTCTGGGTCCGCTGAGCTTCAGTCTCGGCACGCCGATCAAGAAGCCGGACAATGCTGAAACCCAGATATTCCAGTTCTCCCTGGGACAGACCTTCTAATTGGCCGTATCGTTGTAATGACAACCATGCTTTGTGCAGGAGTGCATCGTGCGTAAGTTGACCCAGTTCGTCCTGATCACCGCAGCCCTTGCGGCGAGCCCTGCGTTCGCCGACATGAAGATCGCGGTGCTCAACTATCAGATGGCACTCCTTGAATCGGACGCGGCCAAGCAGTATGCCGTTGACGCCGAGAAGAAGTTCGGCCCGCAACTGAACAAGCTCAAGGCCCTGGAGACCGATGCCAAGGCGCTGCAGGACAAGCTGGTTAGCGGCGGCAGCAAGATGTCGAACTCCGAGCGTGAAAAGGCCGAGAATGACTTCAAGCAGAAGGCTCGTGACTTCCAGTTCCAGTCCAAGGAGCTGAACGAAGCCAAGGCTGTCGCCGACCGTGACATGCTCAAGAAGCTCAAGCCGAAGCTGGACCAGGCTGTCGAGGAAACCATCAAGAAAGGCGGTTACGACCTCGTGGTCGAGCGTGGTGCCGTGGTCGACGTCAAGCCGCAGTACGACATCACTCGTCAAGTCATCGAGCGCATGAATCAGCTGCGTTGATGATGACCGAGCTGTCTTTTACCCTCGCTGAACTTGCCGCGCAGCTCGGTGCCGAGCTGCGCGGCGATCCCGCTCTGGTTATTCGGGGCCTGTCCACCTTGCAGGACGCGGCTGCCGATCAACTGAGTTTCCTGGCCAACCCCCAGTACCGCAAGTTCCTGCCCGAGAGCAATGCGGGGGCCGTGCTGCTGACCGAGGCTGACGCCGAAGGTTTTACCGGCAATGCGCTGGTGGTGCCCAATCCGTATCTTGCTTACGCAGGCCTGTCGCATCAGTTCGATCGCAAGCCCAAGGCTCCGGTGGGGATTCATCCCACTGCAGTGGTGGACGAGGGCGCGCAGGTCGATCCAAGCGCCAGCATCGGTCCCTACGTGGTGATCGAGGCAGGTGCGCAGATCGGTGCCGGTGTCACGCTCGGTGCCCATTGCTTCGTCGGCGCTCGCAGCGTCATTGGCGAAGGCGGCTGGCTGGCTCCCCGCGTCACCCTCTACCACGACGTGCGCATTGGCAAGCGCGTGGTCATTCAGTCCGGCGCCGTATTGGGTGGGGAAGGCTTCGGCTTTGCCAATCAAAAGGGTGTTTGGCAAAAGATCGCGCAAATTGGCGGTGTATCCGTGGGAGATGACGTCGAGATCGGCGCCAATACCACGATCGACCGTGGTGCGCTGTCCGATACGCTGGTGGGCAATGGCGTGAAGCTGGACAACCAGATCATGATCGCCCACAACGTGCAGATCGGTGATCACACCGCTATGGCCGGTTGCTGCGGGATTTCCGGCAGCGCCAAGATTGGCAAGCACTGCATGCTCGCCGGCGGTGTAGGTCTGGTCGGGCACATCGAAATCTGCGACAACGTCTTCGTCACCGGGATGACGATGGTGACTCGCTCGATTACCGAGCCAGGTTCCTATTCCTCCGGTACTGCGATGCAGCCGGCCGCCGAATGGAAAAAAAGCGCTGCGCGTATTCGCCAGTTGGATGACATGGCTCGTCGTCTGCAACAGCTGGAAAAGCGCCTGGCTGCCGTGACCCCAAGCGGAAACGCTCCATCAGATGCGTGATTCACGCATTTTTTGGCGTTTCCCTTTTCTGAACAGGCTCCCCTGAACATGATGGACATCAACGAGATTCGCGAATACCTGCCTCATCGCTACCCCTTCCTGCTGGTGGATCGGGTGGTGGAGCTGGACATCGAAGGCAAGCGCATTCGCGCCTACAAGAATGTCAGCATCAACGAGCCGTTCTTCAATGGCCACTTTCCGCAGCACCCGATCATGCCAGGCGTGCTGATCATCGAGGCGATGGCCCAGGCTGCCGGCATCCTCGGTTTCAAGATGCTCGACGTGAAGCCTGCAGACGGCACTCTGTACTACTTCGTGGGCTCCGACAAGCTGCGCTTCCGCCAGCCGGTGCTGCCGGGCGATCAGTTGCAGCTCAACGCCCAGTTCGTCAGCGTCAAGCGCGGTATCTGGAAGTTCGATTGCCATGCAACCGTCGATGACAAGCCGGTATGCTCGGCCGAAATCATCTGTGCGGAACGCAAACTATGAGTTTGATCGATCCTCGCGCCATCATCGACCCGCGCGCAAAACTGGCTGACGACGTTGAGGTGGGCCCCTGGTCCATCGTCGGGCCGGATGTGGAGATCGGCGAAGGTACGGTGATCGGTCCGCACGTGGTGCTCAAGGGCCCCACGAAGATCGGCAAACACAACCGCATTTTCCAGTTCTCCAGCGTTGGCGAGGATACTCCCGACCTGAAGTACAAGGGTGAACCCACCCGCCTAGTGATTGGCGACCACAACGTTATCCGCGAAGGGGTGACCATCCATCGCGGAACGGTGCAGGACCGTGCGGAAACTACCATTGGCGATCACAACCTGCTCATGGCCTATGTGCATATCGGCCATGACAGTGTGATCGGAAACCATTGCATTCTGGTGAATAACACGGCTCTGGCTGGCCATGTGCACGTGGATGATTGGGCGATCCTGTCCGGCTACACACTGGTGCACCAGTTCTGCCGCATTGGCGCACACAGCTTCTCCGGCATGGGCAGCGCTATCGGCAAGGATGTTCCGGCTTACGTGACCGTTTTCGGCAATCCTGCCGAGGCGCGCAGCATGAACTTCGAGGGCTTGCGTCGTCGCGGCTTCAGTGCCGAGGCCATCCAGGCGTTGCGCCGTGCTTACAAGGTGGTCTATCGCCAGGGGCTGACGGTAGACGAGGCGTTGGCCGAACTGGCCGAAGTTTCCGAGCAGTTCCCTGAGGTCGCTGTATTCCGCGACTCGATTCAGAGTTCTACTCGCGGCATCACTCGCTGATCATGCAATCCACCGCTCGCAAGCTGCGCGTCGCCCTGGTCGCGGGCGAGGCGTCCGGCGATATCCTAGGATCCGGCCTCATGCAGGCGCTCAAGCAGCGTCATCCCGACATCGAGTTCATCGGTGTCGGCGGCCCGCTCATGCAGGCTGAAGGGCTGCAGTCGCACTTCCCGATGGAGCGCCTTGCGGTAATGGGGCTAGTCGAGGTCCTCGGACGTCTGCGCGAACTGCTGCGCCGACGCAAGGATCTGGTGCAGATGCTGATCGTGGCCAGGCCGGACGTGTTCATCGGTATCGATGCCCCCGACTTCAACCTGAATATCGAATTGAAGCTGCGTGGCGCGGGCATTCGCACTGTGCACTATGTCAGCCCTTCCGTATGGGCCTGGCGGCAGAAGCGCGTGCTGAAAATCAAGGATGCCTGCGACCTGATGCTCGCGCTGTTCCCCTTCGAGGCGCGCTTCTACGAAGAGCATGCGGTGCCGGTGCGTTTCGTCGGCCACCCGCTGGCCAATACCATTCCTCTGGAAGCCGACCGAACTGGTGCGCGCGAGCGCCTGGGGCTGCCGCAGAGCGCCAGCGTTGTCGCGCTCCTGCCCGGCAGCCGGGGAGGTGAGGTAGGCAGGCTTGGTACGCTTTTCCTCGATACCGCTCAGCGTCTGTTGCAAGAGCGCCCCGGCCTGCGCTTCGTGCTGCCGTGCGCCAGCCCCGAGCGGCGTACCCAGATCGAAGAGATGCTCGCCGGTCGCGATCTGCCGGTGCAGTTGCTCGACGGCGCGTCCCACGAGGCGCTGGCTGCGTGCGATGCCGTACTGATCGCCTCTGGTACCGCAACGCTTGAAGCCCTGTTGTACAAGCGGCCGATGGTGGTGGCCTACAAGGTGGCGCCGCTTACATACCGCATTCTCAAACGGTTGGTGAAAAGCGCCTACATTTCCCTGCCGAATCTGATGGCGGGACGCTTGCTGGTGCCTGAGCTGATTCAGGAGGCCGCTACGCCTGACGCGCTGGCGCAAACGCTGTTGCCGCTGCTGGATGATGGTCGTGCGCAGACCGAATACTTTGATGCGATTCATCGCGCCTTGCGTCAGGATGCGTCCGCGCAGGCCGCCGAAGCGGTGCTTGCCCTGGTGGAGAAACGCTGATGCAGATGGGGCTGGATTTCGCACTGGTCGAGGAGTTGGTCGCGGGCGTGGATGAGGTCGGCCGCGGTCCGCTATGTGGTCCCGTGGTCACTGCTGCGGTAATTCTCGATCCGGCTCGGCCGATCAATGGGTTGAACGACTCCAAGAAGCTCAGTGAAGCGCGCCGCGAGGCTCTATTCGATGAGATTCGCGAGAAGGCCCTGGCCTGGTGCATTGCCCGAGCGGAAGTGCATGAGATCGACCAACTCAACATTCTTCATGCCACCATGCTGGCGATGCAGCGGGCAGTCGAAGGTCTGAGTGTCACTCCGAAGCTGGCGCTCATCGACGGCAACCGCTGCCCGAAACTCAAGGTGCCGGCAGCCCCGGTGGTGAAAGGGGATGGCCAGGTTCCGGCCATTGCCGCGGCATCGATCCTGGCCAAGGTCAGTCGTGACCGTGAGATGCAGCAGATGGAGGCGCTTTATCCGGGCTACGGCATTGGCGGCCACAAGGGCTACCCCACGCCGGTGCATCTGGAGGCGCTCAAGCGCCTGGGCCCCACGGCCATCCATCGGCGTTCCTTCGCACCTGTTCGCGAGTTGCTGGAAGGCTCCGGTGCAATTCTGTAATACCCTGTTATTACTGTGAAAATTCCCTCTGCCAGCTGTCGGTCGGTGCCTTGATGCGCACGGTGCGACGGCTGGCCCATTGATCCCTGTAGCTTTGCGGAGAGCCCCGGTACAATCCGGGGCTTGCCGTTTTTGAGCTCTATCAAGGACCACCATGACCGCCACCTTCGTTCACCTGCGTTTGCACACCGAATTCTCCCTGGTCGACGGCCTTGTACGGATCAAGCCGCTGATCAAGGCGGTCGGCGGAGCAGGAATGCCGGCGGTGGCGGTGACCGACCTGAGCAACATGTGCTCGCTGGTGAAGTTCTACAAGACTGCCCTGGGCGGCGGTATCAAGCCGATCTGCGGCGCGGACATCTGGCTCGCCAACCGCGACGAGGACGGTCCGTTGACCCGCCTGACGCTGCTGGCGATGAACGCCAAAGGCTATCGCAACCTCACCGAGCTGATTTCCCGTGGTTGGCAGGAAGGCCAGCGTAACGGCGAGATCATCATCGAGCGCGAGTGGGTCAAGGAGGCCGCGGAGGGCCTGATCGCGCTGTCCGGGTCGAAGGAAGGCGAAATCGGCCTGGCGCTGCTGGCTGGAGACAATACTCTTGCCGACTCGCTGCTCGCCGAGTGGCTGGAGGTATTTCCGGATCGTTTCTACCTGGATATCCAGCGCACCAATCGGGTCAACGACGAAGAGCACGTGCATGCCGCCGTGGCGCTGGCTGAACGCAGCGGCGCGCCGCTGGTGGCGACCAACGATGTGCGCTTCATCAAGCAAGGGGACTTCGAGGCCCACGAGACTCGCGTTTGCATCGGTGAGGGACGTGCACTGGATGATCCGCGTCGCTCGCGCAACTATTCCGATCAGCAATATCTGAAGAGCCCGGCGGAAATGGCCGAACTGTTCAGCGATATCCCCGAGGCTCTGGAAAACTCCGTCGAGATCGCCAAGCGCTGCAACATCGAGGTACAGCTGGGCAAGTACTTCCTGCCCAACTTCCCGATTCCCTACGACGACATGGACATCAACGACTACCTGCGCCATGTCTCCTACGAGGGTCTGGAGGAGCGCCTGGCAGTGCTTTGGCCCAAGGAAACCACGCCGAACTACGAGGAAAAGCGACAGCTCTACGTCGACCGCCTGGAGTTCGAGCTGGGCACCATCATCCAGATGGGATTCCCAGGCTACTTCCTGATCGTGATGGACTTCATCAAGTGGGCCAAGAACAACGGCGTACCGGTGGGGCCGGGGCGGGGCTCGGGTGCCGGCTCGCTGGTTGCCTATGTGCTGAAGATCACCGATCTTGACCCGCTGGCCTACGACCTGCTGTTCGAGCGCTTCCTGAACCCCGAACGTATTTCCATGCCCGACTTCGATGTCGACTTCTGCATGGAAGGTCGCGATCGGGTGATCGATTACGTGGCCGCCGCCTATGGCCGCAACGCCGTAAGTCAGATCATCACCTTCGGCTCGATGGCGGCGAAGGCAGTGGTCCGCGACGTGGCGCGTGTCCAGGGCAAGTCCTACGGACTGGCCGATAAACTGTCGAAGATGATCCCCTTCGAAGTGGGCATGACCCTGGAGAAGGCTTTCGAGCAGGAAGAGATGCTCCGCGACTTCCTCAAGTCCGACGAGGAAGCCCAGGAAATCTGGGACATGGCGCTCAAGCTCGAAGGTGTCACCCGTGGTACCGGCAAGCATGCCGGCGGTGTAGTGATCGCGCCAACCAAGCTGACCGATTTCGCCCCCATCGCCTGCGATGAAGAGGGCGGTGGCCTGGTGACCCAGTTCGACAAGGATGACGTGGAGGCTGCCGGCCTGGTGAAGTTCGACTTCCTCGGCCTGCGCACCTTGACCATCATCAAGTGGGCGATGGAGATCATCCATCGTATCCAGCGCAAGAACGGTGAGACCGAACTGGTCGATATCGACCGCATCCCGCTGGACGACAAGAAAACCTACGACTTGCTGCAGAAGGCGGAAACCACCGCGGTCTTCCAGCTCGAATCGCGCGGTATGAAGGAGCTGATCAAAAAGCTCAAGCCGGACTGCCTGGAAGACCTGATCGCACTGGTGGCGCTGTTCCGCCCCGGTCCGCTGCAATCAGGCATGGTGGACGACTTCATCAACCGTAAGCACGGTCGGGAGGAAATCTCCTACCCGCACCCCGACTACCAGTACGCCGGCCTTGAACCGGTGCTCAAGCCCACCTACGGCATCATCCTGTATCAGGAGCAGGTGATGCAGATCGCCCAGGTGATGGCGGGCTACACCCTCGGTGGCGCGGACATGCTGCGTCGTGCCATGGGCAAGAAAAAGCCCGAGGAAATGGCCAAGCAGCGCGGTGGTTTCATCGAAGGCTGCGAGAAGAACGGCATTGATGCGAACCTTGCGGGCAACATCTTCGATCTGGTGGAGAAATTCGCCGGTTACGGTTTCAACAAGTCGCACTCGGCCGCCTACGGACTGGTCTCTTATCAGACTGCCTGGCTGAAGACCCACTGGAAGGCCCCGTTCATGGCCGCGGTACTCACCGCGGATATGCAGAACACCGATAAGGTGGTCACGCTCATCGAAGAGTGTCGCCACATGAAGCTGCGCATCGTCGCGCCGGATGTGAACAACTCGGAATTCCGCTTTACCGTGGACGACGACGACCAGATCGTCTATGGCCTGGGGGCGATCAAAGGCGTCGGCGAAGGCCCGGTGGAAGCCATTACCGAATGTCGCAACGAGGGCGGGCCTTTCAAGACGCTGTTCGATTTCTGCGATCGCATCGACCTCAAGCGCGTCAACAAGCGCACGCTGGAGGCGCTGATCCGCGCCGGTGCGCTGGATCGTCTTGGCCCCTATTTCTACGATGAGCCCAAGGCTTACCAGGCCCATGTCGATATCAACCGTGCCGTGCTGCTGGCCTCGATGGAGGAAGCCGTCAAGGCCGCCGAGCAGACTTCGCGCAGCCACGACAGCGGCCATATGGACCTGTTCGGCGGTGTGTTCGCCGAGCCCGAGGCTGACGTCTACGCCAATCACCGCAAAGCCAAGGCGCTCAATCTCAAAGAGCGTCTGAAGGGCGAGAAGGACACCCTCGGCCTGTACCTGACCGGCCATCCGATCGACGAATACGAAGGCGAAGTGCGACGTTTCGCTCGTCAGCGCATCGTCGAGCTTAAGCCGGCGCGGGATACTCAGACCGTCGCGGGGCTGATCGTCAATCTGCGAGTCATGAAGAACAAGCGTGGCGACAAGATGGGCTTCGTAACGCTGGACGACCGTTCCGGCCGTATCGAAGCCTCGCTGTTTGCCGAGGCCTTCGCCGCCAACCAGGCGCTGCTGCAGACCGACGCTCTGGTGGTGATCGAAGGCGAAGTCAGCCAGGACGACTTCTCCGGCGGCCTGCGCCTGCGCGCCAAGCGTGTGATGGGCCTGGAGGAGGCACGCACCTCGCTGGCGGAGAGCCTGCGGGTGCGGGTACATGCCGATGCGCTCAAGGGTGACCGGCTGCGCTGGCTGGCCGATCTATGCACCCGCCACCGCGGCAATTGCCCGGTCACGGTCGACTACAGCTGCGAGCAGGCGCGTGCGCTGTTGCAGTTCGGCGAGCAGTGGCGGATCGACCCGGCGGACAACCTGATTCAAGCGCTGCGTGACCAGTTCGGCCGCGACAACGTCTTCCTGAACTACCGCTAGTGTGGCCGGCGACCGAATGCCGCCGGCCCGCCAGTCTCGACCCTCGGCGCCCGATACCGTAAGGTAGGGCGCTTTCAGGTCGCGGAAAACGTTACGAGCGATGGCCATGCGAGGCGATAGCGCTCGAAAAAAGCACAGTTTGCGACTGCAAATGAGCATTTTGAGAGCGGCTTCAACGCTGTTTGGTCTAGCGCAGTAGTTTTAACGGCCTGAAAACGGAAAGGCCCAGCCGCCATCAATACGACGGATAGCCCATGAACCCGAATTTTCTCGATTTCGAACAGCCCATTGCCGACCTGCATGCCAAGATCGAAGAGCTGCGCCTGGTCGGCAACGACAATGCCCTGAACATCACCGACGAGATCTCCCGTCTGCAGGAGAAGAGCAAGGCGCTGACCGAGAACATCTTCGGCAACCTGACCAGTTGGCAGATCGCCCAACTCGCGCGTCATCCGCGTCGTCCCTATACCCTCGACTACATCGAGCATATCTTCACCGAGTTCGAAGAGCTGCACGGTGACCGTCACTTCTCCGATGATGCAGCCATCGTCGGTGGCGTTGCGCGCCTGGAAGACCAGCCGGTGATGATCATCGGTCACCAGAAAGGCCGCGAAGTTCGCGAGAAGGTGCGCCGCAACTTTGGCATGCCGCGTCCAGAAGGCTACCGCAAGGCTTGCCGCCTGATGGAAATGGCCGAGCGTTTCAAGATGCCGATCCTGACCTTCATCGATACTCCCGGCGCGTACCCGGGGATCGACGCCGAGGAGCGCGGCCAGAGCGAGGCAATCGCCTGGAACCTGCGAGTCATGGCGCGCCTGAAGACTCCGATCATCGCTACCGTTATTGGCGAAGGCGGATCCGGCGGTGCACTGGCTATCGGTGTGTGCGACCAGTTGAACATGCTGCAGTACTCTACCTATGCCGTGATCTCGCCCGAAGGTTGCGCGTCGATTCTCTGGCGTACCGCCGAGAAGGCGCCGGAAGCCGCCGAGGCGATGGGCATCACTGCCAACCGCTTGAAGGAGCTGGGTATCGTCGACAGTGTGATCCCCGAACCGCTGGGCAGCGCCCATCGTGACCCGGCTGCCATGTCCGAGACCATCCGCAAGTCGTTGCTCGGCCAGTTGGATACCCTCAAGCAACTGAGCACCGAAGACCTGCTGGCGCGCCGCTACGAGCGCCTGATGAGCTACGGCGTCGCCTGACGCTGTCGGCGCAGCGCGGATGACGAGGTATCCTTGCCCCGTCATCCGTCCCGCTGATCTGCGCCATGATCCTCCCGACCCGCCTGCTTTCCCGACTAGCGCTCTGGCGTTCAGCACCCGCCTGGCGTGTGGCGCTTTCCGGTGGGCTTGACTCCACCGTACTGCTGCACCTGTTGGCGCAACTCGCCCGACATGAGCCGTTGCCTCCAGTCTCCGCCATCCATGTGCATCATGGTCTGCAGTCTGCCGCTGACGCATGGCCCGAGCATTGCCAGCGCCTGTGCAACAGTTTGGGCGTACCGCTGCGCGTGGAGCGTGTGCGGGTAGACGATCGCGCCAGCATTGAGCGCGCTGCGCGCGATGCGCGTTATGCGGCCTTTGCGGCATCCCTGGGGGCTGGTGAGTGCCTGCTGACCGGCCAGCATCGTGACGATCAGGCAGAGACCGTGCTGTTTCGCCTGTTCCGTGGCGCGGGCGTTCGCGGCCTTGCCGGTATGCCGATGGAGCGTCCGCTGGGGGCTGGGCGGCTGCTGAGGCCGCTGCTGGATTGTTCCCGTGTAGAGTTGGAGAGCTACGCGCGAGCCCACGGGCTGGAGTGGGTCGAGGACCCCAGCAACGCCTGCGATGATCTTGACCGCAACTATTTGCGCAACCGGGTTCTGCCGGCGGTTACCCGACGTTGGCCCGCCGCGGTGGATAGCATCGTTCGCAGCGCCGGTCATCTGGCCGAGTCGGAACAACTGCTGGCCGAGCTGGCTGGGTTGGACCTGGCTCGGGCCGATGAGCGGTACGAATACTCCGGCCTGCCTTTGCCATCGTTGGAGCTGGACGCGTTGGCGAGCCTTGGTGAGCCACGCCAGCGCAATGCTTTGCGTCACTGGCTGGCGCGTCATGCCCGGCTGCCGGACGCAGTGCATTGGGCTGGATGGCATGCGTTACGCGATGCGCGGGTGGATGCCGAACCGGTCTGGCGTCTTGCCGATGGCGAGCTGCGGCGCGCCGAAGGGCGGCTCTGGTGGCTGTCGAACGACTGGCTGGGTTTCTCGCCCGCGGCTCAGGATTGGATAGATACGGCTATGCCGCTGCACCTTGCCGGAAACGGTGTGCTGCGCTTCGAAGGTACCGCTCCCGACGCCCCCTTGCGGGTCGGTTACCGGCAGGGGGGCGAGGTGATGTCGATTTCAGGTCGTGGCCGGCGAGATCTCAAGCGACTGCTCAATGAAGCAGGTGTCCCAGCCTTCCTGCGTGCCCGGCTGCCGCTGCTCTGGCGGGGCAGCGAGTTGCTGGCGATCGCATCGCTGCCGGAGCTGCGGACGGAGGCTGCTCAGCACTGGACCTTGCGCTGGACACCGCCGACGAATGACTCGGGTTTGAGCTGAAAGCGGCTTTCCGGTAGACTACGCTCCCGTCTTGTACCGCTCCCGTCGATCCCTCTGGAATCAGCGGGAGTTCGCTATTGTTCACGGCAAGAGTCGTGGACCGGGCCTTGAGCCCGACCTTCGCTTCCCCGGCGGCCGAGCCGCCTAAACGCTGACATTCAGGGCTTTTCATGACGCGCTACATCTTCGTCACGGGTGGTGTTGTTTCTTCATTGGGGAAAGGCATCGCCTCGGCTTCCTTGGCTGCCATTCTGGAAGCGCGTGGCTTGAAGATCACGATGCTCAAGCTGGATCCCTACATCAATGTCGATCCGGGCACCATGAGCCCGTTCCAGCACGGTGAGGTGTTCGTCACCCACGATGGAGCCGAGACCGACCTCGACCTGGGCCACTACGAGCGCTTCGTGCGCACCACGATGACCCAGAACAACAACTTCACCACCGGCCGCGTCTACATGGACGTGCTGCGCAAGGAGCGCCGCGGCGATTACCTGGGCGCCACCGTGCAGGTGATTCCGCATATCACCGACGAGATCAAGCGTCGCATCATCAAGGGTGCCGGCGATGCCGACGTGGCCCTGGTGGAAGTCGGCGGCACCGTCGGTGACATCGAGTCGCAACCCTTCCTCGAGGCGATTCGCCAGCTTCGCGTGGAAATCGGTTCGCGTCGTGCGATGCTGATGCACCTCACGCTCGTACCGTACATCGCTACCGCCGGCGAAACCAAGACCAAGCCGACCCAGCACTCGGTCAAGGAGCTGCGCTCCATCGGCCTGCAGCCGGATATCCTTGTCTGCCGCTCCGACCACCCGGTGGACGTGTCTTCCCGCCGCAAGATCGCCCTCTTCACCAACGTGGAAGAGCGCGCGGTCATCTCGCTGGAAGACGTCGACACCATCTACCGCATTCCCTCCGTTCTGCACGCCCAGGGCGTCGATGATTTCGTCGTCGAGCGCTTCGGCCTGGAGTGCGGTCCGGCCGACCTGTCCGAATGGGATCGAGTGGTCGACGCCAAGCTCAACCCCGAGCGTGAAGTCACCATCGCGATGGTCGGCAAGTACATGGAGCTGCTCGACGCCTACAAGTCGCTGATCGAGGCCATGACCCACGCCGGCATCCAGAGCCGCACCAAGGTCAACCTGCGCTACATCGATTCCGAGGACATTGAGCAGCAGGGCACCGGCCTGCTCGAGGGCGCCGATGCCATCCTGGTTCCAGGCGGCTTCGGCCTGCGCGGTGTGGAAGGCAAGATCACTGCCGTTCAGTATGCCCGCGAGAACAAGGTCCCGTACCTGGGCATCTGCCTGGGCATGCAGGTGGCCGTCATCGAGTACGCCCGCAACGTGCTGGGCTGGACCGATGCCAACTCCACCGAGTTCGACAAGTCCAGCGGCCACCCGGTCGTCGGCCTGATCACCGAATGGCAGGATGCCACCGGCGCCACCGAAGTGCGCACCGAGGCTTCCGACCTGGGCGGCACCATGCGCCTGGGCGCCCAGGAATGCCTGCTGCAGGCCGGCACCCTGGTGCACGATTGCTACGGCAAGGATGTGATCGTCGAGCGTCATCGTCACCGCTACGAAGTGAACAACAACCTGCGTCCGCAACTGGAAGCCGCTGGCCTGAAGATTTCCGGCCGCTCCGGCGACGGCGCACTGGTGGAGGTCGTGGAAGCTCCGGACCATCCGTGGTTCGTGGCCTGTCAGTTCCACCCCGAATTCACTTCCACTCCGCGTGATGGCCACCCGCTGTTCAGCGGCTTCGTCAACGCCGCCCTGAAGCAAGCCGGGAAAGCCTGAGTATGAGTCAGAAGATCATCCGCGTCGGCGATATCCAGATCGGTAACGATCTACCGTTCGTGCTGTTCGGTGGCATGAATGTGCTGGAATCCCGCGATATGGCCATGCAGGTCTGCGAAGAGTATGTGCGGGTGACCGAGAAGCTCGGCATCCCCTACGTGTTCAAGGCCAGCTTCGACAAGGCCAACCGTTCGTCGATCACATCGTTCCGTGGTCCGGGCATGGAAGAAGGGCTGAAGATTTTCGAGGAGATCAAGAAGACCTTCAACGTGCCGGTCATCACCGATGTGCACGAGCCCTGCCAGGCCGCTCCGGTGGCCGAGGTCTGCGACATCATTCAACTGCCGGCCTTCCTGTCCCGGCAGACTGACCTGGTCGTGGCGATGGCCAAGACCCGCGCGGTGATCAACATCAAGAAAGCCCAGTTCCTCGCGCCGCAGGAGATGAAACACATCCTGCGCAAGTGCGAGGAGGCGGGTAACGACCAACTGATCCTTTGCGAGCGCGGTTCCTCCTTCGGGTACAACAACCTGGTGGTGGACATGCTCGGCTTCGGCATCATGAAGCAGTTCGAGTACCCAGTGTTCTTTGACGTGACCCACGCCCTGCAGATGCCGGGTGGTCGCGCCGATTCCGCTGGCGGCCGCCGTGCCCAGGTCACCGACCTGGCCAAGGCCGGCATGAGCCAGGGCCTGGCCGGTCTGTTCCTGGAGGCCCACCCGGATCCCGAGCACGCCAAGTGCGACGGTCCGTGCGCCCTGCGCCTGAACAAGCTCGAAGCTTTCCTGTCCCAGCTCAAGCAGCTGGACGACCTGGTCAAGAGTTTCCCCACCATCGAGACTGCCTGAGAATTCGCTCGATACCGACCGCGCTTCGCTCGGCCCGGTATCGAGCTGCTTCCCACGTCTCACCAGCCGCCCCGTTTATCTATCTTCGGAGTGTTATCAAGAATGGCAAAGATCGTCGACATCAAGGGCCGTGAGGTCCTGGACTCCCGCGGCAACCCGACCGTTGAAGCGGACGTGATCCTGGACAACGGCATCGTCGGCAGCGCCTGCGCCCCGTCTGGTGCTTCCACGGGTTCCCGCGAGGCTCTCGAACTGCGCGATGGCGACAAGAGCCGTTACCTGGGTAAGGGCGTGCTGAAGGCCGTGGCCAACGTCAACGGTCCGATCCGCGACCTGCTGCTGGGCAAGGACGCGACTGACCAGAAAGGTCTGGATCATGCGATGATCGACCTGGATGGCACCGAGAACAAAGGCAAGCTGGGCGCCAACGCCATCCTGGCCGTCTCCCTGGCTGCCGCCAAGGCCGCCGCCCAGGCCAAGGGCGTGCCCCTGTATGCCCACATCGCCGATCTGAACGGCACTCCGGGCCAGTACTCCATGCCGGTTCCGATGATGAACATCATCAACGGTGGCGAGCACGCCGATAATAACGTCGACATCCAGGAGTTCATGGTCCAGCCGGTTGGCGCCAAGAACTTTGCCGACGCCCTGCGCATGGGCGCCGAGATCTTCCATCACCTCAAGGCCGTGCTGAAGGCCCGTGGCCTGAACACCGCCGTGGGTGACGAAGGCGGCTTCGCGCCGAACCTGGCTTCCAACGAAGACGCCCTGGCCGCAATCGCCGAAGCTATCGCCAACGCCGGCTACAAGCTGGGCGACGATGTCACCCTGGCCCTGGATTGCGCTTCCTCCGAGTTCTTCAAGGACGGCCAGTACGACCTCGAAGGCGAGGGCAAGGTATTCAGCGCCGAAGGTTTCGCCGACTACCTGGCTGGCCTGACCCAGCGCTACCCGATCATCTCCATCGAAGATGGCATGGATGAGTCCGACTGGGCTGGCTGGAAAGTGCTGACCGACAAGATCGGTGAGAAGGTGCAACTGGTCGGCGACGACCTGTTCGTGACCAACACCAAGATCCTCAAGCGCGGCATCGAAGAGAAGATCGGCAACTCGATCCTGATCAAGTTCAACCAGATCGGCTCTCTGACCGAGACACTGGAAGCCATCCAGATGGCCAAGGCTGCCGGCTTCACTGCGGTGATCTCGCACCGTTCGGGCGAGACCGAGGACAGCACCATCGCCGACCTGGCTGTGGGCACTGCCGCTGGTCAGATCAAGACTGGTTCCCTGTGCCGCTCCGACCGCGTTTCCAAGTACAACCAGCTGCTGCGCATCGAAGAGCAGTTGGGCGCCAAGGCGCCGTACCGTGGTCGCGCGGAATTCCGCGGCTGAAGCTAGTCTGGTACGGTGAAGGGGTGGCAGGAGCCACCCCTTTGCGTATGGAGCTGAAGGTTTGAGGTTACGTAGCCCTTACTGGCTGTTCGTCGTGCTGATCCTGGCGCTGGCCGGTCTGCAGTATCGCCTGTGGGTCGGCGATGGCAGCCTGGAGCAGGTGCGCGACCTGCAGAAGCAGATTTCCGACCAGCAGGGCGAGAACGAGCGCTTGCTCGAGCGTAACCGCATCCTCGAGGCTGAAGTGGCCGAGCTCAAGAAAGGCACCGAGACAGTCGAGGAGCGTGCGCGTCACGAACTCGGCATGGTCAAGGACAAGGAAACCCTCTACCAGCTCGCGCAATGATGACTCCCGCCTTCTGGGCCGTGATCCCGGCCGCCGGTATCGGTTCGCGAATGCGCGCCGACCGCCCCAAGCAGTATCTCGACCTGGCCGGTCGCAGCATTCTCGAACGAACCCTCGACTGTTTTCTTGGCCACCCCCGACTGAAAGGCTTGGTGGTGTGCCTGGCTGTCGACGATCCGTGGTGGCCGACCCTGCCCAGCGCCAGCAACGAGCTGATTCAGCGTGCCGATGGTGGTAGCGAACGTGCCGATTCGGTGCTCAGTGGCCTGCTGCGTCTGACTGAGCTGGGTGCTTCCACCGATGACTGGGTGCTGGTGCACGATGCTGCCCGCCCGAATCTGGCCAGGGCCGATCTCGATCGCCTGCTGAACGACCTGGCGGACGACGCCGTAGGCGGCCTGCTTGGCGTACCCGCGCGCGATACCCTCAAGCGAGTTGGTGCTGACGGTCGCATTCAGGAAACCATCGACCGCAGCGTTGTCTGGCAGGCTTATACCCCGCAGATGTTTCGCCTTGGCGCCCTGCATCGTGCGCTGGCTGATGCCCTGGTAGCGGACGCCGCGATCACCGACGAAGCGTCGGCGATGGAGTGGGCAGGCTACTCGCCACGCATGGTCGAAGGCCGCGCCGACAACATCAAGGTCACCACGCCGGAAGACCTGCAGCGCTTGCTGCGCAACTTCCCCAGGCACTGAATCCCCTTCTATCTCGCCTGCATTGCCGGCTCTCCGGGAGATACTGCGGTTTGTGCCGGCACACTGTGCCACTCCCTGTGCGGGCTTCCGCGTTGATGAGGTCGGTGCATGACCGCTGAGGTCATGCACCGCGTACTTCAGCCCAGCAGCGGCACTTCGATCAGAAAGCGGAACAGCGCGCCGTGCTGCTCTACTGCCAGGCAGTGGTAGCCGTGGCGCTTGGTATCCTCCGGTATGCCGTGCACGGACTGCGAGCAGTCGGTGACCACCTCCAGCAAGTCGCCCGGCTTGAGCGTCTGCAGGGTTTCCAGGGTGGCGATGGCGTTGTACGGGCAGTGCTCGCCGCGCAGGTCAAGCGACAGCGTCGGCGTCTTGGTGTCGGGCATCGTTGGTCTTCCGTTTACGGGTGAATCGTTGCGCGTTCAGTTGCACCAGCAGCATGCACAGGGCCAGGCCGGCGAAGGTGACCAGCAAGCCGGCCCCTGGGCCGAACTCCTGCAGCAGGTTGAGCTTGGGATAGGGCAGGGCGAGGCTGGTGCCGAGCTGGTCCCAGAACACCGCGACCAGGGTTCCGCCTATCACATTGCCGATCCCCACCACCCAGAAATGCACCTGGCCTTCCATCGAGCGGTACATCCAGCCGGTCTCGCAGCCGCCGGCCAGCACGATGCCGATGCCGAACAATACGCCGCCGATCACGGCGTTCGGGCCCATCCAGAAAATCTTCGGCGGCAGGCCGTTGTGAATGGCGGCGAAGGTGCCGACACACGCAGCGGCCATGCCCAGCAGTATGCCCATCGCTGCCTGGGTCCGGCCGGTGGTCCAGAGATCGCGGGCGGCGCTGGTGAAACAGATCTGCGCGCGCTCTATCAGTCCGCCGAACAGCAGGCCGAACAGGCAGGCCATGCCCAGCACCAGCGAGACCTCGAAGCGCCAGGCGGCGAACAGCGCGGCAACGGCCAGCACGCCCATGCCTAGGCGCCATTGCAGCTTCGCGCGGTGAGCCAGGGCTTCGGGGCTGGGCAGCGCGGCAGGCTTGCCGCCGACCTTCAAGGGTATACGCAGGAATGGCAGCAGGCTGATCTTCACGCCGAACCAGGCGCCGAGCACAGTCGAGAACATGAATGCCCAGGCGTGCGCCGAGAACATTGGAATACCGGTGAAGAACGCCGCCAGGTTGCAGCCCATCGCCAGGCGCGCGCCGAAGCCGGCGATCACTCCGCCGATCAGGCCCTGCAGCAAACGGCGCTTGCTGGTTGGCCAGCGCAGGCTGACGTTGCCAGCCCAGAGCGCGCAGGCCAGCGCGCCAAGGAACATGCCAATGATCATCACGCCATCGATTCGATCCAGCGGCGTACCTTGCAGACCGATGATCTTGAAGTAGCTCCACTCCTGGGGTTGCAGGCCGAACCA
Source organism: Pseudomonas triclosanedens (assembly GCF_026686735.1). Classification (NCBI taxonomy): domain Bacteria; kingdom Pseudomonadati; phylum Pseudomonadota; class Gammaproteobacteria; order Pseudomonadales; family Pseudomonadaceae; genus Pseudomonas; species Pseudomonas triclosanedens. The sequence continues at coordinate 4,582,357 of NZ_CP113432.1, read as the reverse complement.
GGACAGTACGTGCCCCCCCCAGCGGGTGAACTCACCAGTGACAGCCCAGAAGGTACCGGTCATGGCGAAGTAGTAGGCAGATGCGACGCCGAGGGCGATCAGCGTCGGCAGGGGAGACCAGAAGCGCAGGAGATAGCGCTCGCGAAAAGCGGAAAGGGCTGACATGTTTTGTCGTCCTTGAGCAGGGGCGAAGGTCGCCATTTTAGCCGCGCAGCCTGCATGGCGCTTGCTTTCCGGCAAGTCAGGGGGCCGAACCCGGCTGAAGATGCAGCAGCCCTTCCTTGAGGTGGTCCACCAGTTGCCGCGCCTTGGGCGACAGGTGCCGCTGCTGCGGGTAGAGTGCCCAGACACCGGTGTTCGGCGGTTGATGGTCGTCCAGCAGGGAGACCAGGCGCCCGCTGCGCAAGTGCTCCAGCACGTAGTAGTCCGGCAACTGGCACAGGCCGAAACCGCGCAGCGCCGCATCGAGCACTGCCTGGCCGCTATTGCAGCGCCAGTTGCCCTGCACGCGGTGCTGGGTTTCCCGACCGTCTTCGAGAAAGCTCCATTGGTCGCTGCTGCCGACCAGGCAATTGTGCTGCGGCAGTTCCGCCAGGCTCTGCGGCGTACCGTGGCGTTGCAGATATTGCGGGGTTGCGCAGAGGTACATCACCCGTGGCGCCAGCCGGGTCGCTACCAGTCGCGAATCACTCAGGCGGCCCAGACGGATCGCCAGGTCGAATCCTTCGTGGAGCAGATCGAGCTGACGATTCGACAGCTCAATCTCCACCCGCAACTGTGGGAACTGCGCCATGAATTCGTTCACCAGCGGCACCACGAAGCGTTCGCCATAAGCCACCGCGCAAGTCATGCGCAACAGACCCTTGGGTTCGGCGGAGAGATCACTCACCGCGCGTAGTGCTTCCTCGCGGGCATCCTGCAGGCGCCGGCAATGCTGCAGGAAGGTCTGGCCGGCTTCGCTCAGCGTGACCTTGCGGGTGTTGCGGTAGAGCAGGCGGGTCTGCAGCCGCTCTTCCAATCGAGCGACCTGGCGGCTGACATGGGACGAAGAAACGCCCAGGCGCTCGGCGGCAGCGGTGAACTGCCCGGTTTCGGCGACGGCGACGAATTCGTCCAGCCCTTCCCAGCGGTGCATCTGGATTATCCCTGTATGGCAATAATGTTTTGATTATTGCCCGATTATTCCCTGAAACGTGGTTTTCTACACTTCCAAGGCTTTGGGGTGCGCATTTGGCGCGTTGTCCCACAAGCCCCCGACGCGGTTCTGCCCCGTCCCGTTTTCTCGGCCAGTGCGCCGAACCCGTCCGCCCCAAGGCGGGCGTTGTCGTTTCTTTTCGTTCAGGAGTTTCTCGATGATCAAGTCCCGTGCCGCCGTCGCCTTCGCTCCCAACCAACCGTTGGAAATCGTCGAAGTCGATGTGGCGCCGCCGAAGAAGGGCGAGGTGCTGGTGCGCATCGTCGCCACCGGCGTATGCCACACCGACGCTTACACCTTGTCCGGCCAGGATTCCGAGGGCGTGTTCCCGTGCATCCTGGGTCACGAAGGTGGCGGCATCGTCGAAGCGGTAGGCGAGGGCGTAACCTCGCTGAAAGTGGGCGATCACGTGATCCCGCTGTACACCGCCGAATGCCGCGAGTGCAAATTCTGCAAATCGGGCAAGACCAACCTCTGCCAGGCTGTGCGCGCCACACAGGGCAAGGGTCTGATGCCGGACGGCACCAGTCGCTTCTCCTACAAGGGGGAGCCAATCTTCCACTACATGGGGTGCTCGACCTTCTCCGAGTACACCGTGTTGCCGGAAATCTCCCTGGCGAAGATTCCCCAGGAGGCACCGCTGGAAAAGGTCTGCCTGCTCGGTTGCGGCGTGACCACCGGCATTGGCGCGGTGCTGAACACCGCGAAGGTGGAAGAAGGCGCGACTGTCGCGATCTTCGGCCTGGGCGGCATCGGCCTGGCGGCGATCATCGGCGCCAAGATGGCCAAGGCGTCGCGGATCATCGCCATCGACATCAACCCGGCCAAGTTCGATATCGCTAGGGAACTGGGCGCAACCGACTTCGTCAATCCGAAGGATCACCAGAAGCCGATCCAGGATGTCATCGTCGAGATGACCGACGGCGGCGTGGACTACTCCTTCGAGTGCGTCGGCAACGTGCAACTGATGCGCGCGGCGCTGGAGTGCTGCCACAAGGGCTGGGGCGAATCCACCATCATCGGCGTCGCTGGCGCCGGCCAGGAGATCAGCACCCGTCCGTTCCAGCTTGTCACCGGCCGCGTGTGGCGCGGTTCCGCGTTCGGCGGCGTGAAGGGCCGCACCGAGCTGCCGAGCTACGTGGAAAAGGCGCAGAAGGGCGAGATCCCACTGGATACCTTCATCACTCACACGATGGGCCTGGAAAAGATCAACGAAGCCTTTGATCTGATGCACGAAGGCAAGAGCATTCGCTCCGTCATCCACTACTGACACGCAAGCCTGGGCGCGTGAGCGCCCAGGCGCACAGGAAGGAGGACTCCATGACGGATTCCATCGAACTCATCAGCAGCCAGAAGAGCTTCGGCGGTTGGCACCAGCGTTATCGTCATCGCTCCGAAACCCTTGGCTGCGAAATGGTCTTCGCGGTCTACCTGCCGCCGCAGGCCGAGCCCGAGGCGGGCCTGCCGGTGTTGTACTGGCTGTCCGGCCTGACCTGTACCGACGAAAACTTCATGCAGAAGGCGGGCGCACAGCGCATGGCGGCTGAGCTGGGGTTGGTGATCGTCGCGCCGGATACCAGCCCGCGCGGTCCCGAGGTGCCAGGCGACCCGGATGGCGCGTGGGACTTCGGCCTCGGCGCCGGCTTCTATGTCAATGCCACCCAGGAGCCCTGGGCGCGTCACTACCGCATGCACGACTACGTGGTGAGCGAACTGCCGGCGCTGATCGAGGCGAATTTCCCCGTGTCCCAGCGCCGCGGCATCAGCGGTCACTCGATGGGCGGGCACGGCGCGCTGGTCTGCGCCTTGCGCAATCCCGGGCGCTACCTGTCGCTGTCGGCTTTCGCACCAATCACCCATCCGAGCGATTGCCCCTGGGGGCAGAAGGCCCTGGGCCGTTTCCTCGGCGAGGACCCTTCCGCCTGGCGCGAGTGGGATGCGGTGGAACTGCTGGCGGGGGCAGGCGAGCGGCTGCCGATCCTGGTGGACCAGGGGGAGCGCGACGATTTCCTCGCCGTCCAACTCAAACCCGAGGCCCTGCGCGAAGCGGCGGCCGCGGTCGGACACCCGTTGGAGCTGCGTTTTCAAGCGGGCTACGACCACAGCTACTACTTCATCGCCAGCTTCATCGAGGACCACCTGCGCCATCACGCGGCGGCGCTCTGTGGCTGACACCCAGACCTCAGTGATCCGGTAGAATCGACGCCCTGACTCCTACAGGGCGTTTTTTCATGCGAATCGGACATGGCTACGACGTACATCGCTTCGGCGAGGGCGACTTCATCACTCTCGGGGGGGTACGCATTGCCCACAAGTTCGGGTTGATCGCCCACTCCGACGGCGACGTGCTCCTGCATGCGCTCTCCGATGCGCTGCTGGGTGCCTGCGCGCTGGGTGACATCGGCAAGCACTTCCCCGATACCGACCCGCGCTTCAAGGGGGCCGATAGCCGCGCACTGCTGCGCCACGTGCTGTCGCTGGTGGAGGCCAAAGGCTGGAAGGTGGAGAACGTCGATACCACCATCATTGCCCAGGCGCCGAAGATGGCTCCGCATATTCAGGCCATGCGCGAAACCATTGCGCAGGACCTGAAAGTCGAGCTCGATCAGGTCAACGTCAAGGCCACCACCACCGAAAAGCTCGGCTTCACTGGCCGCGAAGAGGGTATTGCGGTGCACGCCGTAGCCCTGCTGGCTCGCGCATGACCGAGCTGGAACTGCTGGGGCCGCGTGCCCACGGGGAACCTTGCGGGCGCGGCGTGCTGAAGGCTGTGGCCGAAGATTTCCAGGTCGACGAAGTGCTGGATATTCCTCTGTCGGGCGATGGCGAGCATCTCTGGCTGTGGGTTGAAAAGCGTGGCCTGAACACCGAAGAGACCGCGCGGCGGCTGGCCCGGGCCGCCGGCGTGCCGCAGAAAATGATCAGCTACGCCGGGCTCAAGGATCGCCAGGCACTGACCCGCCAGTGGTTCAGCCTGCACCTTCCGGGGAAGGACGATCCTGATATGTCCGCCGCCGAGGACGACAGCCTGCGGATTCTCCAGCGCAACAGGCATCGTCGGAAACTGCAGCGCGGCGCGCACTCCGCCAACGGCTTCACCCTGCGGCTGACCCAGTTGCAGGCGGACCGCGAGCTGCTCGACACGCGCCTGAGCTCCATTGCGGCAGTTGGCGTGCCCAACTACTTCGGTACCCAGCGTTTCGGCCATGATGGCGGGAATCTCTTCGATGCCCGTGGTTTCGCTGAGCGTGGCAGGTTGCCGGAACAGCGCAACCTGCGTTCGCGCCTGCTCTCCGCTGCGCGTAGCTTCCTGTTCAACCAGGTGCTGGCCAGGCGTGTCGCCGATGGCACCTGGAACCGTGCCCAGGTCGGCGACCTGCTGTCCTTTACCGACAGCCGCAGCTACTTCCCCGCCGGAGAGGCGGAATGTGATGATCCGCGCCTCGCCGCTCTGGACCTGCACCCCACCGGGCCGATGTGGGGTGAGGGTGATTCGCCCGCGACTGGCGCGGCCGGCGAGATCGAGCGTGCAGTTCGGAACGCCGAAGTGGCACTTTGCCAGTGGCTTGGTGGTGCGGACCTGGCGCACGAACGGCGCATTCTGCGCCTCCCCATCACGAGCCTGGCATGGCATTATCCCGCCCCTGACATTCTGCAACTGGAATTCGTCCTGCCGGCTGGCTGCTTCGCCACCGTTGTAGTGCGCGAGGCGCTCGACCTCGTGCCGGCAGGGCAGACGGAAAACCCATGCGCATATTGATTGCCAACGACGACGGGGTCACAGCACCCGGTATCGCCGCGCTACACGACGCTCTGTCCGATCATGCGGACTGCGTCGTGATCGCTCCGGAGGCCGACCGCAGTGGCGCCAGCAGCTCGCTGACGCTCGATCGGCCGCTGCATCCCCACCGCCTGGGCAATGGCTTCATCAGCCTCAATGGCACGCCGACCGACTGCGTGCACCTGGGGCTCAACGGCCTGCTCGACGAGCTGCCGGACATGGTGGTATCGGGCATAAACCTGGGGGCCAACCTGGGGGATGACGTACTTTATTCGGGAACCGTCGCGGCGGCGCTGGAAGGACGCTTCCTGTCGCGTCCGGCCTTCGCCTTCTCGCTGATTTCGCGGCTGCCCGACAACCTGCCCACTGCGATGCATTTCGCGCGCCTGCTGGTTGAGTCCCATGAAAAGCTCGACCTGCCGCCGCGCACGGTGCTCAACGTGAACATCCCCAACCTGCCGCTGGACCGCATTCGCGGCATTCAGATGACCCGCCTCGGGCACCGTGCCCGTGCCGCCGCGCCGGTGAAGGTAGTCAATCCGCGAGGCAAGGAAGGGTACTGGATCGCCGCTGCAGGCAACGCTGAGGATGGCGGCGAGGGTACCGATTTCCATGCGGTGATGCAGGGCTACGTGTCCATTACGCCATTGCAGATGGACCGGACCTTCCGAGAGGCGTTCAATGTCCTTGGCGACTGGATCGGAGGGCTCGACCTTGGCCAATGAACTGTCCCGCCGGGGCATCGGCATGACTTCTCAGCGCACTCGCGAGCGCCTGATACAGCGCTTGTACGAAGAGGGACTGTCCAACGCCCACGTGCTCGAAGTCATCCGCCGCACACCGCGTCATCTGTTCGTCGATGAGGCGCTGTCGCACCGGGCCTACGAGGACACTGCACTGCCGATCGGCCACAATCAGACGATCTCGCAGCCATTCATGGTCGCTCGGATGACCGAGCTGCTGCTCGCGGCCGGCCCGTTGGACAAGGTGCTGGAGATCGGTACCGGTTCCGGCTACCAGACCGCCGTACTGTCGCAACTGGTCGAGCGAGTGTTCTCGGTCGAGCGTATCCAGGCTCTGCAGGATCGTGCGAAAGAGCGGCTTGCGGAGCTAAACCTGCGAAATGTTGTCTTTCGTTGGGGCGATGGCTGGGAAGGTTGGCCGGCGCTGGCGCCCTACAACGGCATCATCGTGACCGCGGCTGCCGCCGAGGTCCCGCAGGCCCTGCAGGAACAGCTCGCTCCCGGCGGGCGACTGGTAATCCCGGTAGGCAGTGGCGAGGTCCAGCAGTTGATGCTGATCGTCCGCACCGAAGACGGCTTCCAGCGCCAGGTGCTGGACTCCGTGCGCTTCGTCCCGCTGCTCAACGGCCCTCTGGGCTGAAACGCCCCGGGGCTTGCGACTGCAGGTAGAATACCAGCCCAAGGCTGGGCGTAATTCATGGATAAGGGGGATGGGTGAGCCTGACAGCGACCCTGCGACAACGGAACTGGATCAAGGGCCTGGGCCACGCCGCGCTGGTCATTGCCGTCTGCTCTCTGCTGGCGGCCTGTACATCCTCGTCGCGGAGCGGAACCACGGTTGTCGATCGCAGCAACGCATCGGCACGAAAACCCGCGGTCACCACCGGCCAGTACGTGGTTCGCCCCGGCGATACGCTGTATTCCATTGCCTTCCGCTATGGCTGGGACTGGAAAGCTCTGGCCGCCCGCAACGACATTTCCGCTCCCTACACCATCCGTCCGGGGCAGGCGATTCGCTTCGATGGCGGTCAACCGTCTGTCGTCAGAAATACAACGCCCGTCGCGCCAGTAGTCGTCAACAAACCGGCTTCCACGACCTCCAGCGCCAGTAAACCGACCCAGTCGACCGCCGCATCTTCGACGCAATCCACCTCTAGCACTGCAACTCCGGCAGCCTCGGGAGGGGGAAGCAGTGGTTGGATATGGCCAACTAATGGCACTTTGATTGGGCGTTTTGCATCAAACGGCAGTTTGAATAAAGGGATTGATATAGCCGGACAATTGGGCCAGCCTGTCTTGGCTGCGTCCAATGGCACGGTGGTATACGCCGGTAGTGGTTTGCGGGGCTACGGCGAACTCGTGATCATCAAGCACAGCGATACCTACGTAAGCGCCTACGGTCACAACCGCAGGTTGCTGGTGCGGGAAGGGCAACAGGTCAAGGTCGGGCAGAACATTGCCGAGATGGGCTCCACAGGGACTGACCGGGTGAAGCTGCACTTCGAGATTCGCCGCCAGGGTAAGCCTGTAGATCCGCTGCAATACCTGCCAAATCGTTGACGGTTGCTGTTCCCCTGCGTGGGTGGCGGGCCTAGGTGTCCCAAGGATAAGGACACGCCTGGGCTTGTTGTCGAACTCAGCAAGGGATAACGACATGGCACTTAAAAAAGAAGGGCCGGAGTTTGACGTCGATGATGAAGTGCTCCTTTTGGAGCCGGGCATCATTTTTGAAGAGTCACTTGCCGAAGAGCAGGTATCGCTTCAAGTCACTCCCAAAGCCACCTCTCTTTCCTCTCTCAAGCAACACAAACACATCGATTACAGTCGGGCGCTCGACGCTACCCAGCTGTATCTGAATGAAATCGGCTTTTCCCCCCTGTTGACCCCGGAAGAAGAGGTCCACTTCGCGCGTCTTGCGCAGAAGGGCGATCCGGCCGGTCGACGCAGGATGATCGAAAGCAACCTGCGCCTGGTAGTGAAGATCGCGAGACGGTATGTCAACCGCGGCCTTTCGCTGCTCGACCTGATCGAAGAGGGCAACCTCGGACTGATCCGGGCAGTGGAAAAGTTCGACCCGGAACGTGGCTTCCGCTTCTCCACCTATGCGACTTGGTGGATTCGTCAGACCATCGAACGGGCCATCATGAACCAGACCCGTACCATTCGACTGCCGATCCATGTGGTCAAGGAGCTCAACGTCTACCTGCGGGCGGCGCGCGAATTGACCCACAAGCTGGATCACGAGCCTTCCCCGGAAGAAATCGCCAATCTGCTGGAGAAGCCGGTGGATGAGGTCAAGCGTATGCTCGGCCTCAACGAGCGAGTGACTTCCGTGGATGTTTCGCTCGGCCCGGACTCAGACAAGACGTTGCTCGACACCCTGACAGACGATCGGCCCACCGATCCGTGCGAGCTGCTACAGGACGATGATCTCAGCGAGAGTATCGACCTGTGGCTATCGGAGCTGACCGACAAGCAGCGGGAAGTCGTCATTCGCCGCTTTGGTCTGCGCGGCCATGAAAGCAGCACGCTGGAGGAGGTCGGCCAGGAGATCGGGCTCACCCGTGAGCGGGTACGCCAGATCCAGGTCGAAGCGCTAAAGCGTCTGCGTGAGATCCTGGAGAAGAATGGTCTTTCCAGCGATGCCCTGTTCCAGTAGGCATTTGGACGACCTGAAGAAGCCCGGATGATTCCGGGTTTTTTTATGTGTTCTCATGTAGGCATTTGCTTACACGACGTGTGAGCGTTGAGCTTGAAAGGCTGCTCGCTTAATCCCTGTTTGAATTTATCTTATTGTTTTTAAAGGAGTTAATTGCGCTGGGTCAGTATGGCGATGTGCTAAAGGGGCGAAGATGCCTCACTTGCTGCGCGGCGGGAGTCGAGTAACATCACTCCTGCGTACACGGAAGGGCGCAAGCTGGCAGGATGCTGGTTAGGACGTCGCTGGATGCGACTCATCAGGATGATGAGTTAAGGAAAAAAGAGTGGGCGGGTTATCCCGCCCCTTTTTTTTGCCTGCAGAAAAGTGTTTCCGCAGATAGACGAAGGCCCGCGCCAGGCGGGCCTTCGTGGAGATCAACGCTCCAGGTACTGCAGCTTGTTCGGCTTACCGTCCCACTCTTCGGCGTCCGGCAGAGAATCCTTCTTCTCGGTGATATTCGGCCAGACTTCAGCCAGATCCTTGTTCAGCTCGATGTACTCCTGCATGTTCTCCGGGACCTCGTCCTCGGAGAAGATCGCCTGTGCCGGACATTCCGGTTCGCACAGGGCGCAGTCGATGCACTCATCCGGGTGAATCACCAGGAAGTTCGGGCCTTCGTAGAAGCAGTCCACCGGGCAGACTTCCACGCAGTCGGTGTATTTGCACTTGATGCAGTTGTCGGTGACGACGAAGGTCATTTTCTAATTCTCTCCTCAGGCGGGCGGCGAAGCGCGCGCGATTCTAACAGCTTGTTCCGCGGTCCGTCAGACTCGCATCTTCCATGCATATAACAAATCGAGAGCCTGGCGTGGCGTCAGATCATCCGGACTGATGCGAGTCAATTCATCGACGACCGGGTGCGGAAGACTGGCAAAAAGGTCGCTCTGCATGGGCGCAGGGCCTTTGGCGTTGCCGGTGCGTGGCGCCTCGTGCGGTAGGCTTGTCGTCTCGAGGCGGGCCAGGTGTTCACGGGCGCGCTGAATTACCGCACCCGGGACGCCAGCAAGCTGCGCCACTGCCAGGCCATAGCTCTGGCTTGCCGGGCCAGGCAGCACGTGGTGCAGGAAGACGATTCGCTCGTTGTGCTCGGTGGCATTGAGATGCACATTGGCCACCGCTGGCTCGCTTTCGGGGAGCACGGTCAGCTCGAAATAGTGGGTAGCGAACAGAGTGAACGCCCGCAGTCTGGCCAGGTGCTCGGCTGCGGCCCATGCCAGCGACAGGCCATCGAAGGTGCTGGTGCCGCGGCCCACTTCGTCCATCAGCACCAGGCTGCGATCACTGGCGTTGTGCAGGATGTTCGCGGTCTCGCTCATCTCGACCATGAAGGTCGAGCGACCTCCGGCCAGGTCGTCCGAGGATCCAATGCGGGTGAAGATGCGGTCTACAAGAGACAGCTCACAGCGAGCCGCCGGCACGAAACTGCCAATGTGTGCCAGTAGGACTATCAGCGCTGTTTGCCGCATATAGGTAGATTTACCGCCCATGTTCGGACCGGTTATCACCAGCATGCGAGTATCTTCATCGAGATTCAGATCGTTGGCGACGAACGGGGTTTCGAGTACCTGCTCGACTACCGGATGACGGCCCTGCTCGATCAGGATTCCCGACTCTTCGACGAAGTGCGGGCGGTTAAGGTCAAGATTCAGTGCGCGTTCGGCGAGGTTGCTCAGCACATCCAGTTCGGCGAGCGCCGCGGCTGTATCCTGCAGCGGAGCCAAATGGGCGATCAGCAGTTCCAGCAGCTCTTCATAGAGCTGCTTCTCCCGCGCGAGGGCACGGCTCTGGGCGGACAGGGCCTTGTCTTCGAAGGCTTTCAGTTCTGGGGTGATGAAGCGCTCGGCGCCTTTCAGAGTCTGCCGGCGGATGTAGTCGGCGGGCGCCTGCTCGGCCTGTACGCGGGGCAGTTCGATGTAGTAGCCATGAATGCGGTTGTAGCCGACCTTGAGGTTCGGCAGGCCGGTACGAGCCTTTTCACGGGTTTCCAGGTCCATCAGGTACTGCCCGGCGTTTTCGCTGAGCATCTGCAGCTCATCCAGTTCGGCGTCGTAGCCGCGCGCGATCACGCCGCCGTCGCGGATGACCGCGGGCGGATTTTCGATCACGGCGCGGGCCAGCAACTCCGCGAGTTCCGGATAGGTGCGGATGCTGATGGCCAGTCGACCGAGGTGCGGTGCTTCCAGTTCGGTCATGCCACGCTGCAGTTCCGGCAGGGCAGCGAGCGCATCGCGCAGACGGGCGAGGTCGCGCGGACGGGCGTTGCGCAGCCCGATACGGGCCAGGATGCGCTCGACGTCGCCGATTTCCTTGAGCTGTGGTTGCAGATTCTCGAAGCGGTAGCGCTCCAGCAGACAGGCGATGGACTCCTGGCGCGCCTCCAGTACCGCGCGGTCGCGCAGTGGGCGGTTCAGCCAGCGGGTGAGCAGCCGGCTGCCCATTGCGGTCTGGCAGCGGTCCACCACCGATTGCAGGGTATTGTCGCGGCCGCCTGCGAGGTTGGTATCGAGTTCCAGGTTTCGGCGGCTGGCGCCATCGAGTATGACGGTATCGTCGATGCGCTCGTGACGCAGGCTGCGCAGGTGCGGTAGCGCGGTGCGTTGGGTTTCCTTGGCGTAGGCCAGCAGACAGCCGGCTGCGCCGATGGCGAGGGTCAGTTCCTGGCAGCCGAAACCCTTGAGGTCCTGGACGCCGAACTGTTGGCAGAGACTCTTGTTCGCGGAATCGCGGTCGAAGTCCCAGGGCGCGCGACGCCGAACGCCACGGCGTTTTTCCGCGGGCAGCCCTTGGGGCCAATCATCGGGAATCAGCAGCTCGGCGGGATTCATGCGCTCCAGCTCGGCCAGCAGGTTTTCCCAGCCTTTGATCTCCTGAACACTGAAGCGACCGCTGGTGATATCCAGGACGGCCAGGCCGAACAGGCGTTCATCGCCCAGCACAGCGGCGAGCAGGTTGTCGCGGCGTTCATCCAGCAGCGCCTCGTCGCTGACGGTGCCGGGAGTGATGATGCGCACGACCTGGCGCTCCACCGGCCCCTTGCTGGTGGCTGGGTCGCCGATTTGCTCGCAGATCACTACCGACTCGCCGAGCTTCACGAGTTTGGCCAGATAGCCCTCGGCGGAATGGAATGGAATTCCGGCCATCGGAATCGCGTTGCCGGCGGATTGGCCGCGCGCGGTCAGGGTGATGTCCAACAGCTTGGCAGCCTTCTTGGCATCTTCGTAAAACAGCTCGTAGAAGTCGCCCATGCGGTAGAACATCAACTGATCCGGGTGCTGATTCTTCAGTCGCCAGTACTGTTGCATCATCGGGGTGTGGGCGGAGAGGTCGCTCTGGCTCATGGCTTCTGGCTGTCCGGCTTCAACATGCAAAAGCGCCTAGTGTACGGTATCGGCCTGGCCTTCTTTAACCCCGGAGCACATTGTGTCCGTCACCGATTCCTCGATTACCGAACTCTCCGCATTGCTCGGCGCGCGGCTTGCGGCCAACGGACTGCGTGTCACTACCGCCGAATCCTGCACCGGCGGCGGGATTGCCGAGGCGATCACGCGTATCTCCGGAAGCTCGGCCTGGTTCGAGGCGGGCTATATCACCTATTCGAATGAGCAGAAAACCCGGCAACTGGATGTGCCGGCTGAGCTGTTCCCCAAGGTTGGTGCCGTGAGCCGAGAAGTGGTTGAGGCGATGGTGGCCGGAGCCTTGCCTCGCAGCGGCGCGGATATTGCCGTTGCAGTGAGCGGAATTGCCGGCCCCGATGGCGGATCGGCGGAAAAGCCCGTAGGGACAGTCTGGTTGGCATGGAGGAAAGGTTCACAGACCTTCAGTGTGTGCCGTCTATATGCCGGCGATCGCGCGGCAGTGCGCCGCCAGACAGTGGCGACCGCTCTGGCAGGGGTCTTGCGACTGGCTGGCGGGGAAAATCCGATCGAGGGGTAGGCGAGCGGCTTGCCCTGTGGAATAATACTGTCTACTTATACAGTTGTTCGTGGCCGTCCGGCCCCCTGACTTCGCGAGGATTTCAATGGACGAGAACAAGAAGCGCGCCCTGGCCGCGGCCCTGGGACAGATCGAGCGCCAATTCGGCAAAGGCGCTGTCATGCGCATGGGCGACCATGAGCGCCAGGCCATTCCGGCCATCTCCACTGGCTCCCTGGGGCTGGACATTGCGCTCGGCATCGGCGGCCTGCCGAAAGGTCGTATCGTCGAAATCTACGGCCCGGAATCCTCGGGTAAGACCACCCTGACCCTGTCGGTCATCGCCCAGGCCCAGAAGGCTGGCGCTACCTGCGCCTTCGTCGATGCTGAGCACGCGCTGGACCCGGACTACGCTGGCAAGCTGGGCGTCAACGTCGACGACCTGCTGGTCTCCCAGCCGGATACTGGCGAACAGGCCTTGGAAATCACCGACATGCTGGTGCGCTCCAATGCGGTGGATGTGATCATCGTCGACTCCGTGGCTGCTCTGGTTCCGAAGGCTGAGATCGAAGGCGAGATGGGGGATCAGCACGTTGGTCTGCAGGCCCGTCTGATGTCGCAGGCTCTGCGCAAGATCACCGGCAACATCAAGAACGCCAACTGCCTGGTTATCTTCATCAACCAGATCCGTATGAAGATCGGTGTGATGTTCGGCAACCCGGAAACCACCACCGGTGGTAACGCACTGAAGTTCTACTCGTCCGTTCGCCTGGACATCCGCCGTACCGGCGCGGTGAAAGAGGGCGACGAGGTGGTCGGTAGCGAAACCCGCGTCAAGGTTGTGAAAAACAAGGTCGCCCCGCCGTTCCGCCAGGCCGAGTTCCAGATTATGTACGGCCGTGGCATCTACCGTACCGGCGAGATCATCGACCTCGGTGTACAACTGGGACTGATCGAGAAGTCGGGCGCCTGGTACAGCTATCAGGGCAACAAGATCGGCCAGGGCAAGGCCAATGCCGCCAAGTTCCTGGAAGAGAACACTGAAATCTGCAACACCCTCGACAAGGCCATTCGCGAGCAACTGCTGACCAACCAGCCGGCTCCTACCAAGGCTGAACTCGCGGCGGCGGAAGCCGAAGCAGAAGCGGAAGCCGACTACTGATAGGCATGGCGGTCGAGCTCGATAACCTCGTCGCTGTGCGGCGGGTCGCTATGGACCTGCTGGCTCGGCGCGAGCATGGCCGGGCTGAGCTATCGCGCAAGCTACGTCAGCGTGGTGCCACACAGGAACTGATCGACCCCGCCCTCGACCGTTTGGCCGAGGAGGGGTTGCTCAATGAAAGTCGTTATCTGGAAAGCTATATCTCCAGCCGGGCGCGGGCCGGGTACGGCCCGGTGCGGATTCGTGAGGAGCTATCCCAGCGTGGATTGCCTCGCGGCGAGATCGACTCGGCCCTCTCCGAGTCGGATGTCGACTGGAACGAAAATCTGCGAGAAGTCTGGCGCCGCAAGTTCGCGCGACTGCCGCAGGATGCTCGTGAACGGGCCCAGCAGGGGCGGTTCCTGAGCTATCGAGGTTACTCGATGGAGTCGATCAGCAGATTGTTAAGCGGTCGACACGCAGAGGATTGAAGCAAGGCACCCCACAAGGGTGCCTTGTTCGTTTCAGGCTCAGCGTTCCCAGTTTTCTGGCTGGTTGATGTAGTTCAGCAACTCGCGCAGACGCCCCTGGTCACGGCCGTTGAAGGCGAAAGCCAGGCGAGTGAGGTGAGCGAACTCCGGCTCATCCAGTTCCGACTCGCTATAGGGTTGCTGGTGGAAACCGTCAGTCACGCAAAGGTTACCGAACTCCTTTTCCAGCAACTTCAGGGCATGCTGACTCAGTGGGTGATTCAGGCGAATCACGAAGCGGTCCTTCAGCCAGCGGCTGGAGTGGAAGTTGCTATAGAAGTGCGCAATCTCATCTGCTGCATCTTCCGCCGAGTGCACGAGCTTCATCAGGTTCATGTCGCTGGGCAGGATGTAACCATTGTCCTGGAGCTGTTCCTTGATGAACTCAAGCGCATGATCCCAATAGTGCCCGCCAGGCTGGTCGAGCAGTACCACCGGGACCAACGGACTCTTGCCTGTCTGGATCAGGGTCAGCACCTCCAGTGCTTCGTCCAGCGTGCCGAAGCCGCCAGGGCAGAGCACCAGGGCGTCGGCCTCCTTCACGAAGAACAGTTTGCGCAGGAAGAAGAAGTGGAACGACAGCAGGTTGCTCGTTCCGTCGACGATGCGGTTGGCGTGCTGCTCGAAGGGCAGCGTGATGTTGAATCCCAGGCTGTTTTCCAGCCCTGCTCCTTCGTGAGCCGCGGTCATGATGCCTCCGCCTGCGCCAGTGATGACCATCAGGTCGTAGCGTGCCAACGTCTGGCCTAGCTGGCGGGCGAGGGCGTAGACCGGATGGTCCGCCGGGGTCCGTGCCGATCCGAATACCGTGACTTTGCGTCGGCGCTTGAACTGTTCCAGGGTGCTGAAGGCGTGCTCCATCTCCCGCAAGGTTTGCAGCATGATCTTGGCGTCCCAGCGATTGCGGTCGGCCTGGGCCATGCGTGCAACGGTGGTGAGCATTTCGCGGTAGAGCGGCAGGTTCGGACTGCCGCCAGGAGCGGCGAGGGCGGCGAGCTCTTCTATTTTCTGCGCCAGGTCAGTGCCGCTGGTCTGGAAGTGTCTGGAGAGATAATCGTCGGGCTCATAGGGCATGTTGATACTCCTTGTTCATCAACCCCTGTGGCTTGTGCATGTGCCAGGGCCAGGCGTGCACGGTGTCGCCGAGGCACGTGCCGTGCTGCGCCATGCACAGGCCCATGCGGGAGGGCTGGCAGTCTGGCAAGTGGGATGTGGCAGTCCGGCAAGCCATGTTTCAGATCGCTATCCGGTCCCCCGGCTCCGGTATGTTCGCGTTCCAGCCAAGGCGATCGCCGAGCGCCTTCTGCAGGGCGTCCATTTTCTCTCGTTCGCCATGTATCAGGTATAGCTCGGGTTTGTGTTCGAAGTGGCCAACCCACTGAATTAATTGCGATTGTCCCGCGTGAGCGGAGAACCCGCCCAGGGTGTGGATTTTTGCCCGGACGCTGATGCGCTGCCGCAGGATCCGCACGGTTTCTGCACCGTCGACAATGGCGCGGCCCAGCGTACCTTTGGCCTGGAAGCCGGGGAAGACGATATGGCATTCCTCGCGCCAGAGGTTGTGCTTGAGGTGGTGGACTATCCGCCCTCCAGTACACATGCCACTTCCGGCGATGATGATCGCGCCGCTCTGGATACGGTTGAGCGCCATCGATTCGTCGACGCTCTGGGTGGTGCGCAGTATCGGCAGCCATTCGTCCAGACGCGTTGTGCCCGTGCCGCGGATGTATTCGCGGTCGGCGTCGGCGAACTCATTGGCGTGGCGCAGGTAGATGTTGTTCGCCTGGGCGGCCATCGGGCTGTCGAGGTAGACCATCTTCTGCGGCAGTCGACCCTCCTGGTAGAAACGCCCGAGGTAGTAGAGCAGGTCCTGGGTACGACCGACGGCGAAGGAGGGGATGAGTACGTTGCCTCCGTCGCGCTGTGCCTGTTCGAGGATTCCCGCCAGCTCCAGCAGTGTTTCGTTGCCATCGCGGTGATCGCGGTCGCCGTAGGTGGACTCCAGCAGGACCACATCGGCCCGGTTCAGCGGTGTTGGTGTGCGCATCAGCGGGGAGCAGGTACTGCCGAGATCGCCGGAGAACACCAGGCGGCGTGTGAGGCCGAATTCGTGAATCTCGATTTCGACGATGGCCGAGCCCAGGATGTGCCCGGCGTTGTGGAAGGTGACGCGGATGCCGCGGGCGACTTCCACGGTGCTGCCGTAGCTGACTCGGCGCCGCAGATTCAGGGCGCGGGAGGCATCTTCCAGGGTATAGAGCGGCTTGACCGGCGGGCGGTTGAGCCGCGCTCGCCACTTGTTCTCCCACTCGGCGTCCTTCTCCTGAATATGCGCCGAGTCCATCAGCATCAGTTCAAGCAGGTCGCAACAGGATTCAGTGGCATAGATCGGTCCGGAATAGCCCTCCTTCGCCAGGCGGGGCAGCAAGCCGCTGTGGTCCAGGTGCGCGTGGGAAATGACCACGGCATCGAGTTGTTTCGGGTCGAACGGGAAGGGCGCCGCATTGCTGGCCTCATTATCGCGAGTGCCTTTGCTCGCGCTGCGCCCCTGGCGCATTCCGCATTCGAGCAGCACGCGCATGCCGTCGCGGGTTTCCAGCAGGTAACAGGAGCCGGTGACCTCCTGGATCGCGCCAATGAAAGTGAGCAGGGCCATGATGCCTCCAATATCCGCTAATGATTCAGCCTCGCGTACTCCCGTCCGGGTGGCCTTGATACAAGTCAGCGACGGTCCGGGCTGGGCGCCTAGACTTGCCTTGTACCCAACGGAGAGCCGACGATGCCCCAGATCCTGCCCAGCCCGGAAGAACTCGCCGCTCACGCGGCCGCAGAACCGGCGTACGCCCAGTGGCTGCGTGGCCGAGGTCCGCTTCAGCATAGCCCGCAGACCCAGGCGGCGGTCTTTCGCGTCGCTCACCAATTAGTCCAGTACGGTTTGCAGCCGGATCTGGACAGCGTCTACCGGATGTTCATCGCCCTCGACCGGCTGACCTGCGCCGGCCTCTGGCTGGTGGCGCACATGACTTATGCCCGGCGTGTGCGTCTGGACGGTTCGCCCCTGCAGAGCGACGACTTCAAGACCATTCCGGAAGGCCACACTGGCGGTGCATTGAACATGGTGCCGGCCTATGCGGGCTACCTTGCGCTCAATGCGCTCAGTGGCAAGACCCGTGGCTGGCTGATGGGGCAGGGGCACTGCGTGGCGGCGATCGATGCGCTGAACGTGCTGACCGGAAACCTTCATCCAGAGCAGTCTGCTGCGTACGAGCAGGGCGAGGAAGGGCTCAATCGTCTGGTTCGGGATTTCTACAGCTATGTCCAGGCCGCGGACGGCACGGTCGCCGCGCCGCTGGGTAGCCATGTCAATCCGCATACCGCCGGTGGCATTGCCGAAGGCGGCTATCTCGGGTTCGCAGAGTTGATGTACGCGCACATGCCGCTTCCTGGCGAGACGCTGGTGGCGTTCCTGTCCGACGGCGCTGCCGAGGAACAACGCGGCAGTGACTGGATTCCGCGCTGGTGGCGGGCCGAGGACTGTGGCACGGCCCTGCCGGTGATGATTGCCAATGGCCGGCGTATCGAGCAACGCACCGATCTTGGCACTCATGAAGGCCTGGAGGGGTTCAAGCAGCATCTGCGCCGCTGCGGATTTGATCCGATCAGCTTCGACGGCCGGGATCCGGCTGCATTCGTCTGCACACTGTGGGAAATGGAGGAGCGCCTGCAGCATCGGATAGAGGAACTGGGGCGGGGGATTCTCAGCTATCCGTTGCCGATTCCCTACGGCATCGCCGAGACGGTCAAGGGTTACGGCTTCTATGGCGCCGGCAGCAATGCCGCGCATAACCTGCCGTTGCCGGGGAATCCGAGCAGTGATTCCGTGGCGCGCGAGCTGTTCAACCAGCACGCCGCTCCGCTCTGGGTCGACCCGCAGGAGCTGGCGCAGGCCTGCGCTCTAATCGGTGCGTCCCGCAACGGACGTGTTCTGGAGCGCGATAACCCGCTGGCAGTGCGTCGCCCCATCGAGCCTTCGATCCCCGAATTGCACTATCGCAGCGACCTGTGCTCGCCAATGGCGGCGCTGGACCGCTTTTACGTCGACCTGTGCGCGGCGAACCCCGACTTGCGCGCACGGGTGGGTAACCCGGATGAGCTTGCCAGCAATCGCCTGGGTGGCGTGCTCAAGGCGCTCAAGCATCGCGTCGCCGAGCCGGAGAGCGAGTTGGAAGCCGTGGATGGCCGAGTCATCACCGCCCTCAACGAGGAGGCCGTGGTTTCTGCCTGCCTGGCCAACCAGGGCGGTCTCAACCTTGTGGCGAGTTACGAGGCGTTCTGCGTGAAGATGCTGGGCGCGGTGCGCCAGACGATCATCTTCGCCCGCCAGCAGAAGGAAATCGGTCGCCCCGCCGGCTGGCTCGGCTGGCCCCTCGTGGCGACCTCACACACGTGGGAGAATGGCAAGAACCAACAGTCGCACCAGGACACGACGTTCTGCGAAGCGTTACTCGGGGAGATGAGCGACATGGTCCGGGTGGTATTCCCCGCCGACCATAATAGTGTGCTGGCACTGCTTCCGGAGATCTATCGTAGCCGCGGTCAGTTGACCTGCATGGTGGTGCCCAAGCGCGAGCGGCCATCGGAGTTCAGTCAGGCCCAGGCCGAGCAGTTGGCCCGCGAGGGTGCGCTAGTGCTGGAAGAGCACCCGGGTAGCGATCCGTTGTTGCTGATCGCCAACGGCAGCTATCAACTGGCGGAGATGCGGCGGGCGGCAATACGCCTGGAGGAAGCGGGCTATCCGTACCGTCTGGTGTATCTGCAGGAGCCCGGCCGCTTCCGTGCGCCGCGCGACAATTGGGAGTTGCAGGTGGTGGCTGACGAGGCGCTGACCGCCAGGCTGTTCCCGGATCATTGCGAGCGGCGCGTGCTGTTGACGCACATGCGCCCGGAAGTAGTCCGCGGGCATCTCTGGCCGATCCTGCCGGATGCCTTGAAAACTTCGGTTCTGGGATATCGCAACCAGGGCGGAACGCTCGACGAAGCCGGCATGCTGTTCGCCAACCGCGCAAGCTGGGCCAATGTGCTGGCTGCCTGTGCACGGCTGATGGATGTACCGCGTACCGCGCTTCTGACGCCCGACGAAGCGGCTGCGGTGGCGGGCAAGGGCGATCCGGCGTTGCTGCGCTGAAGCGATCCGGGCAACCGTCTGCGCGGTTGCCCGGTGTCAGCGTTTCAGCGGTTTGATCAGGCCGTCGAGGCCGTCGATCTTGAGCTCGAGGGTCAATTGCATCAGTTGGCCCAACTCACCCTTGGGAAACTCGCCCTTGCGGTGGAACCACAGCAGGTATTCTTCCGGCAGGTCCACCAGCATGCGCCCCTGGTATTTGCCGAAGGGCATCGGGGTGCGTGCGATCTTCAGCAACTGCAGTTTGTCGAGCATGTGGAGGGGAGTTACTTCTGCGGCTTGATCTTGCAACTGCCGGCGTCGAAGCGCTCGGTGGCTACCGGGGCGTTGGTCTTGTACTCGGTGAAGCTGTAAGTGAGGATCGCGCCCTTGGCCAGCAACTGGCGGTAGCCGGTGTTGCTGCAGACGCTGTCGCCCAACTGGCTGCGTACGCTGTCCGGATTGGCGCGCATGCGCTCGGCGTGGCTGGCGCGGACGCTGAGGTGGTTGATCAGTTGATTGCCATCGACGGTGTAGCCCTGGTCGAGGATGTCCTCATTGATCGCGCGCGGAGTGCCTTCGCTGCTTTCCTTGGCGACCTTGTCCAGCATCTGGGACAGTTCGTAGTTCTTGAGCGAAGCGGCGTGCGCTGCGGGAAGGGCGAGGCAGAGGGCGAGGGCGGTGAGGCGCAGCATGGGCATCTCCTGACAATGTTGCCGATATCGACCGTACGGACCTGCTGGGGTTCGCCGGTTGTTCCAGCCCGCCATTGTCCCTGAAAAGCGCTCCCGTGCCGAGAATCTATTGTCGCAGTGACGACGCGCTGCGCGCGCCTTGCGGCGGAGCGGCGTAGCAGCTCTGTTACAATCAGCAATCCGCTCCCCTTCTGCTGTCCGAGTCCCCGATGTTCCGATCGCCTGTTCGCTTCCTGGAGGCGCACTCATGAGCCACGCCGTTGCCCGTCTTCGCGACGAACGGCTTGCCCGTTGCGTCAAGCCGTTCGTGGCCCGTGGTTCGCGCTCGCCGCGTTGCCCAGGCTGCCGCTTGCGGCCGAACTACTGCATGTGCGGCCTGCGCCCGCAGGTAGAGGCCAATGCTGGGATGTGCCTGGTGATGTTCGACACCGAGCCGCTCAAACCCAGCAATACCGGCTGGTTGATCGCCGAAACGGTTCCCGATACCTGGGCCTTTGGATGGTCGCGCATCGAGGTCGACCCGGCCCTGCTGGCGCTGCTCGATGATCCGCAGTGGCAGCCGTATGTGGTGTTTCCCGGCGAGTTCGTGCAGCCGGAGCGGGTAGTCACCGAGGTGCTGCCCGAGGCGGGCAGGCGGCCGCTGTTCATCCTGCTGGATGCGACCTGGAACGAGGCGCGCAAGATGTTCCGCAAGAGCCCGTACCTGGACCGTTTCCCGGTGCTGAGCATCACGCCGGATGCACTGTCGCGCTATCGCCTGCGCCGTTCCAAGTTCGACGAGCATCTGTGCACCGCGGAAGTCGCAGCGCTGTGCCTGGGGCTGGCAGGCGACCGCCGCGCCGGCGATGCGCTGGATGCCTATCTGGATGTGTTCAGCGAACGCTACCTGGGCTCCAAGTGCCAGCAGCCACTGGACCAGCAGAGCCCGGCGCATCAGGCACTGATGCCGTTCACCCGGCGCTCTGATTCCTAGACGGGGCGCTGCCTGAAACGCTCCCGAGTCGATGCCCGGGAGCGCGATAGATCAGGCCGGCTTCGCCTCGGCCTTCTTCGGCCACAGTTGTGCTACCAGCATGCCCAGGAGCATCAGCCCACAGCCAATGTAGCCGCGCATGTGCAGCGTTTCGTCGAGGAAGACGGCGCCGGCGATGGCAGCGAACACCGCTTCCAGCGAGAGGATGATCGCCGCATGCGACGCGATGGCGTGCTTCTGCGCCACTACTTGCAGGGTGAAGCCGGTACCGACTCCGAGCAGGCCGCCATAGAGCAGCGCAGGGCCGGCCTGGGCGATGGCGTCCCAGTGGATTTCTTCGAAAATCACCGCCAGGGCCAGGCTGACCACCGAACAGGTCACGAATTGCAGGAAGGCCAGGCGAATCGGGTCGTAGCGGCTGGCGAAGAGGCCCACCAGCAGTACGTGGCAACCCCAGACCAGTGCGCCGGTGAGTTGCAGCCAGTCGCCGGAGGCGACGTGGAAGTTCGGACCGATGCTGAGCATCGCCATGCCGATCACCGCAAGGGCCGCGCCGAGCCAGGTACCCAGGCCGGTGCGATGGCCCAGGAACAGCCCCAGCAGCGGCACGATGATCACGTACAGGCCGGTGATGAATCCGGAGTTGGTGACGCTGGTGAACAGCAGGCCGACCTGTTGCAGATTGATCCCCAGGGTCAGAGCGATGCCGATTGCCAGGCCCGCCAGCAGCAGGCCACGGTTGAACGGCTGGGCGCCGCGCTTGCTCGACCAGGCCAGCAGCGGCAGCAGCACCAGCGCGCCGAGCGCGAAACGCAGGCCGGTATAGAGGAACGGGCCGATGGCGTCCATTCCCAGGCGCTGTGCGACGAAGGATACCCCCCAGATCATCGCGGTAATCAGCATCAGGATATCGGCGCGCAAGGCGTGGCTTTTCATCTTGTTGTTCTCGAACGGCGGGAAAAGAGCGGAACTCTGCCGCAAGCCCGGCCCGTTGGAAAGGGGCATGCCTTGCCAGCGGGCGCAGTGACAGGGTCGACTCCCTCGCATTGGCGCGGACACCGGGGGCTGTCTTTGCGTACAATGCACTGGCAGTGTCCTATCCATGCTCGACCTTCCCGCGCAGGCAGGCTGTTACCCACGGCAAGACCCCAGGCGCGGCTTTCAAGGAATTTTCATGGCTTCCTACGAGATCCTGATCGCTGACGATCACCCGTTGTTCCGTGGTGCCCTGCACCAGGCCCTTACCCTTGGCCTGGGACCCGATGCTCGACTGGTGGAGGCGGCTAGCATCGCGGAGCTGGAAGCCAGGTTGAATGAAAAGTCAGATTGGGATCTGGTCCTGCTGGATCTGAACATGCCCGGTGCCTACGGCTTCTCCGGCCTGGTGCTGCTGCGCGGGCAGTATCCGCAGATTCCCGTGGTGATGGTGTCGGCCCAGGAAGACGCGGCAGTGGTGCAGCGCTCTCGCGAATTCGGCGCCAGCGGCTTCATCCCTAAATCCAGCGAACTGACCACCCTGCAGCAGGCCGTACGCGCGGTGCTCGACGGCGACGTCTGGTGGCCGCCGCAGGTGGACGCCGTAACCGAGATGAGCGATGAGGTGCGTGCGGCGAGCGCGGGCCTTTCCAGCCTTACTCCGCAGCAGTTCCGCGTCCTCACGATGGTGTGCGAAGGCCTGCTGAACAAGCAGATTGCCTTCGAGCTCAACGTCTCCGAGGCCACGGTGAAGGCCCACGTTACTGCGATCTTCCGCAAACTCAACGTGCGCACCCGTACCCAGGCCGCGCTGCTGCTGCAACAGATGGAGACAGTACCTGGCGCCTGATGCCAGCGTCACATCCCGTAGAACCGCTTGATCCCTT
Organism: Pseudomonas triclosanedens; assembly: GCF_026686735.1. Lineage (NCBI taxonomy): Bacteria > Pseudomonadati > Pseudomonadota > Gammaproteobacteria > Pseudomonadales > Pseudomonadaceae > Pseudomonas > Pseudomonas triclosanedens. Next base: position 4,559,663 of record NZ_CP113432.1, on the reverse strand, counting down.
TTTGACGAACGCTGGTATAGAGTGCCGCGTCCTTTTGTGTGAGAAACGCCTGTGTCCGCTTCCCCCTTCAAAGGCCAGACCGGCCTGAAACGCATCCTCAACGCTACCGGTTATTCCCTGGCCGGTTTCGCCGCCGCCTTCAAGGGCGAGGCGGCCTTCCGTCAGTTGGTGCTGATCAACGTCATTCTCATCCCGCTGTCATTCTTCTGCGACGTGACCCGCGGCGAACGCGCGCTGCTGATCGCAGTGTGCCTGCTGGCCCTGATTGTCGAGCTGCTCAACTCCGCCATCGAGGCCGTGGTCGACCGCGTTTCGCTGGAACGCCATCCGTTGTCGAAGAATGCCAAGGACATGGGCAGCGCAGCCCAGTTCGTTGCGCTGACCATCATCACCGTCACCTGGGCTGGCATTCTCCTGGGCTGATATCGCAAGGCGTGTGCCGCCTCCCGGCCACACGCCGTCCTGCCGCTCCGCTGTTCGCGCGGTATTCGCAGCCAAGTGACGTTCCTGCGCGAGCGCAGCGTCAGGGAATCATCGGCAGCACGATATCGTCGCTGCGCGTGACGCCGGCCGTTTCGCTGCGGCACAGCTCCAGAAACTCGCGCATGGTCGCGGTCTGATATTTCTGCCGGTGCCAGATGAAGTAGAACTGCCGGCGCAGGTCCAGGTCAGGTGTCTCCACCGCCACCAGGCTGCCGCGGCGGAACGCGTCGCGCAGCGCCAGGCGCGAGATGCAGCCGATCCCCAGGCCCGACTCCACCGCACGCTTGATCGCCTCGGTGTGCTCCAGCTCCAGCCGCACATTCAGCGGCTCGACGTGGTGCCGCATGGCCTGGTCGAAGGTCAGCCGTGTGCCGGAGCCCTGCTCCCGGAGAATCCACGCTTCTTCCGTGAGCCGCGCCAGATTCGCGCGGCCTTCGCGCGCCAGAGGATGCTGCGGGGCGCAGAACACCACCAGTTCATCCTCCATCCACGGCTGCACTTCGATATCCGGGTGCTGGCAGTCGCCCTCGATCAGCCCCAGGTCCAGTTCGTAATGGGCGATGCGCTGCACCACATGGGCGGTGTTATGCACGTGCAGGCGTACCCGACAGTCCGGCTGGCGCTGCATGAAGGTGCCAATCAGCAGGGTCGCCAGGTAGTTGCCGATGGTCAGGGTTGCTCCGAGATCCAGTGAACCGAAGGCACTCTTGCCGTTAAGCATGTTCTCGATCTCGCTGCCCCGGTCGAGCAGCGCAACCGCCTGCGGCAGCAACTGGCGGCCAAGGGCGTTGAGGGTCAGGCGCTTGCCGGAGCGGTCGAACAGCTTGCAGTCGAACTGCCGCTCCAGCTCGCCCAGCGACGTGCTGGTGGCCGACTGCGACATGGCCAGGGCTTCGGCGGCGCGGGAGACGCTTTCCTGCTGGGCGACGGCGACGAAGACTTCCAGTTGACGCAGGGTGAATTTCATCTGTCGGCTCTCGGTAAGCGCCGCGACATTCGGTCGCCCCGGCGTGGAAGGACTCTGGCGCTATCCTTGCGCGTCGACATGACGCGGCTTATCTGCATTCTGGATTAGCAATATCCAGATAATTTATTTTGCGGATATTGTCGCCGCCTATAAAATGTCGCGCAATCGCGCTACGTCCGGGATCTGCTGGGGTGCGCCACGATTTTCCTAGGAGTCCTCGATGAGCAATCTGTACACCGAACGCGTTCTCAGCGTGCACCACTGGAACGACACCCTCTTCAGCTTCAAGACCACCCGTAACCCGGGCCTGCGCTTCAAGACCGGTCAATTCGTGATGATCGGCCTGGAAGTCAACGGTCGTCCGCTGATGCGCGCGTACAGCATTGCCAGCCCGAACTACGAAGAGCACCTGGAATTCTTCAGCATCAAGGTACCGGACGGCCCGCTGACTTCGCGTCTGCAGCACTTGAAGGAAGGCGACGAGCTCATGGTCAGCCGCAAGCCCACCGGTACCCTGGTGCTGGACGACCTCAAGCCCGGCAAGCACCTCTACCTGCTGAGCACCGGTACCGGCATGGCGCCGTTCCTGAGCGTCATCCAGGACCCGGAAGTCTACGAGAAGTTCGAGAAGGTCATCCTCGTCCACGGTGTTCGCTGGGTCAGCGAGCTGGCTTATGCTGACTTCATCACCAAGGTTCTGCCGGAGCACGAGTACTTCGGCGACATGGTGAAAGAGAAGCTGATCTACTGCCCGCTGGTCACCCGCGAAGAATTCCATAGCATGGGGCGCCAGACTGACCTGATGCGCAGCGGCAAGCTGTTCGCCGATATCGGCCTGCCGCCGATGAACCCGCAGGACGACCGCGCCATGATCTGCGGCAGCCCGAGCATGCTGGACGAAACCAGCGAAGTGCTGAACAGCTTCGGCCTGCAGATCTCCCCGCGCATGGGTGAGCCGGGCGATTACCTGATCGAGCGCGCTTTCGTCGAGAAGTAATCCGCGCTTACCGGCCGAACCAAAGAACGCCGCGACTCCCTTGGGAGTCGCGGCGTTTTTTTATGGCTCGAATTTCCGATGCCTGGATTTGCTATGGAATACCTGCCTTGGCGAGGGCGAAGGGATGCCCGGTGGGCGTCGGTAACTTGCCTGCCATCAGGTGCCGTGCAGGAACCATTGCGGACAGAATCCGCCCCTACAGAAGGCGCTGCCCGGAGATCGCCGGGTGATACAGCGGCTGCACCTTGTTGCCGGCCGGATCGAGCAGGTGAAAGCTGCGCGCCCCGTCGCCGTGATCGAAGGGGCGATCCAGCAGCGTCACGCCGCGCGCCTTGAAGTACTGGTACCAGGCATCCAGCTCCGCCACGCTGTCGACGATGAAGCCATAGTGGTCCACGGTCTGCAGGCCGTTGGCGGCGCCGAAGCCTCGCCCCAGCGACAGGTTGTCATTGCCACAGGTGAGGTAGACGAGGTCCTCGTTGGCGCGGTGCAGTACTTCCATGCCAAGCACATCGACATAGAAGCGCTCGCACTCTTCGAGGTTCGGCACCAGCATGGCGAGATGGCGCAGACCGTTGAGGCGACCGGGGCGGGTGGGGATATCGGACATGAATGCGGTTCCTTTATTGTATACAATTTTATTTCAAATTTAAAACAAAAGGATTCGCCTGTGTACAGTCTCTTTATCAAGACCCGCGTGAAGTCGGGCCGCGCCGATGATTTCCTGGCTGCGATCAAGGTCAACGCCGCCGCCTCGGTGGCCAGCGAGCCGGGTTGCCTGGTGTTCGACGTGTCGCTGGACCGGGTCGATCCGGATGTGGTCTATCTCTATGAGATCTACCGCGACGACGCGGCTTACGAGGCACACACGAAAACTGCGCACTTCCGCGACAGCCGCCCGCTGGTGGAGCCGCTGATCGTCGAGCAGGAGTGCTTCGAAAGCGACGTGATTGCCCTCAATCCGGTGGATTGAGTCGCTCAGCCTTCGCCGCGAGCGAGGTCCAGTACACGGATTTCGCCGTCGGCGGGGTAGTGCCAGTGCACGTCCAGGTCCCACAGGCGCACGCCATAGCGTCGCTCCGGTGGCGGCTTCTGGTAGGCCGGGCGAGGGTCCTGGGCGAGGCACTGTTCGATCAGTTCGCGTACCGGCTGGCCAAGGCGTAGCGCGTGCTCGTGGGCCTGGCGTAGCGCTTCGTCGCTCCAGTGCACGGAGATAGGGGCGGGAGGAGCGTCGGCGATGGCGTTGTGGGCGTCGGCGACGATGTCCGCGTAGGGCACGTAGGGCTTGATGTCGATGACTGGCGTGCCATCCAGCAGATCGATGCCCGATAGCCAGAGGCGGCCGGGTTCCACTTTTTCCAGCTTCACTGCCGACTGGCCGATACCGTTGGGGCGGTGGGTGGCGCGGGTGGCAAATACGCCCAGCGAACGGTTGCCGCCCAGGCGCGGCGGGCGCACCTTCAGGCGTGGCCGGTCTTCCAGTGCCTGATGGAAGAGGAAGATCAGCCAGACATGGCTGACCTGCTCCAGGCCCTCCACCGCCTCGCCGGTGTCGAACGGCGGCAGCAGTTCCAGTACGCCGGTCGCCGCCGGAGCCAGTTGCGGCTGGCGCGGGATGGCGAACTTTTCCTTGAAGCAGGAGCGGACGTGGCCGATGGGGATGACGGAATGGGGCATGGCGGCGGAGGCTGTTGCTGGGGCCGTCATGGTACCCGATCCGGCGTGGCGATCAGAGCCTGCGTCGAAACCGCCGCGCCGGGACACTGCGTGCTTTCAGAGGTGGAAACCGCCGTCGATGGGAATGATGTTGCCGGTCATGTAAGCCCCGGCGGTGCTCGCCAGGCTGATGGCCAGGGCTGCCATCTCCTCTTCGCGGCCCCAGCGGCGCATCGGGATCAGCGCGGTGTCTTCGGCGAGGGCGTCGGCATCGTTGGCGATGTGCCGGGTCATCTTGCTGGGGAAGCGGCCGGGGGCGATCACGTTGACGTTGATGTGCTCGCGCACCAGCTCGTGGGCCAGCATCCGCGACAACTGATGCAGCGCCGCCTTGCTCGGGCCGTAGGCGTAGGCGTTCTCGCCGTGGGAAGTGATCCCCGCCACCGAACCGATGTTGATGATTCGCGCCGGGTTTTGTGCGCTGCCGGCCTTCTTCAGCAACGGTAGCAACTGCTGGATGCAGCTGAACACCGCAGTGACATTGAGCTGCATGACCTTTTCCCAGCCGGCCGCGGGATAGCTTTCCAGCGCCGCGCCCCAGGTGGTCCCGGCGTTGTTGACCAGGATGTCCAGGCATTCCAGATGCTCGTTCAGTTCGGCGGCCAGCGCGCGGGCGCCGTCTTCGCTGGCGAGGTTGGCTGGCAAGCCGAGGCATTCGCCATATTGCGACAGCTCCCTGGCTGTTTCGGCACAAGCCGCGCCATCGCGGGCGCAGATGATCACCCTGGCGCCGGCTTCGAGCAGACCCTGGGCGATCATCCGGCCGATGCCGCGGGTGCCTCCGGTGACCAGTGCGGTCCGTCCGGCAAGGGAAAAGTAGCGGTGCATGTGCGTCTCCTGGGGGCGAGGTCGGGTCACCCTAGCCGGATCGACGATGCGCTCCGAGCACTATCGAGAAAGCAAATGACTGCGCATCACGGGAATCCGGCAATTCCTTAACGGCGACATAACCTTCGGTTGCCTAGTGTCGGCCGGCGCGAATAGGGCGCTGTGATTGCGGAGACATGGCGATGCTGGAGTGGAAGGGGGAGCGCAGGGCGCTGGCGATATTGCTCGGCGTCTCGGCACTGCTGCTGTTTTTCGGCCTGGGCGGCCGCGAAGTCTGGGGCCCGGAAGTGCGCTGGGCGGACATCGTGCTGCAGATGCTGCAATCGCACGACTACTTCGATCCCTACCTCAATGGCGCGCCCTACTACGACAAGCCGCTGCTGTCGTACTGGTTGATCACGGCTCCCGCCAGCCTGTTCGGTCTCAACCACTGGACATTGCGGGCCAGTAGCGTTCTCTCTGCGCTGGGCAGTATCTGGCTGGTCTGGTGGCTGGGCGAGCATCTGCTGCGCAAGGGCACCGGGTTGCTGGCCGGCTGGCTGCTGGCGACTACCTTCTATTTCCTTTTCTGGGCGCGGGTGGCCACCGCCGATGTGCTCACCGTGTTCGGAGTGCTGGCCGCCGTGGCCTGGTACTGGCGCGGCCCCGACGATACCCGCTTCTCCCGCTACCTCGGCTTCTGCGTGATCCTTTCGCTGACATCATTGTGCAAGGGCCTGATCGGCTTCATCCTGCCGGCCCTGGTACTTGCGCCTCACCTGTTCAGCGCAGGCCGCTGGCGCCGACATCTCAATCTCCGGCTGCTGGCGGCGCTGCTGCTGGCCGGCGGCGTATACGCCATCCCGTTCCTGCTGTCCCACCTGTATGGCCAGCCGAGTTATGGCGAAAGCGGCCTGGCGCTGGTGTTCCGGGAGAACGTGGTGCGTTTCTTCCAGCCCTTCGATCACCAGGGGCCGATCTACAGCTACCTGATCTATCTGCCGGTCTACACCTTGCCGTGGGCGCCGCTGTGGATCGCAGGTCTGTGGTTTGCCGCGCGGCGCTGGAAGCAGTTGGAGCCGAATGCGCGCTGGCTGGTCTGGGCGCTGGTGCTGTTGTTCCTGTTCTTTACTGCCAGCGGCAGCCGCCGCAGTTACTACGTCCTGCCGCTGGTGCCGTTCGCCCAGTTGCTGGGTGCCTGGTGGGTGATCGAATACCGCCACGCTCGCGGTCGGACGGGTATTGGTCGTCCGTGGGGGCGGGCGCTGGCGGTGGCTGCCGTGTTCATGTGGCTGGTGCTGGGGATCGCCTATCCGTGGAGTAATGACGGTGGCGGGGTGATGACTTTTGCCCGGGAGGTGCGCAGCCAGGCCGAGCGCGCCGCACCCTGGTCGCAGTGGCGCGTGTTGGTGCTCGGCGACAGCGATGCCAAGCTGCCGATGTACCTGAACAGCCGAGATGAGCCGCAGGCGCACCCATTCTTCTATCTGCGTTCCGGCTATCCGCAGAGCGGCAGCGCCGCGCTGTTTGCCTGGCTGCACGAACGCACCGGCGAGGACTGGAATCCGCAACGAACGGTGATCGTCACCCAGGCTGCCTCGCACAAGGATCGCCCCCTGGCGTGGCTGGGGGCGGACCACCGGATTATCGAGGCACAGCCGAACAACGGCCAGCGCCTGGCGCACCGGCCTGGCGAGGGCAGCCTGGCATACCTGCCGGTCAGCACCGGCGCCGCAGTCGTCGAAGCAGCAACAGGTAAGGCGGCAGATTGACCGCCAGCACCACCAGGCCGAGGGCGACCTGGATCGCCTCGGTGAGGCCGGCGGGGTAGATCAGAGGCATCAGGTAGTGCTCGATGAAGCCGCCGCTGTAGCCCTGATCGCCTGCGGCCTGGCGGAAGCGGTTCTCCAGTGGGGTCAGTGGGCAATACAGATGGAGGAACTCTACGGCCATGCCCCAGGCAGCCGCCGGCACGTGCAGCCAGGCCACGCGCGGCCAGCGCAGTACCAGCAGGCCGCCGAGGAGCACGAAGAGGATGAACCCCAGGTGCGTCAGCACCACGGCGTCGGCGGCCAGGCGATAGATCATGCTGGCCTCAGCGCTGCTGACGCTGGGTCAGCCCTTTGAGGAAATTGCGCAGCAACTGATCCCCGCAGGGGCGGTAGTTGCTGTGGCCGGGCTTGCGGAACAGCGCGCCCAGCTCGCCCTTGGTCACGATGAAGCCCACGCTGTCGAGGATCGCGAGGATGTCGTCGTCGCGCAGCTCGAAGGCGACGCGCAGTTTCTTCAGGATGATGTTGTTGGTCAGCGGCAGTTCCACCGGCGGCAGCGGGCGAGAGTCGTCGCGGCCGCGACGATGCACGATCAGGCCGTCGAGGAAGTGCGCCAGCACACGGTCGCTGCACGGCTTGAAATCCGGCTCGTCATCGCGGGCGAGGAAGGCGCCGATCTCCTCGGCACTCACGCTGAACCCGGCCAGCGCGGTGATCTCGGCGACCTGGGCATCGCGGATGTCGAGCAGGTAGCGCAGGCTGCGCAGTACATCGTTGTTGGTCATGTTCTTACCCTGCAAATGAAAAGCCCCGCTCGGGCGGGGCTTTGCGGATCAGACCAGTTCGGCCCAAAGGTCGTATTCGTCGGCGTCGGTGATTCGCACTCGGACCTTGTCGCCCGGTTTCACGTCGAAGGTGTCGACATAGACGGCACCGTCGATTTCCGGGGCGTCGGCGAAGGAGCGGCCTACAGCGCCTTCGTCGTCCACTTCGTCGATCAGTACCTCGATTTCCTTGCCGATCTTCAGTTGCAGACGCGCGGCGGAGATTGCCTGCTGATGCGCCATGAAACGCTCCCAGCGCTCCTGCTTGATGTCGTCCGGTACCGGCTCCAGGCCCAGGTCGTTGGCCGGCGCGCCGTCCACCGGGGAATACTGGAAGCAGCCGACGCGGTCGAGCTGCGCCTCGGTCAGCCAATCCAGCAGGTACTGGAAGTCCTCCTCGGTCTCGCCCGGGAAGCCGACGATGAAGGTGGAGCGGATGGTCAGTTCCGGGCAGATCTCGCGCCACTTCTTGATGCGCGCGAGGGTCTTGTCTTCGAAGGCCGGGCGCTTCATCGACTTCAGCACCTTCGGGCTGGCGTGCTGGAACGGGATGTCCAGATAGGGCAGCAGCTTGCCTTCGGCCATCAGCGGGATCACGTCATCGACGTTGGGGTACGGGTATACGTAGTGCAGGCGCACCCACACGCCCATCGCCGAGAGCGCCTGGCACAGCTCCAGCATGCGGGTCTTGACCGGTTGACCATCCCAGAAGTCCATCTTGTACTTGAGGTCCACGCCGTACGCGCTGGTGTCCTGGGATATCACCAGCAGCTCCTTGACGCCGGCCTTCACCAAGCGCTGGGCCTCGCTGAGCACGTCGCCCACCGGGCGGCTGACCAGCTTGCCGCGCATCGACGGGATGATGCAGAAGCTGCAGCTATGGTTGCAGCCTTCGGAAATCTTCAGGTAGGCGTAGTGGCGCGGGGTGAGCTTGATACCCTGCGGCGGCACCAGGTCGACGAAGGGATCGTGGTCGGCCTTGGGCGGCACCACTTCGTGGACGGCGCTGACCACCTGTTCGTACTGCTGCGGACCGGTCACCGCCAGCACGCTGGGGTGTACGTCGCGGATGCTGTCTTCGGATACGCCCATGCAGCCGGTGACGATTACCTTGCCGTTCTCGGCGATGGCTTCACCGATGGCATCCAGGGATTCGGCCTTGGCGCTGTCGATGAAGCCGCAGGTGTTCACCACCACCACGTCTGCGTCCTGATAGGTGGGGACGATCTCGTACCCCTCCATGCGCAGCTGGGTGAGGATGCGTTCGGAATCGACAGTCGCCTTTGGGCATCCGAGCGATACGAATCCGACTTTGGGGGTGGCGGTGGACATGTGCGGCTAACCTCGAAGGGCGCGCTGGCGGCGCCTCTGATCAAAAAGTGCGCAATTCTAGCGGCAGGTCGCGCGCTTGACCAGCCTCTCTGGGACAAGCTGTCGCACACCGCTGGACAGCCCGGATTGCCCGGTAATTCCGGACAACAGGCTCTATAGTCATTCAGAACGAACACACTCGGCTCTTGCATCGACGAAAGGGTCGGAGCAGGATGCGCCGAATTTTTCCTGAGGAATTTTGTTACATGTCCGATGCAAGCGCCGGCACCGTTGAGCATGAGCAGCCCCATTCCAGCTCCGCTATCGGCCTGATGGTCGGTGCCGTGGGCGTTTGCTACGGCGACATCGGCACCAGCCCGCTGTACACCCTCAAGGAAGTCTTCATCGGCGGCTACGGGGTGCAGGCCAACCACGACGGCGTGCTCGGCGTGCTGTCGCTGATCTTCTGGTCGCTGATCTGGGTGGTGTCGATCAAGTACGTGATCTTCGTGCTGCGCGCCGACAACCAAGGCGAGGGCGGGGTAATGGCGCTGTCGGCGCTGGCCCGCCGCGCGGCCACCGGGCGACGCAAGCTGCAGGCGATGGTGGTGATCGCAGGCCTTATCGGCGCTGCGCTGTTCTATGGCGACAGCATGATCACCCCTGCGATCTCGGTGCTGTCGGCCATCGAGGGCCTTGAGATCGCCTTCGACGGTCTTGAGCACTGGGTGGTGCCGCTGTCGCTGATCGTGCTGGTCGGCCTGTTCCTGATCCAGAAGCACGGCACCGCGCGCATCGGCATTCTGTTCGGCCCGGTGATGGTGGCATGGTTCGTGGCGCTGGCGGCCCTGGGAGCCTATGGCGTCTCCCGCGAGCCGGAAGTACTCAAGGCGATGAACCCGGCCTGGGCTTTCAACTTCTTCGTGTCCCACCCCGGCATCGGCGTGGCGATCCTCGGTGCCACCGTCCTGGCGCTGACCGGTGCCGAAGCGCTGTACGCGGACATGGGCCATTTTGGCCGCAAGCCGATCGCCCGCGCCTGGTTCGCCCTGGTGCTTCCGGCGCTGGTGCTGAACTACTTCGGCCAGGGCGCGACCATCCTGGTCAACCCCGAGGCGGCGCGTAATCCGTTCTACCTGACCGCGCCGGCCTGGGCGCTGCTGCCGATGGTGGCGCTTTCCACCGCCGCCACCGTGATTGCATCGCAAGCAGTGATTTCCGGCGCCTTCTCCCTGACTCGCCAGGCCATCCAGCTCGGCTACGTGCCACGCATGGTGATCCAGCACACCTCCAGCCACGAGCAGGGGCAGATCTACATCTCGATGGTGAACTGGGCGCTGATGGTCGGTGTCGTGCTGCTGGTACTGGGCTTCGAGTCCTCCGCCGCACTGGCGTCGGCCTACGGCGTAGCGGTGACCGGAACCATGTTGATGACCACGCTGCTGATGGGGGTGGTGATCTGGCTGCTGTGGAAATGGCCGCTGTGGCTGGCCATTCCGTTCTTCCTGCTGATGCTGCTGGTGGATAGCCTGTTCTTCACCGCCAACCTGCCGAAGGTCGTCCAGGGTGGTGCCTTCCCGGTGGTTGCCGGTATCGGCCTGTTCATCCTGATGACCACCTGGAAACGGGGCCGCCAGTTGCTGGTGGACCGCCTGGACGAGGGATCGCTTCCGCTGCCGCTGTTCATCGGCAGCATCCGTTCGCAGCCGCCGCATCGCGTACAGGGCACTGCCGTATTCCTCACCGCGCGCTCCGACGCCGTTCCCCACGCGCTGTTGCACAACCTGCTGCATAACCAGGTACTGCATGAGCAGGTGGTGCTGCTCACCGTGGTCAACGAAGACAGTCCGCGGGTTTCCCCGGACCGCCGCTTCGAGGTGGATGCCTACGGCGAAGGGTTCTTCCGCGTGGTGCTGCACTTTGGCTTCATGGAAGACCCGGACATTCCACAGGCGCTCAAGCTGTGCCACCTGAACGAACTGGACTTCAGCCCGATGCGCACCACCTATTTCCTCAGCCGCGAGACGGTGATCCCATCCAAGCTGATCGGCATGGCACGCTGGCGCGAAGCGCTGTTCGCCTTCCTGCTGAAGAACGCCAACGGCAACCTGCGCTACTTCAACCTGCCGCTGAACCGGGTGATCGAGCTGGGGACGCAGGTGGAAATCTGACCGTCCTCCGCGTGGACATGAAAAGGCGCGCCAATTGGCGCGCTTTTTCATTGGAGGCCGAGTGGTTTATTCGGGCCGCGCCTCGCCCTTGCCAGGCAGCATGCGCACCAGTGTGTTATCGCGGCTGATGTAGTGGTGGAACAGCGCGGCGACGGCATGCAGGCCGATCAGCCAGTAGCCGAGCACGGCGATGGTCTCGTGCCATTCCTTGACCTGCTTGGCCAGGTCCGGGTTCTTGCCCACCAGATGCGGCAGCTCCAGCCCCCAGAACGGCACGGGCTTGTCGGCGGCGCTGAGGATCACCCAGCCGGCCAGTGGCAGGCCGATCATCATCGCATAGAGCGCCAGGTGCATCAGTTTGGCGAGCGCCATCTGCCAGCTCGGCGGGGCGGGAACGATCGGCGGGGTGCGATAGATGAAGCGCGCGATAACACGCAACCAGACCAGCACGAAGACGCTCAGGCCAAGAATGAAGTGCCACTGCTTGAGTAGCTCGCGGGTCTCGCTGCCCTTCGGGAAGTTACCGCGCAGTTCGATGCAGGCGTACACCGCTGCGATCAGCAGGAGCATGATCCAGTGCATTGCGATCGACAGGCTTCCATAGCGGGAGGGGGTGTTGGTCGGGCTCATGACGGTTCCTTGTTCAGCTTCTCACGGTCCCCGCTCTGGCGACGGGGCTGACAGTGTCAGCATAGAGCCTTAAGCCAGCCTGAAGCAGCACGGGCGTGAAACGAGCGGGCCGCGATATGCGCCCCTGTTGATGGGGGTCAACCCTCGTCGTCGGCCGTCTGCCGCGAGCGGATGGCGTTCACCAGGCGCTTGGCCAGTGCCGGGTAGTTTTCGTCGAAGTGATGGCCGCCGGGGAGCTGGAGGTTCTCGCCCACCGATTGTGGCTGGGTGCAGCCGCTCTCGTCCTTCTCCTCGATGCCGTACACACAAAGCACCTTCGGAGCCGGCAGACGGGCCATTTCCGGGCCGGTGGCCGCTTCCTGGCCGGCCTTGCCCAGCCAGCCTTGCACTTCGATTTCGAAGCTGCCGCTACGGGCGAAGGCCAGCAGGATCACCGCGCTGACGTCCTTCTTGGCATCCGCCGGCAGGCGGTTGTAGATCGCCGGCAGTACATCGGCGCCGAACGAGTAGCCGGCCAGCACGAAGTGCTTGGCGCCCCACTTCTCGCGGTAGTGCTGCATCAGCACGGCGAGGTCGGCGGCGCTCTGCTCGGGGCTCTTGTGCTCCCAGAAGTAGCGCAGCGCGTCGACGCCCACCACCGGATAGCCCAGCTCGGCCATCTGCGCGGCAACATCGCGGTCCAGGTCACGCCAGCCGCCGTCGCCGGAGTAGAAGAGGGTGACGGTTTCCGAAGGCTTGGCGGCGGGTACTTCCACCACCGGTACGTTGTCGCTGCCGCCCTGCAGGAGGTGGCGCAACTGGTCGGCGAGGACCTTGGGCAGCGGAGTGTCGTAGTCGGTGATCACCGTCTCGGCATTCTTCAGGCCGCGGGCGAAGCGGGCGCTGGCGTCGTCCGGGTTGTCGTTCCAGGCTGCCATCCAACTGCCATGTGCAGCGCTTTGCGGCAGCGGCGGCGCCGCGCAGTCGGGTTTTTCCAGGGAGAAACCGACCGAGAGTGCCTTGGCCTTGTCGTCGCCCTGGCCGGCGAGCCAGCGCCACGCCCATGCGCCACCCGGGCCGATGCCGGCAACCAGGCTTGGCTGGCCGTCGAGCAGGTCGGTGGCGGCCTTGATACGCGCTTGCTGAGCTGCGCAATCCTTGTCCGGGAAGACGAACTGCACCACGCGGGCGCCGCTGTCATGAGCCAGCGCCAGCAGTTGGCCGTCGTCCAGCTTCTGGTCGGGTTGTACCGCCAGGAGGACCCGCGCGTTGGGCTGCTTGCCGGGAGTGGCCAGGCTGGCGGCGCTGCCGTCGGGCAACTGGCGGTGTTCGAGTGCCGCCTGGGAGGCGGGGCGGCTCCACAACAGCAGGCCCATGGCGATGATGACCAGCAGAAGGAGGGCGAGCAGGTGCCGCCAGCGACGTTTCAACATATCAGCGTTTCACCAATCCACTCAGGCCGCCGGCGATCAGCGCGGCGGTGTCGGCCAGTGCCACCAGCGGATCCAGTCCGGCGGGCACTGCCAGGTAACGGGGTTCCCAGTCGGGCTGGAACTTGTCCTTGAAGCGGCGCAGCCCCTGGAAATTGTAGAATTGCTCACCCCGGCGGAATACCAGTGCTCCCAGGCGCTGGGTCAGCGGTGCTCCACGGCGCGGCTGCAAGCCGGCCAGCGGCACCATGCCGAGGCTGAAGCGGGTGTGCCCGCTTTCCTTGTAATGCAGGATGAGACCGAGCATGAGAAATTCCATCGTCAGCTTCGGCGCATCGGGCGTCACGCGCATCAGGTCGATGCTGGCCAGCTCCTTGCTGCCGGTTTCCAGCAGGTTGGCGAAGGCCACGGCGCGGCCCTGGAAACGGACCACCACGACGCGGAAGTAGCGCAGGTATTCCGGGGTGAAGCGGCCAAGGGAAAACCCCTTTTCGCGGACATTCTTGCCGCCCAGCCAGGCGTCGGAGATCGCGCGCAGTTCGTCCATCGGCGCCTGGCCCGCGTCGTGGAACTCCAGGCTCAGGCCGTCGCGCTGGCCGCGGTTCCAGGTGTAACGCAGGTCCTTCATCTCCTTGCCCTTGCTCTCCAGGTCGAAGCGGCGCAGATCGACTCGCGCCTCCTCGCCGAGCTTGAGCGCGGTCAGTCCGATGTCCATGTACAGCGGCAGGTTTTCCGCGCGTACCTGGTAGAACACCGGGCGGGCATGATGCAGGTCGCAGAGGTCGCGGAACTGCCAGATCAGCTCGGCGCGGGCCTGGGGCGGTCCGACCGGGTCGAACAGCGCGACCAGGCTGCGGCCGCGGCGCGCATACATCAGGAAGGCGTCGTTGCCGGCATGGAACAGCAGGGCCTTATCGCCCGAGAGCGCCAGCCCGCCGTCGGGCTGGGATGACCGGGCGAGGATGGCCGCAGCGGTGTCCAGCTCCTCGCGAGTGGGTTCGAGGATCGCCGGGGGCTCGGTGCGCAGCAGCCAGTAAAGCGCCAGGGCCGCCAGCAACAGGCTGCTGCCCAGGGCGGCACGCAGGCCTCGCGGCGCATCTGCGTCCAGGGCGAATTGCCACCACAGTTCCTGGCTGTAAGGCACGTCCTGGTAGGCGAACAGCAGCAGCCAGATCGAAGCGGCTATGACGCAGGCCGCGGCGCCCAGGTATAGCGGCGAGAACGGCAGCTCCATGAGCCGGCTGCGGCGATAGAAGGCACTGCGGAATATCACCAGAAGTGCCGCGGTGAAGCTGAGGATCAGTGCCTCTTCCCAGTCGAACCCCTTGAGCAGCGACAACACGGCGCCGGAGATCAGCAATCCAAGGGTCAGCGCCCAGGCGGCGGAAAGGCGTCGGCGCAGGCCGTAGGCGAGCAGCAGGCAGAGCACGCCGATCAGGCTTGCGGCCAGGTGCGAGGCGTCGATCAGGCGGTGCGGGACGAGGAAGCCGATTTCTTCCAGGCGGGTATCGATGGAGGGCGTGGCGCCTGAGAACAGCAGCACCACGCCGGAAATGAACACCAGCAGCGAAAGAATCTGCGCAGCGAAGCCCGAGGCGACCCTGACCGCCTGCCTGGCGACGAGCACGCGGCGTGCTTCCAGGAACAGCAACAGCAGGCAGGCGACGATCAGCGGCAGGATGACGTAGATCAGCCGGTACAGCAGCAGTGCGGCGGCCAGCGGCGCGGCGCCCAGTTGACCGGCGAACGCGGCCAGCAGCACCGCCTCGAAAACCCCTACGCCGCCAGGCACATGGCTGAGCACTCCGGCGGCCAGGGCGATCAGGTAGACCAGCAGGAAGGCCCCGAAGGGCGGGGCCTCCGGCAGCAGCAGGTAGAGCACGGTGGCAGCGCAAGCGACGTCCAGGGCGGTGATCAGCAGTTGCAGCAGCGACAGGCGCAGGCCCGGCAGTCGCAGGGTGCGGCGGCCGATGCGGACCAGATGGCTGTCTGGAGACGGCTGTTCCGGCAGGCGGCGGCGTTCGATTCCCACCACCAGGAGAATGCACAAGGCGATGATGGCCAGGGCCATTACCGTCACCAGCCATTCCGGCAGGTGCAGTGCCAGCGAAGCATCGGACAGGTCGCTCAGGGCCGCGAGCGCCGCCAGTACCGGCAGCGCGCAGCCGAGCGACAGGCTGGCGAACAGTGTCATGCGCGCGACTTCTGCGGCCCCCAGGCCCTGGCGGGCATACAGACGGTAGCGCACCGAGCCGCCCGAGAGCATCGACAGGCCGACGGCGTTGCCGATGGCGAAGGCCGAGAAACCGCCGGTGAGCAGCGCCGAGGGCGATAGCTTCACGCCGGCGAAGCGGGTGGCGGACCACTCGTACCCCAGCAGGGTGATGAAACCGGCGATGGTGGCTGCGAACGCGCCTGCCAGCGAAGCGCTCGGCACGTCGAGAATGGCGTCGTGCAGCGAGTAGGCGTCGATATCGCGCAGCAAGTGATAGCAGGCGATCAACGCGAGGCTGAACAGCAGCAGCGTGACACCCAGGCCGAGGGCCTGACGATTGGCGTTGACCCAGTTGAGCCAGCCCGCACGTGGTGCGGCGGGCTCGGTGACAAGCTTATCGGATCCAGGTGGAGTGGCGCTCATCGGGCACCTCTAATGAGTCTGCGCGACAGAGTAGGGGCACTACCGCGAATTCCCAAGTCCCTGGAGAGTATTTTCGTCATTCGGCTGGCGCCACCCGTACGTGGTTTTTGCGCACAACGAAAAAAGCCACTCCTAAGAGTGGCTTTCTTCTTGATGTCTGGTTGCGGGAGCAGGATTTGAACCTACGACCTTCGGGTTATGAGCCCGACGAGCTACCAGACTGCTCCATCCCGCGGCGGCCATTCTACGCAGGCGAAGGCTCTTGTCAATCGATATTTCGTTTCCGATCAATAATTTAAAATTACGCGCAAACGAAAAAGGCCACTCCGAAGAGTGGCCTTTTTCATGTCTGGTTGCGGGAGCAGGATTTGAACCTACGACCTTCGGGTTATGAGCCCGACGAGCTACCAGACTGCTCCATCCCGCGGCGGCCATTCTACGCAGATGAAAGCTCTTGTCAATCGAAATTTCATTTTCGATCAATTATTTAAATCGTGTGCAAACGAAAAAGGCCACTCCGAAGAGTGGCCTTTTTCATGTGTCTGGTTGCGGGAGCAGGATTTGAACCTACGACCTTCGGGTTATGAGCCCGACGAGCTACCAGACTGCTCCATCCCGCGAAGGCCATTCTACGCCGATGGGGCCGCGTGTCAAATCCAAGGGGCGGAAAAGTCATTTCCAATCAGTTGGTTAGATGAGCCCAGGGAGCTGTGGCGTGTGCGTATCGTCGAGCTGGGCGGTTGGTCGCCGGGCCTGGTTCCTGGCGGGCAGTAGTCATCGAGCGGGGCGAGCGGCGGCCATTGGCTTCCTTGTTCGGCGCCCACGGTAAGGAAGTGCTCGGCATTCTGGAGCGAATCGGTCGATTGGCGGGGATGGCTCCGGGGGATTGGCCCAGACGCTGCATCCCGACGGATGGCAAGCCTGTGGATCGGGCCTGTTAATTGCGGCTTGTCACTGGCAGCCGACCTGCTCCGGTCACGGGCGCAGGAAGGCAGGGCCGCATTCTTCCTGATTCCGACGATGGAACCCCAGTGAACATGCGTCTCGAAATGGGACGCCGGAAATGCTGGAGGCCCATGACCGGGACGTGCTCTGGCAGGCGTGGCGAACAGTGGCGTTGGACCTTCCTTGAAGGCTGTATCATGGCGGGTCTCCTTCATCGAGATGGCAGGCGCGTCCGGTCAGCAGGCACTATGCGGCAACGAAAGATCATCCATATCGATTGCGATTGCTTCTATGCCGCCATCGAAATGCGCGACGACCCGGGCCTGGTGGGCAAGCCGCTGGCTGTGGGCGGCTCGCCGGACAAGCGCGGGGTGGTCGCTACCTGCAACTACGAGGCGCGCGCCTATGGCCTGCATTCGGCGATGGCGATGCGCACTGCCGTGAAGCTGTGCCCGGACCTGACCATCGTGCGCCCGCGCATGGATGTGTACCGCGAGACTTCTCGCGAGATCCACGCGATCTTCCGCGACTACACCGAGCAGATCGAACCGCTGTCGCTGGATGAGGCCTATTTGGATGTCACCGACAGCGAACGCTGCGGTGGCAGCGCCACGCGCATCGCCCAGGAAATCCGCCGGCGGGTCTGGGAAACCTTGCATATCACGGTGTCCGCCGGAGTGGCTCCGAACAAGTTCATCGCCAAGATCGCCAGTGACTGGCGCAAGCCCAACGGCCTGTTCGTGGTGACGCCGGAGGAGGTGGACGGTTTCGTTGCCGAACTGCCGGTCAAGAAACTGCACGGGGTGGGCAAGGTGACGGCGGAGAAGCTGGCGCGCCTGGGCATTCGCACCTGTGGCGATCTGCGCGAATGGTCGAAGCTGCAACTGGTGAAGGAGTTCGGCAGTTTCGGCGAGCGCCTCTGGGGGCTGGCGCGGGGAATCGATGAGCGCCCGGTACAAGTGGACAGCCGGCGCCAGTCGATCAGTGTGGAGAACACTTTCGACCGCGACCTGCCTGACCTGGCGGCCTGTCAGGACGAATTGCCGGCATTGCTGGGCGAGCTGGAGCGGCGCATGGCGCGGCTGGACGCCAGCTACCGGCCGGGCAAGCCGTTCATCAAGCTGAAGTTCCACGATTTCACCCAGACCACCCTGGAGCAGGCCGGCGCGGCGCGTGACCTGGAGAGTTATCGCCTGCTGCTGGGACAAGCGTTCCAGCGCGGCAACAAGGCGGTGCGGCTGATCGGCGTGGGCGTGCGTCTGATCGATCAGCGCGGCGCCCACGAGCAGCTCAGCCTGTTCTAGGGCTCAGCCCTCGGGCCACATGCGCATGGCGCGGCCGCTGACAGGCCAGAGGCGCAGCTCGCCTTCGTCGGTGAGGTCCCAGCGCTGGATCTCGCCGAGCATCTTGAGGAAGCGTCCTTCCTGTTCCATCAGCGCGTCGGCGCACATCTTGCGGGTGGAGCCGGCCGGGCCGAAGGTGAGTGTGTCGCCGTCGAGCGTGTAGCTGGCGAACCAGTGGTTGCAGCCGGCACTGCCGTACGCGCGGCCGTTGCCGTCGAGGGTCAGCGTGATATGGCTGTAGTCGATCAGCGGGCGTTCGCCGATCCACTCGACGCGGTAGGTCTGCTCGGCCTCGGGTACCGGCTTGCTGGCGCAACCGGCCAGGGCCAGCGCCACGCAGGCGCCGGCAATCAGGGCTTTCATGCGGTCTCCTTGCTCTGGCAGTTCGGGCAGAGGTGGCGGTCACCGACCTTCGCCCAACCCAGTTCGCCGATGCGCGCCTCGGCGGCCGGCTGCTGGGCGGCCTTGCCGAGCGTGGCGTCGACGGCGAATTCGAATTCCAGTGTAGCCGCGCAGCCGTCGCAGTTGACCTTCCATTCGTGAATCGCCAGTTCGCGGAACGCAGGGCCGCGGGCAACGGCCATCCACTGCCCCGGCGGGTTGATCAGATGGCGGACCTTTTCCACTTCCAGCGTCATGCTCAGGCTGCGGCTGCCCTTGAGGCTGACCAACAGCGTGTCGCCGGCCTGGATCGAGCCGCCAACGCCGGTGACCTGGTAGCGGCCCGGGGCCAGCGCGCGGCATTCGTTGAGGGTGAACTGCGGGTTGAGCAGGGTGTAGCGGAAATCGTGCTGAGCCATGAATCCTCCGGGAAAGCGCGGCATTCTAGGCCCGTCGAGGCCCCGATGCGAGTCAGCCGTCGACCAGGTTGGCCGGATTGCCTGAGTGCCACGCGGCGATGTTGGCCAGGGTGGTGTCGGCGATGGCGGCCAGCGCTTCGCGGGTGAGGAAGGCCTGGTGGGCGGTGATGATGACGTTGGGGAAGGTCAGCAGGCGCGCGAGAACGTCGTCCTGCAGCGGCAGGTCGGAGCGGTCGGCGAAGAAGATTTCCGACTCCTCCTCGTAGACGTCCAGGCCCAGATAGCCGAGCTGGCCGCTCTTGAGCGCCTCGATCAGCGCCGGGGTATCGACCAGCGCGCCGCGTCCGGTATTGATCAGCATCGCGCCATGCTTCATCTGCTGCAGGCTGCGTGGGTTGATCAGGTGCCGGGTGGCGTCGTTCAGTGGGCAGTGCAGGCTGATGATGTCCGACTCGGCGAGCAGTCGGTCCAGTTCGACGAAGCTTCCACCGAGCGCCTCGACGGCCGGGTTGGGGTACGGATCGTAGGCGAGGATATGGCAACCGAAGCCGCTCATGATGCGTGCGAATACCTCGCCGATCTGGCCGCTGCCGATCACGCCGACCGTGCGTCCGTGCAGGTCGAAGCCGGTCAGGCCATGTAGCGAGAAGTCTCCGTCGCGGGTACGGTTGTAGGCGCGATGCAGATGTCGGCACAGCGCCAGCACCAGGCCAACCGCGTGTTCCGCCACCGCGTGCGGTGAGTAGGCCGGGACGCGAACCACGGACAGCCCGAGCGCGTGGGCCGCGGCGAGGTCGACATGGTTGTAGCCGGCCGAGCGCAGAGCGATCAGGCGTGTGCCGCCGGCGGCGAGATGTTCGAGCACCGGGCGCGACAGGTCGTCGTTGACGAAGGCGCAGACCACCTCGAAGCCCATTGCCAGCGCCACCGTATCCAGCCGCAGTTGCGCCTGCTGGAAGTGCAGCTCGAAACCGTGGGAGCGGTTGGCGGCGAGGAAGCTGTCGCGGTCGTAGGTCTGGTTGCTGAAGAGGATGATGCGCATCGTCTGGCGGCCTCAGTGCGTGTCTTGCGGAAGCTCCGCGTCCGCCTCGGTGTCGCGGTTTTCCGTGGCCTTGGCCAGTGCGGCCATTGCCATGTCGAGCTCATCCAGGGCCGCCGGAGCATCGGGGTCGCCCTGCTTGATCGCGGTTTCCGCTCGCAGGCAGGCGACACGCAGCATGGGCACGCCACAGTAGCGGGTCGCGCCGTGCAGGCGGTGGATGCGTTCGAGCAGGGTGTTGCGGTCTTTGCGCTCGCGGGCCTGGCGGATCACCTGGCGGTCGGACGACAGCGATGCGAGCAGCATGCCGAGCATGTCGGCGGCCAGCTCCGGCTTGCCCGCGGCAAGGCGCAGGCCCTCGGCGGGATCGAGCACGCTCAGTGTTTCCAGGCCTGGTTCGGTGTCACGGTGATCCTCGATCGGCCCACCGAGGCGCATCCCGGTCCACTTCAGCAGTACCTGCGCCAGTTGGCGCTCGTCGATGGGTTTGGTCAGATAGTCGTCCAGGCCGCTTTGCATCAGCGCGCGCTTTTCGTTGGCCAGGGCATGCGCGGTGAGCGCGACCACCGGCACTGGGCTGACCTGGCGGTCGATCTCCCAGGCGCGGATCGCGTCGGTGGCCTGGCGGCCATCCATGCCAGGCATCTGCACATCCATGAATACCAGGTCGAAGCGCTCGCGCTGAACCCTCTCCACGGCCGCCTGGCCGTTGTCGACTGCGACGACTTCTGCGCCCATGTCGCCCAGCAGGGTCGTCACCAGCAGCAGGTTGGCCGGATTGTCGTCTACACACAAAATGCGCGGCGGACGCTCCAGCGGCGGGGGTGGCGGCTTGTCCTTGCGCGGTATCGGGCGCAACTGCAACAGTTCGGTGATCGCCAGTTGCAACTTGCGCGTGCAGACCGGCTTGCTCTGTACCTGATGGTCGGGCAGCACCGCGTTGTACAACGACTGCTCGATGGTGGGGCAGAACACCAGGGCCTTGCAGCCATACTGCTCCAGCTCGCGGATGGATTGCCGGAGCAGTTCCGGCGGGTGCGTGGCGGCAGTTACGCCCAGCATGGCCAGGGCGATCGGCGGCTTGTCCTTGGGGGCATCGGCCAGCGCCCGCGCCAGCGAGGCGAGATCGCGGAATTCGCTGACTTCCAGGCCGCAGTCCTCCAACTGATGGTGCAGGGCGGTGCGGGTCAGCTCGTGCGGCTCGTAAAGCGCCACGTGCTGGCCGACGGCCAATTCGGCCAGCAGGTTTTCTTCTTCGCCGCGGGCCTTGGGCAGGTTGAGGCTGATCCAGAATTCGGAGCCTTCGTCGGTGGTGCTGTCGACGCCGATCTCGCCACCCATCTGCTCTATCAGCCGCTTGGAGATGACCAGTCCCATGCCGGTGCCGCCGGCCTGGCGCGACAGCGAGTTGTCGGCCTGGCTGAATGCCTGGAACAGAGCGCGCAGGTCCTCGTCGGAGAGGCCGACGCCGGTATCCTTCACGCTGATGCGCAACTGCGCGCGGTCGTCGCTCTCGTCTTCGAGCATGGCGCGCACGGCGATACTGCCGTCCTGGGTGAACTTGATGGCGTTGCTCACCAGGTTGGTCAGCACCTGCTTGAGGCGCTGCGGGTCGCCGATCAGTTGCAGTGGGGTGTCGCGGTAGATCAGGCTGACCAGTTCCAACTGCTTTTCATGGGCGGAGGGGGCCAGGATGGTCAGGGTGTCCTGGATCAGCTCGCGCAGGTTGAACGGGATGTTCTCCAGGATCAGCTTGCCGGCCTCTATCTTCGAGAAGTCGAGAATCTCATTGATGATTCCCAGCAGGCTTTCGGCGGACTTGTGGATGGTGGCGAGGTAGTCCTTCTGGCGTGTGCTGAGGTCACTCTTGTTCAGCAGATTGGTGAAGCCGATGATGCCGTTGAGGGGCGTGCGGATCTCGTGGCTCATGTTGGCGAGGAATTCGGACTTGATCCGGCTGGCCTCCAGGGCCTCCTTGCGTGCCAGGTCCAGTTCGATGTTCTGGATCTCGATGGTCTCCAGGTTCTGCCGCACATCCTCGGTGGCCTGGTCGATGTTGTGCTGCATTTCCTCCTGGGCGCTCTGCAGGGCCTCGGCCATGCGGTTGATGCCGCCGGCCAGTTCGTCCAGTTCATGGCTGCCGAGGGAGGGCAGGCGGGTTTCCAGACGGCCCTCCTTTAACTGCGCCACGCCCTGGGCGATCTGCGCCAGCGGCGCATTGATCGCCCTGCTCATGCGCAATGCGAGCAGAGCGGTGACGACCAGGCCAGTAATGATCAGCATCAGGCTGGTGAACAGGCTGCGGTAGCTGCGCAGCAGTGTGCCGTGGTGGGAAAGTTCCAGTTCGACCCAACCCAGCAGTTTCTCGCCATCGGCGTCGGGATCGCCGGACAGGCTGCGGTGCTTGCCCAGCACCGGGAGGAGGAAATGGGTGGTGTCCAGGCTGCTGGCCATGCTCAGGTGAGCGCCGTCGCCACTGGGCATGGGCGTGAGGATGCTGGGGCCGGCGTGAACCAGTTTTTCCCGGTCGGCATCGAGGAAGGTGACGGCGCGCACGTCGGGCTGGTCCAGCGCTTCGTTGGCGATGCGTGCGAGCAGGCCGGTGTTGTTCTGCGCCAGCGCCGGGGCGGAAAGCGGCGCCAGTTGCTCGGCGATCAGTTGGCCGCGCTCGATCAACTGGGCACGCATGTCCGACAACTGCACCCAGGTGAAATAGCCGCCCAGCACCAGCGCCAACAGGCTGGTGGGCAGCAGGGTGAGCAGCAGTACTCGTCCCTTGATGCCGAGATCCTTGAACACGCGATTCCTCCGATGCGTTTATCCCCGGCAGTGTAGCGGTTCGGCCCTTCATCGTGAGCCTTTGCCTTGCCGAGATTGCATGGAATCGGGAATACTTCGCGCAATTGCTAATCACTCTTATTTGATATGAACGCATTTTCTTCCTCGGGGTTGCGCCTGCTCGCCATCGAGGACGATCCAACCCTGGGCGCCCACCTGTCCGCACACCTGAGCGGGCGCGGCTTCGACGTGACCTGGTGCCAGGACGGCGGCGAGGGCCTCGCCCAGGCCCGTGGCGGTGGTTTCGACCTGGTGCTGATGGACATCATGCTGCCGGGCATCGGTGGCCTGGATATCCTGCGCACCCTGCGCCGTGAGCGGGCGGTGCCGGTGATCCTGATGTCCGCGCTGGGCGCCGAGCAGGACCGCATCGCCGGTTTCTCCCAGGGGGCCGACGACTACTTGCCGAAGCCGTTCAGCCTCGCCGAACTCAGCGTACGGATCGATGCCGTGCTGCGCCGGGTGGCGCTGGAGCGTGGCCAGCAGGTGCCGGTGAGTGCCAGCGGCGGCCTGCAACTGGACGCCGACAGGACCGACGCCAGCCTGGACGGTCAGTGTGCGGGGCTGACCGCTACCGAGTTCCGCCTGCTGGAAACCTTCCTCGCCAGCCAGGGCGAAACCCTGAGCAAGCCGTTCCTCTATCAGCACGTCCTGCATCGCCCCTTTACCAGCCACGACCGCGCCCTGGACATGCACGTCAGCCACCTGCGCCGCAAACTGCAAGCCATCGGCTACCTGCGCCACCAGTTGCACACAGTGTGGGGCAAGGGCTACGTCTTCGCCGAAAGCGATGGCTAAGGTGCCTGGCCGTCATTCGCTGTTCTGGAAGCTGGCCGTCTCGCTGGTGGCCTTCTGCGTGCTGCTGATCTGGCTGTCCTGGTACTGGGGCAAGCAGGTCGAGCGCGACAGCTACTACCTCTCCGCCGAAGCCCGTGCGGTGCTCGGTGGCTATGCCGAGGAAGCCGAGCACGCCTGGCTTGCCGGCGGTGCCGCTGGCGTCGATGCCTGGCTGGCGAGCATGCGCCAGCGCGAACCTCAGAGCTGGATGACTGTCGTGGACGCTCGCCTGCAGGCCCTGGGCAGCGCGCCGCTGACGGTGCAAGAGGTCACTCGCCTGACCTTCCAGCGCGGGCTCGACTGGCCGGTGAGTTCGCGCTCGGTGAGCCTGCCCTACATCGGCATACCGTTCCCCGCCGACCCGCTTGCCGGTCGTCTGGTACTGCAATTGCCGGCGCGCTACCTGCCTGGCGGCTTCACCCTGATGCGCCAGTCGGTAACCCACGTGCTGGTGCCCGCCGTGCTGGCGCTGCTGCTCTGCGCCATGCTCTACCGGCATCTGGTGCGCCCGCTCGGGCGGCTGCGCGAGCACGCCAATGCGCTGCAGGCCGACGACCTTGGCTCGATGGCGGGGCAGGAACTCAGCCGCCGCCGCGACGAACTGGGCGAACTGGGGCGGGCGCTGGACCATATGGCCGAACGCCTGCGCGGTTACGTAGGCTTCCAGCGGCAGTTGCTGCGCGACCTGTCCCACGAACTGCGTACGCCGCTCAGCCGCCTGCGCGTGGCCGGTGAAAGCCCCATCGACGAAGCGGCATTGCGCCAGCGGGTCGAGCGCGAAGTAGAGGTAATGCAACGGCTGGTTGCCGACACCCTGGAACTGGCCTGGCTGGATACCGAACGGCCCCATCCGGCGCTGGAAGACATCGAGCTGCAACCGCTGTGGGAGCTGCTGGTGGAAGACGCCCGTTTCGAGGCCGGCTGGCCGGCGCAGCGCTTCCTTTATCAGGTGCCGGAAGGCTGCCGGGTACGCGGTCACCTCAATGGCCTGGCCCAGGCCCTGGAAAACCTGCTGCGCAACGCCATCCGCCATTCGCCCGAAGGTGGCCGCATTCGCCTGGGCGGGCATCTGGAGGACGCCGCTTGGCACCTGTGGCTGGAAGATGACGGCCCCGGCGTTCCCGAGGCTGATCTCGAACGCATCTTCCTGCCCTTCACCCGCCTTTCCGATGCGCGTAGCGGCGAAGGTTTCGGCCTGGGTCTGAGCATCGCCCGCAGTTCGGTGTGCATGCAGGGCGGCGAGCTGTGGGCCGACCGCGCGGGAGCGGGCCTGCGTGTGCATCTGCGTCTTCCCGCAGCGACAGGCGCCTAAGACTTTGCACACGGCTTGTTAGGAACTTTCGTATGGCATGTCGTGGTTTGCCGCTATCATAGGTGGCCTTTCCACTGTGTGCCCGAACCGAGTGCCTCCATGACTGTGCAGTACCCGACTATCGCCGATTGCGTCGGCAATACCCCGCTGGTGCGCCTGCAGCGCCTGCCTGGGGAAACTTCCAACACCCTGCTGGTGAAGCTCGAGGGCAACAACCCCGCGGGCTCGGTGAAGGATCGCCCGGCGCTGTCGATGATCACCCGTGCCGAACTGCGGGGCGACATCAAGCCCGGCGACACGCTGATCGAAGCCACCTCCGGCAATACCGGCATCGCCCTGGCGATGGCTGCGGCGATCAAGGGCTACCGCATGATCCTGATCATGCCGGACAACTCCACCGCCGAGCGCAAGGCCGCCATGACCGCCTACGGCGCCGAGCTGATCCTGGTGACCAAGGAGCAGGGCATGGAAGGCGCCCGCGATCTCGCCGACCAGATGGCGCGCGAAGGACAGGGCAAGGTACTGGACCAGTTCGCCAATGGCGACAACCCTGTGGCTCACTACGATTCCACTGGCCCGGAAATCTGGCGCCAGACTGACGGACGGATCACCCACTTCGTCAGCTCGATGGGCACCACCGGCACCATCATGGGCGTTTCGCGCTACCTCAAGGAGCAGAACCCCGATGTGCAGATCGTCGGCCTGCAGCCGATGGAAGGCTCGGCCATCCCCGGCATCCGCCGCTGGCCGCAGGAATACATGCCGAAGATCTTCGACTCCGCCCGCGTCGACCGCGTGGTCGACATGCAGCAAAGCGAGGCCGAGGACGTAATGCACCGCATGGCCCGCGAGGAAGGCATCTTCTGTGGCGTGTCTTCCGGCGGTGCGGTGGCGGCCATGCTGCGCCTGTCCCGCGAGCTGGAAAACGCGACCCTGGTGGCGATCGTCTGCGACCGGGGCGACCGTTATCTCTCCTCGGGCGTGTTCGATCCCCGCTGACATGGCCAAGCAGAGATCCGGCCTGCGCTTCCAGCCCAGCGGCGGAGCACGGAGCCCGGCGGTGCCGGTGGGCAAGAAGCAACGCCTGGCGATCGAGCGCCTGGCACATGATGGACGCGGGATCGCCCATGTCGACGGTCGTACCTGGTTCGTAACCGGTGCCTTGCCGGGCGAGTCGGTGGAAGCCCGGGTGCTGTCCGCCCGCAGCCAGGTGATCGAGGCGCGCAGCGAGCGCATTCTCACGGCCGCCGAAAACCGCCGCGCCGAGCCCTGCCCGGTGGCCGGCACCTGCGGCGGTTGCAGCCTGCAGCATCTGCCCCATGCAGAACAACTGGCGCTCAAGCAGCGCACCCTCGCCGAACAACTGGAACGCTTCTCCGGCATCGCCCCGCAAGCCTGGGCTGCGCCGCTGGTCGGCCCGGAGTTCGGCTACCGCCGCCGCGCGCGCATCGCCGTGCGCTGGGATGTCAGGAGCAAGCGCCTGGACGTTGGCTTTCGCGCCGTCGCCAGCCAGGCCATCGTCGCCTTCGACGACTGCCTGGTGCTGGTGCCCGCGTTGCAATCCATTGCCCGTGAACTGCCCGACCTGCTGCGTGGCTTCGCCAAGCCGCAGGCCCTGGGCCATGTCGAGCTGTTCCACGGCACCGCCAGCGCCTTGCTGCTGCGCCATGTAGAACCTTTGGCCGATAGCGACCTGGCGCGACTGCTGGAATTCTGTTCGGCACGCGATGTGCAACTGTGGTTGCAGGGCGACGGAGAACCGGCAGCGCATCCAGGTGCGCAGCATGGCGGGCTCGGTTACCGGCTCGAAGCCTGGGACCTGACGCTGGCCTACCAGCCGGGCGACTTCGTCCAGGTCAACGAACCGGTCAACGACGCGATGGTCGCGCAGGCGCTGGACTGGCTGCAGCCCAAGGCCGACGAGCGCGTGCTGGACCTGTTCTGCGGCCTGGGCAACTTCGCCCTGCCGCTGGCGCGCCAGGTGCGCGAAGTGGTCGGGGTAGAGGGCGTGCAGGCGATGGTAGACCGCGCCGCAGCCAATGCCCGGGCCAATGGCTTGGCGAATACTCGGTTCCACCAGGCGGACCTTTCGAAACCGCTTGCCGGCGCCTCCTGGGCGGCGGAGGATTTCACCGCCGTGCTGCTCGACCCTCCGCGAGACGGAGCCTTCGAAGCGGCGCGGCAGATGCGTGCACTGGGCGCGGAGCGGGTACTCTATGTTTCCTGCAACCCGGCGACCCTGGCGCGCGATGCGGGCGAACTGGCCAGACAAGGCTATCGCCTGACGCGCGCCGGCATCCTCGACATGTTCCCGCAGACGGCGCATGTGGAGGCCATGGCTTTGTTCGAGGCAGACTAGGACGGTTTGCGCAATCCGACCGGCTCAAGCAAGAAAGGCCGGCGCTGTGAGCGGTGCACTGTGGGGCACCGTGGGGAAGGGTAGACACGATGGTACAGGTGAGAGCGCACCAGCCGGTCAACACCGACGGCAGCATCAACCTCGAGGCCTGGCTGGACCATGTCCAGACCCTGGTTCCGGGACTGGATCGCAAGGTCCTGCTGGAAGCCTGCGAATTCGCCCGCGAGGTCGAAAACAAGGCGGTCAGCACGGCCGACAACTTGTGGGCGGAAGGCACCTCAAGCTTCCAGACAGGGCTTGAGATCGCCGAAATCCTGGCCGACCTCAAGCTTGACCAGGAGTCCCTGGTCGCCGCGGTGATCTACCGAGGCGTGCGCGAGGGCAAGGTCAAGCTGGAAGACGTCCAGCAGCGCTTCGGCCCGGTGGTCGCCAAGCTGATCGAAGGCGTGCTGCGCATGGCCGCCATCAGCACCAGCCTCAACCCGCGCCAGTCCCTGGTGCTCGGCACCCAGGCGCAGATCGAAAACCTGCGCAAGATGCTCGTCGCGATGGTCGACGACGTGCGCGTCGCGCTGATCAAGCTGGCCGAACGCACCTGCGCCATTCGCGCGGTGAAGAACGCCGACGAGGAAAAGCGCCACCGCGTCGCCCGCGAAGTCTTCGACATCTATGCCCCGCTGGCGCACCGCCTCGGCATCGGTCACATCAAGTGGGAGCTGGAAGACCTGTCCTTCCGCTACCTGGAGCCCGACCAGTACAAACAGATCGCCAAGCTGCTGCACGAGCGCCGGCTCGACCGCGAGCAATACATCGCCACCGTGATGCAGCAGCTCAAGGACGCCCTGGCCGCCACCGGCATCAAGGCCGACCTCTCCGGGCGCGCCAAGCACATCTACTCCATCTGGCGGAAGATGCAGCGCAAGGGCCTGGACTTCAGCCAGATCTACGACGTGCGCGCCGTGCGTGTGCTGGTGCCGGAAATGCGCGACTGCTACACCGCGCTGGGCATCGTGCACACCCTTTGGCGGCACATCCCCAAGGAATTCGACGACTACATCGCCAACCCCAAGGAAAACGGCTATCGCTCGCTGCACACGGCGGTGATCGGCCCCGAGGGCAAGGTGCTGGAAGTGCAGATCCGCACCCACGCCATGCACGAGGAAGCCGAGCTGGGCGTCTGCGCGCACTGGCGCTACAAGGGCACCGACGTCAAGGCCAGCTCCAACCACTACGAAGAGAAGATTTCCTGGCTGCGCCAGGTGCTCGAGTGGCATGAGGAACTGGGCGACATCGGTGGCCTCGCCGAACAGTTGCGTGTCGATATCGAGCCCGACCGGGTCTACGTCTTCACCCCCGACGGCCACGCCATCGACCTGCCCAAGGGCGCAACCCCGCTGGACTTCGCCTACCGCGTGCACACCGAAGTGGGGCACAACTGCCGTGGCGCCAAGATCAACGGCCGCATCGTGCCGCTGAACTACAGCCTGCAGACCGGCGAGCAGGTCGAGATCATCACCGGCAAGCAGAGCGGGCCGAGCCGCGACTGGCTGAACCAGAACCTTGGCTACGTCACCACCTCGCGGGCGCGGGCGAAGATCGTCCACTGGTTCAAGCTGCAGGCGCGCGACCAGAACGTTGCCGCCGGCAAATCCATGCTCGAACGCGAACTGGGCCGCCTGGCGCTGCCGCCGGTGGACTTCGAGAAGCTCGCCGAGAAGGCCAACTACAAGACCGGCGAAGACCTGTTCGCCGCACTGGGCGCCGGCGACCTGCGCCTGGCCCATGTGGTCAACTACGCGCAGCAACTGGTCGAGCCGGAACGCGGCACGGAGCAGCTCGAACTCATCCCGCGCAAGCCGAGCAAGATCGGCCACGGCAAGCGCGGCGACATCCAGATTCAGGGCGTCGGCAACCTGCTCACGCAGATGGCCGGCTGCTGCCAGCCGCTGCCGGGCGACCCGATCGTCGGCTATATCACCCTCGGCCGCGGCGTGACCATTCACCGCCAGGACTGCGCCACCGCGCTGCAACTGGCTGGCCGCGAGCCGGAACGGATCATCCAGGTGAGCTGGGGCCCGGTGCCGGTCAGCACCTATCCGGTGGATATCGTCATCCGCGCCTACGATCGCTCCGGCCTGCTGCGCGACGTCTCCCAGGTGTTGCTCAACGAGCGGATCAACGTCCTGGCGGTGAACACCCGCTCCGACAAGGAAGACAACACCGCCGTCATGCGCCTGACCATCGAGATTCCCGGCCTGGACGCGCTCGGCCGGTTGCTGGCGCGGATATCGCAACTGCCCAACATCATCGAGGCGCGCCGTGACCGCGCGAGTGGCAAGGATGTATAAGCTCGACGACCTGCTGCACCTCATGGCCCGCCTGCGCGACCCGCAGAACGGCTGCCCGTGGGACCTGAAGCAGAGCTACGCAACCATCGTCCCCTACACACTCGAAGAAGCCTACGAAGTCGCCGACGCCATCGAGCGCGGCGACTTCGACCACCTGCGCGAGGAGCTGGGCGACCTGCTCTTCCAGGTCGTCTACTACGCGCAGTTGGCGCGGGAAGAGGGGCGCTTCGAGTTCGACGCGGTGGTCGATGGCATCACCCGCAAGCTGGTGCGCCGCCATCCCCACGTGTTCCCCGATGGCGACCTGTACGGCGAGCCGGACCCGGCGAAGCTGGAAGAGGCCGCCGTCAAGCAGCGCTGGGAAGAACTCAAGGCCGAAGAGCGCGCCGCCAAGGCCGCCGAGCCGGTGCAACTGTCGCTGCTGGACGACGTGCCGGCTGCCCTGCCTGCGTTGAGCCGCGCCGCCAAGCTGCAGAAGCGCGCCTCCCAGGTGGGTTTCGACTGGGCCGATGCGCTGCCGGTGGTGGACAAGGTCCGCGAGGAACTGGACGAAGTCCTGGAAGCGATGGCCAACGACGACGAGCAGGCCCAGGCCGAGGAGGTGGGCGACCTGCTGTTCGTCGTGGTCAACCTTGCGCGCAAGCTCAAGGTCGACCCGGAAACCGCCCTGCGCGCCGCCAACGGCAAGTTCGAACGGCGCTTCCGCTATATCGAGACAGCCCTGCGCGAACAGGGCCGCAACCTCGAAGGCTGCAGCCTGGACGACATGGATGAACTCTGGGGCGAGGCCAAGCGCGCGGAGAAGAATTCGCTCGGCTGCGGCTGACCCAGGCTCGCATCGTTACCAGCCCGAGAGCGTGGGGCACCGCGCTTATTCAGGTATCACAGCGCCTTGCAACGAGGCGTTGTCCCACATGTCCGGTGTCTGGCCCGCCGCATCGCTGGCGAGGCAGTGCTTGGTTTCTTCATGCGCATGCTTCGTTTCTGTATGCGATCGACGTAATGGCTGTCGTTAGATTTTTCTTACTTCCATTCAGGATTCTACTTGGTTATTGAGTCGTAACGACTTCGTAACCTCCTCTGCGTTCCTAGCAGAAGTAATGATGTTTTTCCTTTCCTGCCCGGCTGCGCTGCATTGATAAGGTCCATGCAGGCTGTCCCGCTGCCTTTTGCTTCGAACAACTCCCGTAGTGAGGATTCGAGGCACTGTCATGAACAAGGTCTACAGCATTGTCTGGAACGCCAGCATTAGTGCCTGGGTTCCCGCTCCTGAGTTCGCCAAATCCCACGGAAAGCCTGGCCAGGGTGGTTGCAAGCGCAAGCTGCTGGTGGCGGCCATCGCCCTGGCATCCTCTCCCGCCTTCGCCAACACCGTGACCATCGGCGCCTACGACCCCAGGGTGAACGACAATATGGTAGGGGCCGTTACGGTGGCCAACGGGGGTTCCACCACGCTTACAGGGCCGGCGCGTTTTGTTCAGGGGCAGGTGGTCAACCCAACATTCATGACCATCCAGCAACTGCAGAGCGCCGGGCGGGTCACCTCCGGGGCGCCGGTAGGGCCTGGCCAGACTCCTCTTTCCTTTGGCCTCTCCACCCGCACTATCACTTACACTGACCCGATCACCGGCGATCCGCGTACCTTGCGGGTGCGCGCCGACAGCGACATCACGCTGGGCGCGGACGACTACAGCCGCCCGTTGACGAGCGGGTATCTGCCGGTTGGCAACAACCAGTACATCAATGCCCGTCTGGGGACGGTGGCCGCAACGGGCGGCAACCTGGACGTCAGCATTGGCAGCATCGGCAGTGCTGCCGCAGCGGCGGGCAATGCCATCTCCATCGTTGCCAAGCAAACCACCCTGGTGGTGGTGGATGGCAGTGGCAGCGCCGCGAGTACCGCCCACTGGCAAGGCCGCAACCGCATCGAGTTTGTCGACCCAGGCCCGCAAGGTTCGAGTACTGGCGGTTTCACGTTCCAGCGGGCAGCTTTCCCGGGCACGTTCAGCACCCCGGACGGCAACAGCCATACGGTCGTCGACCTGGCGAGTTTGCGTGCCTACAACAACTGGATTGTCGGCCAGATCGTTGCCGGAACCCTTTCTCCCGATCAGTACGGCACCTATCTCAACCTGGGGGGCAGCAATACATCGAACTATGTCTATTGGACGAATACGCCGCTTGGTACGAACGACGATGGCTCCAAAATTGGCTCTTGGGGAAGCGGTGCGCTGATTGAGGCCATCGGACCGCATGCCACTGGCTATGTGGATGCCCAGAGCCGGGTGGATGTGTCTGGTTTGGGATTCGGGTTGTACGCGCACGACGGTGCGACTGTGGTGAACAACGGCCGCATTGGGGGTGGATTCCATACCGGGGAGGCATTGATGTACTTGCAGGGTGGCGCCCACGGCATCAACAACGGCGTGTTGAGCTCCTTTGAAACTGCGGATATCGAGTCACCCCCGGCAATCGGCGCTCTCTTGCCCAGCGCTTACGTGCCTGTCTTGGTAAAACTCTATTACCCGGCGTCCTCGGCGCCTGATTTCAAGAACAACGGCATCATGAACGCCGCTGTCGGCGCTCCTAATGTCGGTGGCAGCTCAGCCATCGATGTATATGTTGGATCAGCCGAAAACGCCGGCATCATCAACGTGGGGATTGTGGACTCATCCGCAGCGGATACCTATCTCGCTGCCGTTCGAAACAGCGACCGCGGCACTTTCATCAATACTGGCGAAATCTACCTGGGGCGCTCGGCCCAGTTCAACGTGGCGAACCCGGAGAGCACGGTGGATACCGCCATCCTGCTGGGCGGGGCCATTGGCGTGTCTACCGGCGGAACAAGCGTCACTGAAAACAAGGGCGATATCACTATCGGCTCCCGGGCCGAGAACTCGATTGCGCTGAGAGCTCGCGGTACCGCCCAAGTAACCAACAGCGGCACCATCCACATCAACGGTCATGCCAGCGCAACGCCGCTGGTCAACATTGGCATGGATGGCAGTAACAGTGCTCAATTGAGCAACAGCGGCACCATCAGCGTGGCCGGGGTGAACGGCATCGGCATCCGCGTCACCGATAGTGCAACCGCCACCTCCACCGGCATCATTGATGTCGTCCGCGGCGTCGACGCCACCTCCGGCATCCGCAACTGGGGCGTGTACGTCGACGGCGCCGCAGCCAGGGCCAACCTCAACGGCGGAGGGGTGAACCTGATCGGCGACGGTGCCATCGGCCTGCATGCCCGCAACGGTGGCGAACTCAATGTGAATGGCACGTCGCTGGTGGCCTCAGGGGCCAACACTACCGCCATTCAGGCCGTGGGCAGCGGCACCAGGGTAAACCTGAACGGTATCGATATCACCGCTTCCGGCGCCGGCGCCAAGGCGGTGCGTATCGAGGGCGGGGCCGACGGCAGCATGGCGGGTGTGGGCAATATCACGCTCAACAATGGCGGCACGGCCGTGGTGGTCGATAACAACCGCTATGACCTGTCGGGCAGGGTCAGCGGCACGGGGCAGTCTTCCTTCACCAACAACGCAGCGCTGAATTTCAGCAGCGGCACGGGCGTGACCGCTTTCGGCGTGCAGAACGGTGCGCGATTGCAGAACAACGGCACGCTTCACGTTGCCAATGGTACGGGCATCGATCTTTCCGGCAGGGCTTCCGTGCTCGGTGGCACCGGGGCGCTGACGGTGGACGACGGCTTGGCGGCGCTTTACGTTCATGATGGCGCCGCGGCCAACGTGAACGGCAACATTACTGTGGATGGTTCGGCGGCTGGCGTGCTGGTGGATACCGATGCAGGCCGGGTGGTCGTTGGCCCGACTGGGCATATCACCGGGCGCGCATCCAGTTTTGGCAACCTGGTGGTGAACAGGGGCGCTCCGGGCAACCTGCTGGTGGACGGTGCAACCCTGGAGATGGCCGGTTCGGGCGCGGCCCTGTTGGCCGAACAGAACATCGATGCTGCCTCCCACGGCGCCGTTCTGGTGTCGAGCCAGACAAGTGGCAAGGGCATCGCGCTGTCCAAGGACGACGGTACGCAAACCAACGCAGACCTGAGCCTGGTCGGCATCTGGAGCATCGATGTCACCGGCAATGGCTCGGGGGTTTATGCCAACACAACCGGCGATGTCTCCGTTGCGGACGCTGATCTGACGGTCTCCGGGCCGGGCAAGGGTATCGAGGTGGCGGCGGCTGATACCGTGGCCATCCAGAGCGGTGCGGCGTTGACCGCAACCGATGCCGCAGCGGTGCTGGTCAGCGGTAATCCGAAAACCCTGATCAACCAGGGCACGCTAGCCGGGTTGGTGGGCTCGGATGCGGTGAGCCTGGATGATTCCGGGCATGATTTCCAGAATACCGGCGGTGGCTCCATCACCGGCAATGTGATCCTGGGTAACGGCACCAACACCGCTTTGCTGGAAGACAGCAGTATCGATGGCGATCTTGTCGGCGGCGCGGCCACCGATACGGTGACGATCCAGGGCAACGCCGTGCAGGTCAC
Source organism: Pseudomonas triclosanedens (assembly GCF_026686735.1). NCBI lineage: Bacteria > Pseudomonadati > Pseudomonadota > Gammaproteobacteria > Pseudomonadales > Pseudomonadaceae > Pseudomonas > Pseudomonas triclosanedens. The sequence goes on along the minus strand of NZ_CP113432.1, from coordinate 4,525,604 downwards.
CGGCTTGATCGATGGCGGGGTAGGGGCCGGCAATGACACGCTGGTCTTCGATGGCGCGCAGTACGCTCTGGGCGTCGACGCCAACTTTGCACACTTCGAGAACATCAACCTGCAGAATCACTCGACACTCATAATGCAGCAGGCGATGGCACTGGGTGACGCAGGCGATGACCAGGGTTATGTGACGATCGATGCAGGCAGCACGCTGGAGGTGGCGCCCGGCAGCGCTTTCAGCCTGAACGACAAGTTGGCGGGCAACGGCACGGTACAGACCCACACTGGCGGTGAGGCCTTTGATTTCACTGCGAATGTTGGCAGTGCGTTTACTGGCACCGTTCAGCTCAATGACAGTACCTTTGCTCTGCAAGGAGCGAACACTGCCGCGTTGACCCACGCCACCCTGGAACTGGCGCAGGGCAGCGTGACGACCGTTGGCGCCGGGGTGCAGCAGATTGGCGGCCTGCGGTTCAATGGCGGTACAGCGCTGTTCGATGCAACGCTCCCGGCCGACACGATCGCTAACGGCAGCATCCAGGCCAATGCGCTGGACGCCAGCGGAACCGGCACCGTGGGCATCAATATTCCAAAGCCCTACGATGCCGTTACGCCGGCCGCTGGTACCCAGGCTTCGCTGCTGGAGCAGGACGACGGCAATATCGGCGTCAAGCTGATCGATGCACAGACGGTGACAGGCAGTGGCGGTGGCCTGGCGCTGGTGGATCAGGATGGCAACGCCATCAGCCAGCAGCAACAGGCGGACATCGCGCAGAACGGCCAGACCGTGGCGAAGGGCACCTATGACTACGGGCTGACTACTGCGCCGGGCGACGGTCTGTATGTGAACTACGGGCTGCGCCAGGTAGACCTGCTGGCCGGCCAGAGCCTCGATCTTGCGCCGCGCGCAGGCGCAACCGGCGCCGCCGCCGACCTGGCGGCGAAGGTAACGGGGGCGGGCAGCCTGTCGATCCACGCGGGCACCGGTGTTGCTTCTCTCTCCAACGCAACAAACGACTACACCGGCTCCACTTCGGTGGTCAGCGGGACGCTGCGCTCCGAGGCCGACAACGCGCTGGGTAATACCAGTGAGCTCGACCTGACAGCCAATACCACCTTCGATCTGAACGGCATGAAGCAGACCATCGGTACGCTGGACGGTGCGGCGGATTCGCAGTTGGATCTCAAGGGAGGTGAACTGACCATCCTCCAGGGCGGTACTTCTGCAGGTACTCTGCTGGGGAGCGGTCACTTGAATGTGGTGGGGGACACTCTGGATATCCAGGGCGCCAATACTGCCTTGAGCGCCACCACGTCTATTGCCTCCAATGCCACCGTGCATCTGAATAACCTGCAAGGGCTGGGTAGCGGTGCCATCACCGATAGCGGAACGCTGGAGCTGGATGCCGCGACGGGGACATTGGCGAATGCCGTCAGTGGCATAGGAGGGGTGGCGCTGTCCAATGGCGCCGATGTGCTGGCCGAGGGCGACAACAGCGGTTTCTCCGGCGCATACATTGTGGCGGGTGGAACCAGGCTGACCGTCGCCGCAGCGAGAAACCTGGGCTCGGCCAGGGTGGATGACGCCGGCCAACTGATCATCGACAGCCCTTCCGGCTGGACGCTCGATAATGCGGTTTCCGGCGTGGGCGAGCTGATCAAGAAGGGCGCTGGTGTGCTGACGGCAGGGCGTTCGCTGACCTACACCGGTGGTACGGATGTCCAGGCGGGCACGTTGATCGTCGGTGATGTGGCCAAACCGGGGGTTACCCTTGGTGGAGCGGCGGCCGGCCCTGTGAACGTTGCCAGTGGCGCGACGTTGGCAGGCCAGGGCACGGTGAGCGGGAGGGTCATGAACAGTGGCACCGTTGCCGCACTGAACGCCCTGCCCGGGCATGAAGGCGAACCGGTCAGCACCTTCACTCTTGCCAACGGCCTGAGCAACGCCGGTACCGTGAACCTGGCCGGTGGCCTGGCAGGCAATCAGTTGGTGGTCAAGGGCGACTATGTTGGTGATCACGGTGAGGTCGTACTGAGTACCTTCCACGGTGATGACCGCTCCGCCACTGACAAACTGGTGATCGATGGCGGTCGTGCCAGCGGTACCACTGACCTGATCATCCGGCATGCTGGCGGTAGCGGCGCCCAGACCGACAAGGGCATCCGCGTGGTGGAAACCCGCAACGGCGGTACGACTGGTATCGATGCCTTCGCTCTGTCGAACAAGTCCGATGGTTATCGCGCCGGTGCAGGGACCATCGCTTGCGGTGCCTACGACTATTCTTTGCGGCGCGGTGGCAATGGTGGCGTAGCGAACGACTGGTACCTGAGTTCGTCGACCAGAAGCGTTCCGGTCAATCCAATCGATCCGGTGACCCCGCCCGATCCTGCTGGCCCGGTCGATCCCGTAAAGCCGCCCGATCCGGTAAAGCCGTCCGATCCGGTAAAACCATCCGAGCCGGTAAGACCATCCAACCCTGTAAAGCCGTCCGGTCCGGTAAAACCTTCCAATCCGGTAAGACCAGCCAGGCCCGAGGTGCGTCCGGAAGTGCAGAGCTACATGGACAATCGAGTGTTTGCGCAGAACATGCAGTTTCATAGCCTGCAGGATCGCCATACGCAGATATCCGGCCAGATGGGCGACGATACCAACGGCTGGCTGCGCATCGTCGACAAGAACAGCAGTCGCGATGGCGTGCTACCTACCTCCGAGGACAGCTATCTGATTCATGGCGGTGCTGATTTCGCCGGCTTCAGCGATGGTGGCGACGGCAGCGTGCGTATTGGGGCGATGGGCTCGTACGGCAGGGGTAAGAGCCATGCGCATAACAGCCGACTGGGTTCGAAGGGCGAGGTGGATGGCTATAGCCTCGGGCTGTACGGCACCTGGTATGGCAACCAGGACATCCTTTCCGGCCCGTATGTGGATAGCTGGCTGATGTATGGCCACTTCGACAACACCGTGAAGGGACAAGGTCTGGCGAAGGAGCACTACGATTCGAACAACCTGGCGGCGTCGCTGGAGACGGGCTACTCGTTCCCGGTGTACGAGAGCAAGACTGGCCGGGCTTTCGTGGAGCCGCAGGCCCAGGTGATCGTCTCGGACTACCATGCAGATCGCCATACCGAAGGCAACGGTACCCGGGTCGGTGGGTTGTCCAGCCGCGATGTGACGACTCGTCTGGGCCTGCGTGTCCACGGCGACAGCAAGACGGCCGGAGGCCAGGGCCTGCATCCGTTCGCCGAGGTTGACTGGTGGCACGGGCCTGACTCGCAGGGTGCGTCGTTCGATGGCGTCAGGGTACACGACAAGCTGCCGGGCGACCGCATGGCGAGCAAGGTGGGTATCCAGGGCGACGTGAGCCGGCAGGTGAGCGTCTGGACCTCGGCAGGCTTCGAACTGGGCGGCCAGGACTACCACTCCAGCACGGTTCAGTTGGGCGTCAAGGTTTCCTGGTGAGGCCGGGCGGCGCGTCGCACGTTTCGACGCGCTGCAATCGCCGGATCGGAAATGAAAAAAGGCGCCGTGCGGCGCCTTTTTTCGTGCGTGGGGTTCAGCCGAACAGCCAGCGCAGAATCACTACCAGCAGCAGTACCGCCAGGATCGGGCGGCCGATACGGTAGGCCTTGGGATAGCGGCGCTTGAACACCTTCACTTTGCTGCCTATGGCATTGCCGAGACGGATCAGCACCGAGTAGGCCTGGTTGATGCCGCCAACGCGCTCGCCTTCGACGTTCTGCGGGGCGGTGGCGCGGCCGAGGAAGGCGCTTACGCTGCGGTTGATGCGGGTCAGCAGCGGCGACTTGAGCGGACGCTCGATGTCGCAGAAGAGGATCAGGCGCGATTCGTCGGTTTCGTTCTTCACCCAGTGCACGAAGGTTTCATCGAACATCACGTCCTGGCCGTCGCGCCAGGCATAGGGCTGGCCGTCGACGAAGATGCGGCACTCGTCCGAATTCGGTGTGGCCAGGCCCAGGTGATAGCGCAGCGAACCTGCGTAGGGGTCGCGGTGTTTGTTCAGGTGGCTGTGCGGCGGCAGGCGGGTGAACATTGCGCCCTTGACGTTGGGAATGCTGCTGACCAGTTCGACGGTCTTGGGGCAGAGCTGTTGGGCGGAGGGCAGGGGGCCGTCGTACCAGGTGAGGTAGAAGCGCGTCCAGCCCTTCTTGAAGAAGGAGCCGAAGCCGGCTTCGTTGTTGTTCAGGGCGTCGCGAATGTAGCCTTCGTCGAACAGCTTCTCGGCTTCCTCGCGGATCATTTCCCAGTTGTCGCGCAGCTTGTCCAGTTCCGGGAAGCGCTCGCGGTCCAGGTAGGGCTTGGACGGCACGCTGGAGTTCAGGTACATCAGCGAGTTGTACGGAGCGAACCAGGCGGAGTGGTTCACGACCTGGCGCAGGAACGGCAGGCGAACCTTGCCGCGCAGGTGTACATAGAGGATGGCCATGAGGAAGATGGCAAGGATCGCGAAGACGATGAGCTTGATCATGGGGGCCCTGGATGAGTGAAATCGAGCCGGGCACTTGCGCAGCGCCGGCACAGGCCCGAGGATTATACCCCCGTGGGGGCGAGTGCGGAGCCTTGTGCCCATCAGGAAATTTGTCCCGCGTCAATCAAGGGCTGTCGAGAGTCTTATCGAATGAGCATGTCGTTACGTGACCAGTTGCTGAAAGCCGGGCTGGTCAGCGAGAAGCAGGCCAAGCAGGCCGGCAAGCAGAAGCAGAAGCAGCAGCGCCTGGAGCACAAGAACCAGGTGCAGAAGGATGACAGCCAGCGGCAGGCGGCCTTGCAGGCGCAGGCTGAAAAGCAGGCTCGCGATCAGGAACTGAACCGTCAGCAACAGGAAAAGGCCGAGAAAAAGGCCAGGGCGGCGCAGATCAAGCAGTTGATCGAAGGTACCCGCTTGCCGAAGCTGGAGTCCGACGATTACTACAACTTCGTCGATGCCAAGAAGGTCAAGCGCATCGCCGTCAACGATCTGATTCGCGACAAGCTCAGCCGCGGCAGCCTGGCCATCGTCAGCTACGACGGTCGTTACGAGATCGTGCCGCGCGACGCCGCGCTGCGCATCCAGGAGCGTGACGAGCGCCGGGTGGTCCTGCTCAATGAGCCGAGCGGCGAGCCGGACGAGGACGACCCGTACAAGGATTACGTGGTGCCCGACGACCTCATGTGGTGAGGCCGTCGAGCGGGTAGAGCACTTTCCTGCCGAACTGCGCCGTTGTTTCCAGCGGCGTGACCGCATGCAGACGATCCAGCCGGAGTTCCCGGCTGGCGTCGTCCACGCGAACCTCCAGATATTCCTCCTGTTGCCCATCGGCGTCGCGTCGGGTGTGGGTGGTGAATGCCTGTGCGTCGAACGTCAGTCCGTCGCGCAGTTCGATGCGCAGCCAGTAGCGGTGGAGGCAGGCGATCTCCAGATAGTCGTGGAGATCGCACTGCAGTGGATGGTAGGCAGCCATGCCGTCAGTGGCCTTGCAGTTCGATGATGGCGTAGCCCTGCTGGCGCAGCGCCTCCTCCACCGGCGGCGAGGCGAACTCGCTGTGGCAGAAGTCGCAACGGCTCTGCTGTATGTCCTGGGCGCGTATGCCGCGCGCTTCCAGCCAGCGCAGGGTATACGCCGGGGCCTGGTCGGCATCGGCTGGCTCGACCAGCACGTCGAAGTGCAGGTAGCGGCCGTCCTGGGTGCGCACGTGGGTGTCGTAGACGCGGACCTGCATGGAGTCCTCCTTACTGCAGGTCGCCGATCGCGGCGCCAAAGTTCAGGTGCAGCACCTGGCCATCGACGACCAGCGCGGGAACCGAGCGAACGCCGGCCGCCTTGGCTTCGGCAATGCGTGGCGATTGTTCGCCCAGATGCACCACTTCGACTTTCAGAGTGCTATCGAGCAACGGCAGCAGGGCGCGTTCGGCTTCCACGCAGACAGGGCAGCCGGCGTGGTAGTAGGTGGCTTTGCTCATGGTGATCTCCTTGTGATTTAAGTATCGAATCGATACCGTTTCAGTCTGCTCGCGCGGTTGCACTTCTGTCAATCTGGTTTTTGATCGATACTATCTATCGGGAGGATTACCCATGACCGATACGACGCTGTACGACTACCTCGAACGCCTGACCAGCCTGATGCGCGCCTGGGCGAGGGAACAGCCGCTGATGGCCGATCTGCAGCCGATCCAGTTCAGCGCGTTGAGTTATCTGGCGCGCTGCAACCGCTATTCGAACACGCCGCTGGGTGTGACCGACTTCCTCGGTCTGACCAAGGGCACGGTGTCGCAGTCGCTCAAGGCGCTGGAGGCGAAAGGGTTGATCGATAAGCGCCCCGATCCACTGGACCGGCGCAGTGTCCATCTGGAATTGACGGATGAGGGGCGGGCGCTGGTTGAGGCGTTGGTGCCGCCGGCTTTCCTGCGTCGTGCCGAGGAGCGCATGGGCGAGCGAGGCGCGCAGTTGCAGGTATTGCTGCGCGAGCTGTTGAGCATGATCCAGCGCGAGGAAGATGTACCGGGGTTCGGGCTGTGCCGGACCTGCCGGTTCCATCAGCCCGGAGAAGACGGCGCGCTCTGCGGGCTGACGGGCGAGGCGCTGGCGCCAGCGGATGGAGATCTGATCTGCCGGGAACATCGCGATCCCGACGAGCAGGCATGAAAAAGCCGAGCATCGGCTCGGCTTTTTCATGTCGCGCAGATCGGCTATCAGAAGCGATAGGTCATCTGGGCGGTCAGGCCGTGGGCGCTGTTGTCGTACTTGGCGCTGTAGGCCGGCTGCAGGTTGACCGGGCCGAAGGTCTTGCCATCGGGCTGGTTCACGCTGGTGGTGCTTTCCCACAGGTAGGCGTAGGCCACGTCGATGGTCATGTCGGCGTTCGGCGAGTAACCGGCACCCAGGGTGAAGATCTTGCGATCGCCAACCGGGATACGCACGGTACGGTGCTCGTTGGTGGTCGGCGACGGGTCGTAGGCGAAACCGGTACGCAGGACCCACTGGTCGTTGAACTGGTAGGAGGTACCGATGGCGGCGGACCAGGTGTCATGCCATTTCAGCTCTTCGCCAATGGTGTCGAAGCTGGCCAGCGGCGCGCCGCTGTTGCGAACTTCGATTTCCTGCAGGCGGCTCCAGCGCGTCCAGGTGGTGCCGCCGTAGACGGTCCAGCGGTCATCCAGCTTCTGGGTGATGGACATGTCCAGGGATTCCGGCAGGGTGATGTCCAGCTTGGCGTTCATGCGCGAGTCGAACATGCCCAGCGGCGAGTCGGAAATGTTGGTGTGGCCGCTCAGCTTGTAGTCGACCTTGGAGTGGTAGGTCATACCCAGCGAGGTGCTGTCGGTCGGGGTGACCAGCACGCCGACGTTGTAGCCGACCGCGGTGTCATCACCCTTGATGCTGACCTTGGTGTCCTGCTTGGCGCCCGCCACGCCGGTGGTGGCCAGGTAGTTTTCCAGCTTGCCGTCGATGCGGTTGATGGTCGGGCCGAAGCCTACCGAGACCACGTCGTTGAACTTGTAGCTGATGGTCGGCTGGACGGTGATCACCTGGACCTTGCTGTAGGAGCCGTGGGAACGGCCCTGGAAGCCACCTTCATAGTCGTTGATGATGCCGTAGGGCACGTAGATGCCCAGGCCGACGCTGACCTTGTCGTCCAGCGGGGTGGCGAAGTAGCCGAACGGCACGGCGGCCAGCGGTACGGAGTCGCCCTTGTTGCTGCCGGTGGCGCTACTGTGGGCCTGGCTGATGTCGTCCTTGGCATCGACTACGGCGAGACCGCCGCTGATTTCGGTGCGCTTGAGCTTGGACAGACCTGCCGGGTTGCCATAGATGGTGCTGGCGTCGAGTGCGGAAGAGGCACGGCCTGCATAGGCGGTACCGGCGCCGCTGGCGCTTTGCTCGTTGATAGCGATGCCGTTGGCGAAAGCCTGGGCAGAGGCGGCGCCAATGGTCAGTGCGAGCGTGGTCTTAAGCCATGTTGTTTTCATTGTAAGAGCAACTCCTGTGTTTAACGGCGCGCACGCTATCAAGATTCCCAGGTCTTGGGTAGTACCACGAAAGCGCTCTAACTAGGGCTTCAAAGCTCAAACGATCGTTCCACGGGGCGTTTGCCGTTCGTCGCTGTATGTAAACAAAAGCTGACCGATCAGTCATCCACGGCTCGATGGTTCAGGCGACCTGGCTGAGATTGCCGATGTAGCTGTGCCACGCATCGACGAAATCGTGCAGGCGCCCGTGGGGCTGGAATACGCGTCGCCAGACCCGGGCGAGGCCCAGCGGATCGTCCGCGTGAGGCAGGGGAATGCGTTCGGCCTCTACCATCATCCAGGCGATGGCTGTGCTGTAGCGCAGGTTTACGGTCAGTTCCAGGTGTGGCGCACCAAGGAAGGCATGCTGGCTGGCCAGCCCGCGAACCCGGCTGGCCAGCTCCGGGTCGCAGGCAAGGTAGCAGTCCCAGAGGCTCTGGTGACGGCTTTCACCGATGCGATACAGCCCGTGGCCATGACTGTCTTCCAGCGCGCTCCCCAGCGCCGACTGACAGGCTGCTGCCCCCAGCAGCAGCGCTTCCGCTGCGACGCTGTGCCGCTCCAGGTAATGCAGGGTGGGGCGGATTACGTACTGGCACAGGTCGTTGGCGGCAATTCCCATGACGTCCTCGTCCTCGGTGACCGGCGGGGCGGGGCGACTTGGCAGCTTCTAATGATGTTCCTGGCCCCGCCGGAAGCGGACTTAGCCGCTCGATTTGAAGTGTAGTGCGACAAATCTGCTGTAAAGGACTGTTTTTAAATTGTTTTGATGGCGTAGCTATAATCCATATTCCGTATGGCAATTAGATGCTGGGCGGCAGTTCCGGCATTTCCGAGAGTCGCTCCTCGGCTTCCTCATGCCCCTGGTCCGCCGCCCGTTGGTACCAAATGCGCGCCTGGGCGGGGTTCTTCGCCACGCCACGGCCCTTGGCGTAGCTTTCGGCCACGGCGAACTGCGCGTCTGCGTCGCCCTGTTCGGCAGACTTGCGATACAGCGCGAAAGCCTTCTTGTAGCTGCGAGTCACCCCGGTTCCGTTCTCGTACATGATCGCCAGGTTGTACTCGGCGTCCTTGTCGCCCTGGTCGACGGCCTTCTGGTACCAGTACACGGCCTTTACCGGGTCCTGTTCGACGCCGTCGCCGCTGTCGTAGGCGTTGCCCAGGTTGTATTGGGCGCAGGCGTGCCCCTGTTCCGCGGCCTTGCGGTACCACTGTGCGGCCAGCTCGTAGCTCTGTTCGAACTCGTCGCTGCCGGAGTCGTATTCCAGGCCGAGGCTGTACTGGGCGGTGGCATGGCCGGCGTTAGCCGCGGCCACCAGCTCGTCGCCGTACAGGTCGGACCACTGATCCACGATGGCGCAGGGGGTGGCTTCGAGCGTAGCGGCCTGGGCCGGTGAAGCGACCCACAGGCACAGCAGTGTGCCTACGATCAGGGTGCGGCGGATGTTGGCGGGCATGGCAATCACTCCTGTGAAAAATGGGCATGAGTCTGATACATGCCCGGCTACCTATCCATCGGAACGCAAGCGCCCGGTGTGACGTACCTTGGGTTTTCGTGGGCTCAGTCGCCGGTGGCCACAGGACGCTCCGCATCGGTGATCCATTCGCTCCAGGACCCGGCGTACAGGCGGCCCAGCGGATAGCCGGCGAGGCTCATGGCGAACAGGTTGTGGCAGGCGGTGACGCCGGAGCCGCAGTAGGCCACCAGGTCTTCGGCCGGACGCCCGCGCAGCAGGCTGGCGAAGCGCTGGTGCAGGTGCTCCGGGCGCAGGAAGCGGCCATCGCTGCCGAGGTTGTCGGTGAAGGCCGCGCACTGGGCTCCGGGAATGTGGCCGGCCACCGGGTCGATGGGCTCCACTTCGCCACGGAAGCGTGGCAGGCCGCGGGCATCGATGAGTGGCAGGTCAGGCTCGCCGAGTCGCGCGCGGAGTTGGCGGGCGTCGATCAGCAGGCTGTCGTCCGGCTCGCCTTGGAAGTCGCCCAGGCGCTGCGGCGTCTCGGCAGTGGTCAGGCTCAGTCCGGCAGCCCGCCAGGCGCCGAGGCCGCCGTCGAGCAGGTAGACGCCCTCGCTCTTGCCCAGCCACAGCAGCAACCACCAGGCGCGGGCGGCGAACGCTCCGGGGCCGTCGTCGTACAGCACCACTTCGCTTTCCGCCTTCAGGCCCCAGCCGCGCAGGCGCTCCAGCAACTGCTGCGGATCGGGAAGCGGATGACGCCCGGTGACGCCGGGAACGACGGGGGAGGAGAGGTCCTGGTTGAGGTCGGCGTAGTGTGCGCCGGGAATGTGGTTCTCCTGGTAGCTGCGTGCCCCGTAGGCGGGGTCATCGAGTGAGAAGCGGCAGTCGAGCAGTACGAGGTTCGGGTCATCGAGGCGGGCGGCCAGTTGCTCGGGGGTGAGCAGGCGGGCATGAGTCATGGGCGCATTCCTGTGTCGTGACGGGGTTATGGCGCATCATAAGGCTTGTATCGCGAACAAGTTACTGTTGGTGGGAGTTGGCGAAGATGCTCAACCTGCAATCGGAACCGCGCAAGGCGGGCCCGCTCCGCGTCGCCCTGGTAGGCGTCGCGACCGTCCTGATTACCCTGGGCTACAGTGTTCGGGTGCTGGCGCTAGGGGCCATTGGCCGGCTGCGCCGCAGCAAGGTGGATGGCTTTACCCGTGACTGGTCGAGCCGGCTGCTGCGCCTGACCGGCATGCGTCTGAGCCGTCACGGCGAGGTGCCGGATTTCGGCGACGGCCGCCGTTACATGATCCTTTGCACTCATTCGAGTTTTTACGATATCCCGGCGATCTTCGTGACCATGCCCGGCTCGATCCGCATGCTGGCCAAGAAGGAGTTGTTCGCCGTACCGGTGTGGGGAGCGGCGATGCGTGCGGCGGAATTCCCGTCCATCGACCGGCACAACCGCCACCAGGCCATGAGCGACCTGGCAAAGGCCCGGGAAATGATGGAGAGCGGCATCGTGCTGTGGGCCGCGCCGGAAGGCACGCGTTCCAAGGATGGGCGTTTGCAGCCGTTCAAGAAGGGCTGCTTCCGCCTGGCCCAGCAGACTGACGCGGTAATCGTTCCGGTGGCGATCCGGGGTATTCAGCAGGTGTTGCCGGCCGGAGGGCTGAACCTCAACCTGGGGATGCCGGTAGAGGTGCATGTGGGCAAACCCATCGACTCGACCGACTACGCAGAGCAGGGCGTGGATGCTCTGATGGATGAGGTGCGCGGACGCATGCTCGACCTGCTGGAGGCCGACGCCGCGCTCGGCCAGGCGACCACCCGCGAGGAGCGGTCGCTGGCGTGAGCGATCAGTGCAGTTGGAGCCGGCCGATGCGGTCGTTCTCCAGGCTGCCCAGGTAGAGCGAGTCACCCACCGGTTTCACCGAGGTGATCATGCGCAGATGCTGGCCGCTGGTGTCGTGCAGGCTGCGCACGATCTCGCCTTTCTCGTTCACCGCGACTACCAGCCCATAGGGTACCGGTTTGGGCAGGAAGCTGCGCGGCAGCTTGGTCAACTGGCGCTTGAGCCAGGGGAACTGCTGGATCAGGTCGGCATCGGCTTTGCGCGGCGATGGCAGGGCTACCCAGAACGTCCCCTTGCGGTCGCTGGCGAGATTGTCCGGCAGGCCCGGCAGGTTATCGATGAAGACATCGCTCTGGCCGGCTTTCGGGCCTTTGAGCCAGTAGCGGGTGATGCGATAGCGGTAGGTCTCGTTGACCAGCACGAAGTCTTCCTGCGCCGACAGTGCGACGCCATTGGCGAAGTACAGATCCTTGAGCAGCACCTCGGTCTTGCCGTTCGCCGGGTCGTAGCGCAGCAGGCGGCCATGTGGACGCGCTTCGAGCAGGTCGAGGACGTAGTCCGGCTGATGGAAGCGGCTGGAGGCGTCGCTGAAATAGATGCGTCCGTCGCTGGCGATGTCCAGATCGTCGGTGAAGGCGAAGGGCACCCCGTCGGCGGAGTCTGTGAGTGCGCGGATGCTGCCCTGCGGGTCGATCTGCAGCAGCCCCTTCCAGGCATCGGCGACGATCAGGTTGCCGTGGGCGTCGAACGCCATGCCCAGCGGCCGGCCGCCGGTTTCGACGAAGGTTTGCGCCTGGCCATCGCTGTCGATGCGGACGATACGGCCGTCATCCAGCCCAGCGAACACGCGGCCCTGGGCATCCACCGTGGTGTCTTCCGGGCCGCGAATCTGGCCCTGGGCGAGCAGTTCGGCCTTCATCAGGGTGTCGTTGGGTTCCATCACCCCGGTCATTGGCGGCGCCTTGGCTGGCGTCCAGGCCAGCGGGTCGATGGGGCTGGGCGTGAGCGCCAGGTAGATCGCCAGCGCTGCGACAAGCAGGGCGAGCAAGCCGAATAGCTTCTTCATGAAGAGCTGCCTTGTTGTTGTTATGAGGGGCGGGCACAGACTAGTCGCTGCGTGCGGCAGGACACAGAGCAATGGCCGAGTGGAATGCTCGCACATCAAGCATCTCTATATAATGCGCGGCACCGAAACGAAGGAGATGTTCGTGAGCGCACTCGATATTCAGTGGATTCGCGACGATGCCAGCCTGGCTAGCAAGTGCCAGTACTGGAAAGAACTGCCGTACCTCGCGCTCGATACCGAGTTCATGCGTGTCGATACCTTCTACCCCGAAGCCGGCCTCGTGCAGGTGGGCGACGGCAATGCCGTGTGGCTGATCGACCCGCTGCTGATTCGCGACTGGTCGTCGTTCGCCGAAGTGCTGGAGGCGCCTCATGTAGTCAAGGTCTTCCACGCCTGCGGTGAAGACCTGGAGGTCTTCCTGCGCCTGACCGGCAGCCTGCCGCAGCCGCTGTTCGACACCCAGCTGGCGGCCGCCTACCTGGGCATGCCGCACTCGATGGGGTATTCCAGGCTGGTACTGGAGATTCTCGGCCTGGACCTGCCCAAGGACGAGACCCGCTCTGACTGGCTACAGCGCCCGCTGACCGACATGCAGGTGCGCTATGCCGCCGAAGATGTGCAGCATCTCGCCGAAGTCTACGTGAAGCTGGCTCCGCGTCTGAGCGAGCGCAAGCTCGAATGGCTGCTGGCCGATGGCGCCGACCTGGCCAACAACCAGACCCGCATCAGCGATCCGCAGGAGGCTTACCTCGACGTGAAGCTGGCGTGGAAGCTCGGGCGCCAGCAACTGGCGGTGCTGCGCGAACTCTGCGCCTGGCGCGAGCAGCAGGCGCGCCTGCGCAACCAGCCGCGCAACCGTGTGCTGCGCGAACACACCCTGTGGCCGCTGGCGCGCTTCCAGCCGACGGACAAGGTGGCCCTGGCGCGCATCGACGACATGCACCCGCGCACCGTGCGCCAGGACGGCGACACGTTGATCGCGCTGATCGCCCACGCGGCGAAGCAGCCCCAGGAGCAGTGGCCGCAGACGCTGCCGGAGCCATTGCCCCGGGAAGTCACGCCGTTGCTCAAGAAGCTGCGCGAAGTCGGCCAGAAGGAAGCCGAGCGCCAGGGCATGGCGCCAGAGCTGATGGTGCGCAAGAAAGTCCTCGAAGCCCTGCTCAAGACCGGCTATCCCGATGGCCCCTACGAATTGCCCGAATCGCTGCAAGGCTGGCGCCGTGAACTGATGGGGCAGGCCCTGCTGGACTGCCTTGCCGTCCAGCCCAACGAATAACGCGGAGACCCCATGAAACGCATCTGCTCCATCTACAAGAGCCCGCGCAAGAATGAGATGTACCTATACGTCGACAAGCGCGAAGCCCTGACCCGTGTGCCCGAGGCGCTTATCGCCGTGTTCGGCCCACCGCAGCATACCTTCGACCTGGTGCTCAGCCCCGAGCGCCAACTGGCGCGCGAGGACATCAACAAGGTGCTGGAGAACATCGAGAAGCAGGGCTTCCACCTTCAGATGCCGCCGACCGAGGAGGAGTACATCGAACACCTTCCCGAAGAACTGCTGCGGATGAACGATCCGCTCTGATCTCCGGCATCGCGCCACACTTCTCAGGCCGCGGATCTGTATCAGTGCTGGCACTGTGCAAGTTCGCGGCTTGAGCGCATTATGCGCGGAGAAAAAGGGTTCAACGGAGCGGAACGCTTGGTCTTTGGCTGTGTCTATAGCCGCCTGTCTTCCCACGAACTGATGCCGATAGCCTCGGGAAGCACACTTGAAGCGAGCCCAGATGCGCCAGCCGCAAACGTTCCACCGATCGACGCGAAGGTCCTGACTCATGCGCCTACTCGTTCTCGATCGAGACCACGCCCTCTACGCTGCCCTGATCATGGCGGCGGAGCCCCGGATTTCCGTAGTGTCGGGTGACGACCCGGAAAAGCTCCGCGAAGCTGCCGCCGATTGCCCTGTATGGCTTGCCCAGCCTGATTTCGCCGCGCAACTGTTGCGCCTGGGCGTCCACCCGGTGTGGATCCAGTCCAGTTGGGCCGGTATCACGCCGCTGCTGGCCGACGGCCTTCCCAGGGATTACGCACTGACCCGCGCCGTGGGCATCTTCGGCCAGGTCATGACTGAATACCTGCTCACCTACATGCTTGCCCACGAACGGCAGATGCTCGGCCGGCTGGCCAGCCAGGTCGGCGTACAGTGGGATGACCGGCTGCCGGGCAGCCTGCATGGCCGCCAGGTGTTGATCGTCGGTACCGGCGAGATCGGCCAGGCCGTGGCGCACATGCTGGCGCCGTTCGGCGTGGAGCTGCTGGGTGTGGCGAAGAATCCGCGTTCGCTGCTGCCGTTCAGCCGTGTGGGCTCGCTGGATAACCTGCCGCGGCTGGTTCAGACCGCCGATTACGTGGTGAACCTGTTGCCCGATACCACGGAAACCCGCGATATCTACAACTTGCCGCTGTTCAACCGGATGAAGCCAACGGCGTTGTTCATCAACGCCGGCCGTGGCACCTCGGTAGTCGACGACGATCTGGTGTCGGCGCTGGAGGCCAACCAGATCGCCGGCGCGGTGATCGATGTCTGCCGCGTGGAACCGCTGCCGCCGCAACATGCGTTCTGGCATACCCCGCGTTTGCTGCTGACCGGGCATACCGCCGCGCCGACATTGCCGGGAGCGCTGATCGACCTGTTCCGCGATAACCTGACCCGCTTCTGGGCCGGCCAGGAAATGCGTGGTGAAGTGGACTTCGAGCGGGGTTACTGATCACGCCGCCGAACATGAAAAGGCCCCGCAAGGGGCCTTTTTCGTTGGCGGCATCGCTTACAGCGAGAAATCGCCCTCGGCGACGATTTCCGCCAGCGGGCGGCGTGCGTTGGGGACTTCGCGGGTCTGCAGGCTTTCCGGAAGGATCGACTTGTCGCCAAGCTTGCCCACGGCGATCACCGCGTGGATCTCGTGGTCCGCTGGCACCTTCAGTTCGCTGCGCGCCAGTTCGCGATCGAAGCCGGCCATGCCGTGGGTATGCCAGCCTGCGAGGCTCGCCTGCAACGCCAGGAAGCCCCAGGCCGAACCGGTGTCGAAGCTGTGCCAGAGGGCGGGCTTCTCTTCGCTGGAACCGGGCGGTGCGAAGGTAGTCTTGGACAGCACCACCACCAGCGCCGAGGCGTGTTGCGCCCAGCCGCGATTGAACTCGCCCAGCAGGTTCAGGTAGCGCTGCCAGTTCGGCGTGTCGCGGCGCGCATAGAGGAAGCGCCAGGGTTGCGAGTTGAATGACGAGGGCGCCCAGCGCGCCGCCTCGATGAAACTCAGCAGGGTGGTTTCCGGGATGCTCTCGCTGTTGAAGGCGCGGGGCGACCAGCGATTGATGAACTGCGGGTCGATCGGGTGCTCGGCAACGCGGGGGTTGGCGCTCATGAAAGCTCCTGTGGCTAGGGGGAATGCCGATGGTGCCGTGGACGGCCGGGCATCGAGGATGCGAAGGGCTCGGCTGCTGGTGGCAGTTGGCGAGTGAATTGCGAGCGCTCTGGAATCGGCCCGCAGGTGGGCAAAGCTACCCAGCGTGGCTCGCTCTGGCAAGCATCGCGCGGTCAATGGTCGCCTGCGCTTGGCCCCGGAGCGCACCGGGCTTAGACTTGGCGCCCCGTGAAATAGCCCCTGTACAAAAAATGGCCGCCAAAGTCGAACCCTTCTGGAAACGCAAGACCCTCGACCAGCTCGATCAGGACGAGTGGGAATCGCTGTGCGACGGCTGCGGCCTGTGCTGCCTGCAGAAGCTGGAAGACGAGGACGACGGCGCGGTGTACTACACCCGTATCGCCTGCAAGTTACTGGACCTCAAGACCTGCCGCTGCACCGACTACGCCAACCGCCGCGCGACGGTGCCCGACTGCATCCAACTGACCCCGGCCCAGGCCGACGAATTCCAGTGGCTGCCGCCGACCTGCGCCTATCGCCTGGTGGCGGAGGGCAAGGACCTGCCGTTGTGGCACCATCTCGTCTGCGGCGATCCCGACGCCGTGCACCATGAGCGTATCTCGCAGTCTGGCCGGATGCTCAGCGAGAACTCTGTCGCCGAAGACGACTGGGAAGAGCACCTGATCTTCCGTGCCGGCTGATCCTTCCAGCCCATACTCAGCGCGACGTCCGCAACCAGTAGCAGGCTTCCTCGCCGTACAGCGGCGCTTCGTCATCCGGCAACTTCACGCGTTTCTCCCATAGCGGGAACCAGCGGTCGTCCTTCACATCGTCGATGGTCGGCGGACGAGCCTGGGTGCGGAAGCGCCGCTCGCAGGCGCCCCATTGCACGTAGTTGACCTGCGCTTCGATCAGGCTTACCGCGTTGGCGCCGCCGCGCGCGTCGGGGAAGCAGAGTTGCAGGTGGTCGTCTTCCCAAAGGCAAATTTCACAGATTTCGTATGACCCCGGAGGGTCGCCGAAACTGAAATGGCCACAGCAGGGGCAGGTGTAGAGCATCAGCCGTGGGTTTCCTGGCCCAGCACCTTGAGCAGGAAGGCGTACTCCAGCGCCACGTCCTTGAGCCCCTGGTAGCGCCCGCTCATGCCGCCGTGGCCGGCACCCAGGTCGGTCTTGAGCAGCAGCAGGTTGCCGTCGGTCTTGCTTACCCGCAGCTTGGCGACCCACTTGGCGGCCTCCCAGTACTGTACGCGGCTGTCGTTGTAGCCTGCGACTACCAGCAGCGCGGGGTAGTCCTGGGCACTGACGTTCTCGTAGGGCGCGTAGGCGCGGATGCGTTCGTAGACCTCCGGTTCCTGCGGGTTGCCCCATTCGTCGTACTCGGTGACGGTCAGCGGCAGGTCGGGGTTGAGCATGCTGTTCAGCACATCGACGAAGGGGACCTCGGCGATGGCCGCGGCGAAGAGTTGCGGACGCTGGTTGAGTACTGCACCGATCAGCAGGCCGCCGGCGCTGCCACCGCTGATCGCCAGGCGCTCCGGTGTGCTGTAGCCGTGGGCCAGCAGGTGTTCGGCGCAGGCGATGAAGTCGCTGAAAGTGTTCTGCTTGTGTTCCAGTTTGCCGGCGCGATACCAGGCTTCGCCCAGCTCGCCGCCGCCACGCACGTGAGCGATGGCGAAGACGAAGCCGCGCTCCAGCAGGCTCAGGCGCGCATGGGAGAACCACGGATCTAGGCTTTCGCCATAGGCACCGTAGCCGTACAGATAGAGCGGCGCGGGTTCGCCACGGGCGATGCTCTCCAGCACATCGCGGCGGCCTACCAGGCTGATCGGCACCTGCACGCCGTCCTCGGCGTCGGCCCAGAGGCGGCGGCTTTCGTAGGCATCGGCGTCGAACGGGCCTTCCACCGGGGTTTCCTTGAGCACTTTCTGCTCGCCGCCGGAGAGCTCCAACTGGCGAATCTGCGCCGGGCGGTTAAGGGCTTCGTAGCGCAGACGTATGACTGGGCTGTCGAATTCCAGGCTGTCCTGCACATAGAGGTTGTAGGCGGCATCCGGCAGATCGACGCGATGCGCCGGCTGTCCGTGCGGATGTACCTCGATGATCGGCAGGCCGCCTTCGCGCAGGCTCAGGGTCAGAGCCTCGGCATTGAGGGTGACGCCTTCGAGCATCACTTCATCGCGGTGCGCCACCAGTTGCCGCCAGTGCGGGCGAGTGGGGTGCGCCTGGTCGACGAGGAACAGGGCGAAGTTGATGCCGGTCTGGTTGCTGCGGATAAGCCAGGCCCAGTCGCCGTTCAGGCGGCCGTGATCCGGGTAGTACTCGTGGCCTTCCTCGCGCGGCGCCAGGCACTGGAACTCGCCTTGCGGCGTGTCGGCATCGAGCACCCAGGCTTCGCTGGTGGTCTTGCTGTTCAGCAGCAGGATCAACTGGCGTTCCGAGCTTGAGCGATAGCAGTGCAGGAAGAAGCGGCCGTCGCGCTCCTCGAAGACCTGCTCGGCGCCCGTTTCGCCCAGGCGATGGCGGTAGAGCTTGTGGGGGCGATGGGTGTCGTCCAGCTCGCCGAAGAACAGCGTGCGGTTGTCGTTGGCCCAGGTCAGGCTGCCATCGCAGCCTTCGAAGGGCAGGGTGCGGACGCTGCCGTCGGCGAGGTCCTTGACGTACAGCGTGTAGATCTCGTCGCCACTGGTGTCCAGGCTGTAGGCGAGCTTCGAATGGTCGGGGCTGATGCTGAAGGCGCCGACGGAGAGGAAGTCGCCGCCGGCCAGGGCGTTGGGATCGAGCAGCAGTTGTTCCGCACTCTGATCCACCGCCAGCGACCCGTCCGCCGGCCGCGGGCAGCGATAGTGGCGCGGATATTCGTCGCCGGCGGTGGTGCGCTGGTAGTACAGCCACGGGCCCCACGGCGTGGGCAGGGACAGGTCGGTTTCGCGGATGCGTCCCTTGATCTCCAGGAACAGTGCCTCGCGCAATGCGGCTTGCGGGGCGAGCTGCTCTTCCAGGTAGGCGTTCTCCGCCTTCAGGTAGTCGAGGACATCCTCGGCGTCGCGGTTCTCCAGCCAGGCGTAGGGATCGGCGGCGGCTTCGCGGCGGGCGATGGGGGGCTGACGGTCGGACATGGCGGCTCCTCGGCACGGCATGGATGACGCCCGGCTGCGCACCCATGAGTAAAAGCGGCTATCATAAGCCCCCCTCCGCCGCCACCGCACGCACGCGCATGAACGAACACGATTACATGATCGCCTGGGGCGCCTATCTCGGCGCCGGCCTCGGCCTCACGCTGGTTTGGTTCCTGATGACCGGCTGGATGTGGCGGTGGCTGCGCGAGCCGCTGCGAGTCATCGTCGTCGTGCTGCTGTTCACCCCGACGCCGGTGGACCCGGCCAACAATCTGTACGCTCCAGCTATCGCCATCACCGCGCTGGACGTAGTGTTCAAGGTTGGCAACAACGCCTGGCGCGCGGTGTCGGACCTGGCCCTGGTGCTGCTGGCAGCGTTTGGCGTGTACCTGCTGTTCGTGCTCGTCCGTTGGCCCATCGAGCGCTCGATGAAGAAGCGCCGCAAGGAGCCGGACCCGGAAGACGAGCCGACCCTGCGCCAACTGATGCAGCCGGAGCTGATGCCTGGCGTGGACAGCCGTACCGACGAGCGTGGCGACCGTCGCATGCGCATCGAGCCGCGTCTCTGATTCGCGCCTTGCATCGCGACCAACACGCGTCCAGCATGAACTGAACGGCCTTTCGAGGAGTTCTCATGGACTGCGTGTTCTGTGCCATAGCGGCCGGTCGCGTGCCGGCTCACGTCCTCTACGAAGACGATCGATTCATCGTGCTGCTGGATATCTATCCGCTGCGTCCCGCTCATCTGCTGGTGGTGGCACGGGAGCATGCGCCGTTCCTGCACCAGTTGTCGGAGGACGCACAGGCCGGGCTGATGCCACTGGCCGAGCGTATGCAGCGCGTGTTGCGCCGGGCTGGCTATGGCCGGGTCGGTATCAATCTGCTGGTCAACGACGGCCCTGCCGCCAACCAGCACGTACCGCATTTTCATCTGCACCTGATTCCGCGAGAGTTGAGCGACCTGCCGGCACTGCTGGTGCGCGTGCTCACGCGGTTTCTGCCGCTGGGCCGGCGGAGGATGCAGGACCGCCTGTCGCGCGAGCTGCACCAGTTGCGCGAGGCACTGATGGAGGAGAACTGATTCATGTGCGAGTTGCTCGGCATGAGCGCCAACGTCCCCACGGACATCGTGTTCAGCTTCACCGGGCTGATGCAGCGTGGTGGTGGCACCGGTCCGCACCGCGATGGCTGGGGGATCGCATTCTATGAAGGACGGGGCGTGCGGCTGTTCCAGGACCCGTCGGCGAGCATAGATTCGGAGGTCGCGCGCCTGGTGCAGCGCTACCCGATCAAGAGCGAGACGGTGATTGGACACATCCGCCAGGCCAACGTCGGCAAGGTCTGCCTGTCCAATACGCATCCCTTCGTACGCGAGATGGGCGGGCGCTACTGGACCTTCGCCCACAATGGCCAACTGGCCGACTTCCACCCCGAGCCGGGGCTGTACCGCCCGGTGGGCGATACCGACAGCGAGGCGGCCTTCTGCGACCTGCTCAACCGTGTGCGCCGGGCCTTTCCCGAGCCGGTTCCGGTCGAGGTACTGCTACCGACGCTGGTAGGCGCCTGCGCCGCGTTCCGCGAGAAGGGGGTGTTCAACTGCCTGCTCAGCGATGGCGACTGGCTGTTCTCGTTCTGTACCACCAAGCTGGCCTGGATCACCCGGCGCGCGCCGTTCGGCCCGGCGCGGCTGAAGGATGCCGACCTGATCGTGGACTTCCAGTCAGAGACCACGCCGGACGACGTGGTCACGGTGATCGCCACCGAGCCGCTGACCGACAACGAGAACTGGACCCTGATGCAGGGCGGCGAGTGGATGCTCTGGTGGCGCGGCGAGATCGTCGACCAGGGAAGGATCTGACGTCTCTCTTCGCCCGGCCGCCCTGGGAGGCTGTCGCTGGGCGATTTCATCACGACAAGAACCAAGGGGGAGAAAATGCTGCGCAGCTACATTCGCATGGTGTTGTTTGCGCTGGGCCTGATGGTGGCGGTACAGGTGCCCGGTTTCATCAAGGATTACGCGCAGCGCGTGGATGCTCACCGCATCGAGGCGGCGCAGGCCCTGCAGGGCTTCAGGGACACCGCAGGACAGTTCTTCAAGGGCGACCTGAATGCCCTGGTGGCGCACTATCGCGGCAGTGCCGACCCCGTGTTCCAGCGCGACGCCGACAACATCGAGCGCCTGTTGCGCCGTGCGCAACTCTTCGAGAGCCAATGGCTGGCGCTACAGGGCAACTGGTACCAGCGCGCCTTGCACATGGTCAGTGCGCCGAACCATGAACTCTTGCAGGAAACCTACGAAAACTACCGGTACCAGGTGGTTCTTGAACCGGAGGCCATCGGCTGGGCGCTGGCCGGCGGGCTGCTGCTGGCGTGGATTGCCGAGGTGCTGATGACTTCGGTGGCGGCGCTGGTCGGCTTCGGTGACAACCGCCGCGCCTCGCGTCGGCACTGGAACTGATGCTTTCGCATGCCGGATCTGACGCCAGACCCTTCGAGGCGGCAGCTCCTGCGAAAGCATTGCGTGCCGGGATCTGCGCCATCGGACAGCCGTTCCCGCGCGGCGAACCAGTCGGCTTACCGCGCTAGCGCCTCTTCCGGCGACTCGTGGCGCCGGTACGGGAACACGTCGATCACCTTGCCCGCGCGAATCTGCGCCTGCAGGCCCTTCCAGTAATCCGCGTCGAACAGGTTGCCGTGCAGTTTGGCGAACTGCCTGCGCAGCTTCAGGTCGACGAACAGGAAACGCGGAAACTCCTCCGGGAACACGTCCATCGGCCCCACCGAGTACCACGGCTCGGAAGACATCTCGTCCTCCTCGTAGCGCGGTGGCGGGATGTGCCGGAAATTCACCTCGGTGAGATAGCTGATTTCGTCGTAGTCGTAGAACACCACGCGGCCGTGACGGGTGACGCCGAAGTTCTTCAGCAGCATGTCGCCGGGAAAGATATTCGCGGCAGCCAGTTGCTTGATCGCCAGGCCGTAGTCGTTCAGTGCTTCGGCCACCTGCGCCTCGGTGGCGTGTTCCAGGTAGATGTTCAGCGGCGTCATCCGGCGCTCGGTCCAGCAATGGCGGATCAGCACCACGTCGCCCTCCTGCACCACGGTGGAGGGAGCTACCTCCAGCAATTCGCTCAGGCAGTCCGGATCGAATTTGCTCACCGGGAAGCGGAAGTCGGCGAACTGCTGGGTGTCCGCCAGGCGGCCGACGCGGTCGTGGTTCTTCACCAACTGGTACTTCTGGATCACCGTGGCGTGGTCCACGGTCTTGGCCGGGTTGAAATTGTCCTTGATGATCTTGAACACGGTGTTGAAGCCGGGCAGCGTGAACACGCTCATCACCATGCCGCGTACGCCGGGGGCCATCACGAAGCGGTCGTCGGTGGTCGCCAGGTGGTTGATCAGCGCGCGGTAGAACTCACTCTTGCCCTGCTTGTAGAAGCCTATGGAGGTGTACAGCTCGGCGATGTGCTTGCCCGGCAGCAGGCGTTTCAGAAACGCCACCATTTCCGCCGGCACCGGCGCATCCACCATGAAGTAGGAGCGGGTGAAGGAGAAGATGATCGAGACTTCCGCTTCGTCGGTGATCACCGTGTCGAACTGGATGCCGCGCCCTTCGTGGTGGACCAGCGGGAAGACCAGCGGCCATTGTTCGTCCGGGGTGAACAGGCGTCCCACCAGATAGGCGCCCTTGTTGCGGTAGAACACCGAGCCGATCAGTTCGATGGCCAGTGTCGGATCCTTGCAGACCCAGTCGGGCAGGCTGGCGCGCAACAGGCTGTCGATGCGCTCCAGATCGCGCTCGCGGTCGTCGTAGTCCACGGCGAAGCGGTAGTCGTCGAAGATACTTTCCAATGCCCGGCGCAGGTTGCCGCCGGGCCGGTACAGCCGCGTGTGCGGGTCCCGCGAATGGGCGCGCAGCGATGGTCGGGTGGTGTGCACGAACATCGTGCCATCACTGATGTTGTCGTGGCTGAACAGCCCGCAGAAGATCGAGTTGAACCAGGTTTCCGCCAGTTCGTCGTCCAGGCGCGGATCGATCAGGGTGATGTATGCGCTCTTGGCGATCGGCCAGCGCTCCACGTCCACCAGGTCGATATGGGACATGGTGCGGGTGAGACGCTCCACGGTCTCGGCGACCATCTCCTCGTACAGGTTGATCCGCTGGGCGGAAGCAGCCTGGGCTTCCTGCCAGAGCGCCTGCTCGAAGCGCGCCGGGGCGCCGGCGGTGATCTGGTGGAACTTCGCACGGTAATCGTCGAAGCCTTCGAGTATCTGCGTTGCGATCTCGGTCGCCGGCCAGTGCTGAGTCATGGGAGCGCCCCTGCGCAGTCGTTGTGCAGCGAGCTTAGCCACGGCGCACGGGGAGGGAAAGAGCGAGTCGCCGCAGGTTTCGTGCGGGCCTCCGGCCTATGCTGGTCGGCCTCGCGGGTGTGGCGGTGCTGACTGGCGCGGGACCGGTGCCGCTGGACGCCGCTGTATTGTGGGGTGCCGCCGCCTGCCTGGTGGCGACCACCTGCTATGGCTTCGCCGGCTTTGCCACCAGGCGCTGGATCAACGATCGGGGTGGCATGGACTCCGGCGTCTCGGCCCTGGGCAGCCAGACGGGGGCGACGATGTGCATGCTGCCGGTATTTCTCGGCAGCAGCCTGGACATGCCGCTGGCGCCGCTGGCCGAGCCGAAGATACTGTTGGCGCTGGCCGGGCTGGGCCTGCTCTGCACGTCGTTCGCCTATGTTCTTTACTTCCGCCTGCTGGCCAGCATCGGCCCGCTCAAGACCATGACCGTGACCTTCCTCATCCCGCCGTTCGGTGTGCTCTGGGGCGTGCTGCTGCTGGACGAGTCGCTGTCCTGGGCGCACCTGCAGGGTGGCCTGCTGATTGCTCTGGCTCTCTGGCTGGTGCTCAAGCCAGCGCCGCTGCCGAAGGCGGAAGCGGCCAACTGAAAACGCGCAGGCGAGGCTCCCCCCCGCCTGCGTGCTTTCACCCTCCGATCAGTTGTCCACAACCCGCGCGGGCGACTCGTCGCGTGCCGTGCTGCCGGGCTTGCGGAACACCAGCATCAGGCCGAGCACGATCAGCCCCATGCCCAGCAGGCCGAGGGCGGACAGGCGATTGCCGAACACCAGGTAGTCCATCAGCGCAGTGACCGCCGGTACCAGGTAGAACAGGCTGGTGACGTTCACCAGATTACCGGCTGCGATCATCCGGTAGAGCAGCACGGTAGCCAGCACCGAGACCATCAGCCCCATCCACAGCGCACTGAGGATGAACTCGGCGTTCCATTCCACATGCAGCGGCTGGAAGGGCGCGACCGCCAGGCATAGCGCGAGGCCGGCGATGTATTGCAGAGGCAGGGTGCCCAGCGGGTTCTCGCGGATGTTCTTCTGCAGAATCGAGCCGCCGGTGATCGACAGCAGCGCCAGCAGGCAGCAGGCCAGTCCGGCGAAGGTCAGGCCCGCCAGCCCGATGCTCTGGTACACCACCATCACCAACCCGGCCAGACCTAGCGCCAGGCCGCCCAGGCGCGGCGCGGAGTGCCGGCGCTCCAGCAGAAAACTGGTGAGCATCGGCTGCACGCCGAGCACCGTGGCGATGACGCCGGGGGTGACGTGCAGGTCCAGCGCCAGCAGGTAGAAGATCGGGTAGATGCCCAGCATCACCAGCCCGGTGAGCACCGCCTGGCGGATCTGCCGGGGTTCGCGGGGCCAGCGCAGGCCGATCAGAGGCGAGAGGACCAGCAGGGCGGCCAGCGCGGTGCCGAAGCGCGCGATGAGGAAAATCATCGGCGATGCGTGGGCCAGGCCCCATTTGCTGATGATTGCGGCACTGCTCCACAGCAGTACGAAGAGGGAAGTGCTGGCCAGGCCGACCAGCGTGGAACGGTTGAACGAAATCATGGAATACACCTGTCGTCAGGCAGATCACGACCGGCCTTCTGTTGGCCGGCCACACGCCGGGTGCCGCGTCAGATGAGCGCGGAAAACCGGATGCAGGGAAACGCGTTGGGCGTCAGTGGCGCACGCCGGGCGGCGGATAGGCCGCGCCGGGAGGCGGAGGCGACGCGATGGCGACGACAGGCGGAGGAGGGCAGGCCGCACCCGCGCCGCGTGCCGGGAAGGCTGCAGCGATGATTGCCGGATTGGGCAATGGGTGTCGGGACATGAAGGCGAACCTGTTAAGTGAGGCAGCGAAGGGCTGCGTGGACAGACTATAACTGCTGTGGCCGGCCGAGGCGAGCGCTGCGCGAGTCGGACGGCAAAGCGGGAGCCCCACGACAATCGGGGCGTACCAACGAAAACGCGCGGCCGGGGCCGCGCGTCGTCAGGCAAGGATGGTGCTTACTTGCCGGTCTTGATGGTATTCCAGGTGCGGGTACGCACACGGTCGATCTTCATCGGCATGGATTCGAGGGCGAACAGCTTGGCCATCTTGTCCTGCGGCGGGTAGATCGCCGGGTCTGCCTTGATTTCCTTGTCCACCAGCGCGTCGGCTGCCAGGTTGCCGTTGGCGTAGTGCACGTAGTTGCTGACGTTGGCCATCACTTCCGGGCGCAGCAGGTAGTTCATGAAGGCATAGGCGGCCTTCTCGTCCGGCGCGTCGTTCGGCATGGCGATCATGTCGAACCACAGCGGCGAGCCTTCCTTCGGAGTGGAGTAGTGGATTTCCACGCCGTTCTTGGCTTCCTTGGCGCGGGTGGCGGCCTGCAGGATGTCGCCGGAGAAGCCGACGGCTACGCAGATCTCGCCGTTGGCCAGGTCGCTGACGTACTTGGAGGAGTGGAAGTAGCGGATGTACGGACGCACCTTCATCAGCGCTTCCTCGGCCTTCTTGTAGTCATCCAGCTTCTGGCTGTGATGCGGCAGGCCCAGGTAGTTCAGGGTGATCGGCAGCAGCTCCGGACCGTTGTCCAGCACTGCTACGCCGCACTTGGACAGCTTCTCCATGTACTCGGGCTTGAAGAAAATGTCCCAGGAGTCGATCGGCGCGTTGTCGCCCAGCACTTCCTTGATCTTCGCCGGGTTGTAGCCGATGCCGGTGGTGCCCCACAGGTAGGGGAAGCCGTGCTCGTTGCCCGGGTCGTTCACTTCCAGCGCCTTCATCAGCACCGGGTTGAGGTTCTTCCAGTTCGGCAACTGGCTCTTGTCCAGTTTCTTCAGGGCGCCGGCCTGGATCTGCTTGGCCATGAAATGGTTGGACGGCACCACGATGTCGTAACCGGATTTGCCGGTCATCAGCTTGCCGTCGAGGGTCTCGTTACTGTCGTAGACGTCGTAGGTCGCCTGGATGCCGGTTTCCTTGGTGAAGGTCGGCACGGTGTCCGGGGCGATGTAGTCGGACCAGTTGTAGATCTTGACGGAATCGGCCTTGGCGGCGCCGGCGGCCACGGCGAGGGAGAGTGCAAGTGTGGAGAGCAACGGGGCGGAAATTTTCATTCTTGTGTTCCTGACATCGGTGCGGGGTGCCCGGTCATCTTCGACGAGATGGCGACGCGCGGTCGTGGGCTGCGCAAGAATTAACCATTTTGCCGGAACATGGCCAGTCGCGGTGGCTGCCTGCGGGTCCGCAGACAGCGCACATGAGCGACGTCGCACCTGATCTGTGCGGCCATTGGGGAAGCGCCCCGCAAGGGGGCGGGAGGAAGTCTTACTGAACCAGTTCCTGATCGTCGAACAGGCCGTCGAACAGCATGCTCGACAGATAGCGCTCGCCGGAATCAGGCAGGATGACGACGATGGTCTTGCCCTGCATGTTCGGCTCCTCGGCGAGCTTCACCGCCGCGGCCATAGCGGCGCCGCTGGAAATGCCACAGAGGATGCCTTCCTCCTGCATCAGGCGCAGGGCCATGTTCTTGGCATCGTCGTCGGTGACGGTCGCAACACGGTCGACCACGGACAGGTCGAGGTTCTTCGGCACGAAACCGGCGCCGATTCCCTGGATCTTGTGTGGGCTGGGCTTGACCTCTTCGCCGGCGAGGGTCTGGCTGATCACTGGCGAGCCGACCGGCTCCACGGCCACCGAGAGGATCGGCTTGCCTTTGGTGTTCTTGATGAACCGCGACACGCCGGTGATGGTTCCGCCGGTACCGACGCCGGCCACCAGCACATCCACCGCGCCATCGGTGTCGTTCCAGATTTCCGGGCCGGTGGTCTTCTCGTGGATCGCCGGGTTGGCCGGGTTATCGAACTGCGCCGGCATGAAATACCTGGCAGGGTCGCTGGCGACGATTTCCTCGGCCTTGGCGATGGCGCCTTTCATGCCCTTTGCCGGCTCGGTCAGCACCAGTTCGGCACCCAGCGCCTTGAGCACCTTGCGGCGTTCCAGGCTCATCGAGGAGGGCATTGTCAGGATCATTTTGTAGCCACGGGCGGCGGCGACGAAGGCCAGGCCGATGCCGGTGTTGCCGGAGGTCGGCTCCACGATGGTCATGCCCGACTTGAGGCGACCGCCGGACTCGGCATCCCAGATCATGTTGGCGCCGATCCGGCACTTCACCGAGTAGCCGGGGTTGCGCCCTTCGATCTTGGCCAGGATGGTGACGCCGCGCGGGGCGATGCGATTGATCTGGACCAGCGGCGTGTTGCCGATGGACTGCGCGTTGTCTGCGTAAATACGGCTCATGATGAGGGTCCTTGTCGCTCGAAGGTAATCAGAGAGCCTATTCCCAGCCCACCTTCCAGTCCAGACGCAGAACCGGCGGAAAGATCGGTCGTCGCTCCGCCCGGATCGGTACTCAATGGACGCCGTGGGGGCCGATGCCGCGCGTGGCTGGGCCAAGCGTGACTGGGCATTCAGTGACTGAATGCCCGTCCTGCGTTCACAGTCGAGAGCCATGCGCGTTATAGTCGCAGTCTCCCAAACGCACATTTCCGCCCGGGCCTGTCCCCGGCCGCTACCGTTCGAGGATTTCCCGATGAAGTTCGAAGGCACTCAGTCCTACGTCGCCACCGACGACCTCAAGCTGGCGGTCAACGCCGCCATCACCCTGCAGCGCCCGCTGCTGGTGAAGGGCGAGCCGGGCACCGGCAAGACCATGCTGGCCGAGCAGTTGGCGGAGTCCTTCGGCGCCAAGCTGATCACCTGGCACATCAAGTCCACCACCAAGGCCCACCAGGGGCTCTACGAGTACGACGCGGTGAGCCGCCTGCGCGACTCCCAACTGGGCGTGGACAAGGTCCACGACGTGCGCAACTACATCAAGAAGGGCAAGCTCTGGGAGGCCTTCGAGGCCGAAGAGCGCGTT
Organism: Pseudomonas triclosanedens; assembly: GCF_026686735.1. Taxonomy (NCBI): domain Bacteria; kingdom Pseudomonadati; phylum Pseudomonadota; class Gammaproteobacteria; order Pseudomonadales; family Pseudomonadaceae; genus Pseudomonas; species Pseudomonas triclosanedens. The sequence goes on along the minus strand of NZ_CP113432.1, from coordinate 4,497,465 downwards.
ATCCTGCTGATCGACGAGATCGACAAGGCCGATATCGAGTTCCCCAACGACCTGCTGCAGGAACTCGACAAGATGGAGTTCTTCGTTTACGAGACCAACGAGACCATCAAGGCCAGGCAGCGCCCGATCATCATCATCACCTCCAACAACGAAAAGGAACTGCCGGACGCCTTCCTGCGCCGCTGCTTCTTCCACTACATCGCCTTCCCCGACCGCGAGACGCTGCAGAAGATCGTCGACGTGCACTACCCGAAGATCAGCGGCACGCTGGTCAGCGAGGCGCTGGATATCTTCTTCGACGTGCGCAAGGTGCCGGGCCTGAAGAAGAAGCCTTCCACCTCCGAACTGGTGGACTGGCTGAAGCTGCTGATGGCCGACAACATCGGCGAAGCCGTGCTGCGCGAGCGCGACCCCACCAAGGCCATCCCGCCGCTGGCCGGTGCGCTGGTGAAGAACGAGCAGGACGTGCAACTGCTGGAGCGTCTGGCGTTCATGAGCCGCCGCGCCAGCCGCTGATTCGAATCTCCGGATGGATCTTTCCAGGATTGCGCGCAAGCGCCAGAAGAGCGTTCAAGATCAGAACGCTCTTCTGCGGGAGTCCATTCGCAAGTGCGCTGCGGATTTCCGCGAGGCGCCCGGACATATCCCGCCGGTGCTGATCGACGTGGCGCGTGAGAGAGATGTCGACTGGTCGAAGGCTATCCTTCTGCACCTCGGTGTTTGTGAGCCGGGCTGTTCATCCCTGATGGGACTGTTGCTCGATCAGGCCGGACGCTTTATCGAGTTTGAACTGGATGCGACGGATGATTTGAGCTGCCTGCTGGAGCTGTACGTCTGGAAGGACGTTTCGGCAGAGCAGAATTGCTCGCAACACAATCGCGGTATTGGCGTGGGCTATGGAGCCCTGGCGCTTGCGGTGCAAGCCGATCTGAACCGGCCTCAGGGCCTGCTGCGTGTCAGCGAAGAATGAGAATCTGATCATGCTGCTCAACCTGTTCAACGAAATGCGCGCGGCCAAGGTGCCGGTGTCGGTGCGCGAGCTGCTCGACCTGATCGATGCGCTCAAGCACCGCGTCGTGTTCGCCGACATGGACGAGTTCTACTACCTCGCCCGCACCATCATGGTGAAGGACGAGCGCCATTTCGATAAGTTCGACCGGGCCTTCGGCGCCTATTTCAAGGGCCTGGAGAAGCTCGACGACCACCTCAAGGCGCTGATTCCCGAAGAGTGGCTGCGCAAGGAGTTCGAGCGCCTGCTGACCGACGAGGAGCGCGCGCAGATCCAGTCCCTGGGCGGCCTGGACAAGCTCATCGAGGAGTTCAAGAAACGTCTCGAAGAGCAGAAGGAGCGCCACGCCGGCGGCAACAAGTGGATCGGCACCGGCGGCACCAGCCCGTTCGGCTCCGGCGGCTTCAACCCCGAGGGCATCCGCGTCGGCGACGCCGGCAAGCGCCAGGGCAAGGCCGCCAAGGTGTGGGACCAGCGCGAGTACAAGAACCTCGACGACCAGGTCGAGCTGGGCACGCGCAACATCAAGATCGCCCTGCGGCGCCTGCGCAAGTTCGCCCGTGAGGGCGCGGCGGAAGAGCTCGACATCGACGGCACCATCGACCACACGGCCAAGGACGCCGGCCTGCTCAACATCCAGATGCGCCCGGAGCGCCGCAACACCGTGAAGCTCCTGCTGCTGCTGGATATCGGCGGTTCCATGGACGCCCATGTGAAGGTCTGCGAGGAACTGTTCTCGGCCTGCAAGACCGAGTTCAAGCACCTGGAGTACTTCTACTTCCACAACTTCATCTACGAGTCGGTGTGGAAGAACAACCTGCGCCGCTCCAGCGAGCGCACTGCCACCTTCGACCTGCTGCACAAGTACGGGCCGGACTACAAGGTAGTGTTCGTCGGCGACGCCGCGATGGCTCCCTACGAGATCACCCAGGCCGGCGGCAGCGTCGAGCACTGGAACGAGGAAGCCGGCTACGTCTGGATGCAGCGCTTCATGGAGAAGTACAAGAAGCTCATCTGGATCAACCCGTATCCGAAGGACACCTGGAACTACACCGCCTCCACGGGCCTGGTGCGCGAGCTGGTGAAGGAGCAGATGTATCCGCTGACCCTGAGCGGGCTGGAAGAAGGCATGCGGTTCCTCTCCCGCGGTTGAGCTGGTACACCGCTTTCGAGCCCCAGAACGGTGCGCTCGCACCGCCCCGGTGTCCGCAAAGGTAACCTGCGCGCGGACGGAAGAATTTCCGCTCCGCATCCCGGACCCCGTAACATGGGGATCGATCCGGCCACGCTGGGTGGCCGGCACACAACTTGCCTGCCCTTGGGCTGCGCCTGAACCGGTAACACCTGGTGGCGCACCGTAGCGTCTACGATGGGCACGACATGAATCCTCTGACCTTCTCCCGCTCTACCTGGCTCAACTCCCTGCACATGACTTCCCTGACCGTCGCGCTGATGGAATCGGAAGGGCACAGCCGCGAGGCTATCCTCGAGGGCAGCGGCATCACCGGGGACGATCTGCTCGATCTGCGCCGGCTGGTCAGCCCCTGGCAGGAGCAGCAGGTTTTCGCCAACGTGCAGAACCTTGCCGGCGAGCCCGCTCTCGGCCTGCGCCTGGGCGTGCGCACACGCATCACCGCCTACGGCCTGCTCGGTTACGCGCTCTTGTCCGCGCCGACCCTGGGCGAGGCGTTGCGCATCGGCCTGAGCTACCCGGTGCTGCTGGGTACCTATTTCCACCTGGCGCTGGAGGTGGACGGCGACATGGCGTGGCTGGTCGCCACCGGCTATGGCGAGGAAGAGGCCATGCGCCCGTTCAACACCGAGTTGTGCCTGGGCTCGCTGAAGGTGGCCTGCGCCGACCTGCTCGGCCAGCCGTTGCCGCTGGTGCGTGCCGAATTCGACTACGAAGGCCCGGCGGAACGCCGCGCCGCCTACGCCACGCTGTTCGGCTGCCAGCTGAGCTTCGATTGTCCGCGCAGCGCCATCGGCTTCCCCGCCAGCTGGCTGGAAATGCGCCTGCCACTGGCCGACGCCGTGACCCACCGCGAGATGCTCGAACAGTGCCGCCGCCAGAACATCGACCTGGCCGCGCGCCGTGCCTGGCTCGACAAGGTCCGCGCGATCCTCGGCGAACGCCTGCAGGAGCCGCCGGGCCTTGAGGAACTCGCGCGGCGCCTGAACTGCTCGTCGCGCAGCCTGCGCCGGCATTTGCAGCAACAGCAGACCAGCTACCAGCAACTGCTCGACGAACTGCGTTTCGCCCGCGCCAAGGAGCTGCTGCAGGGCGGCGACATGCCGATCTACCGAATCGCCGAGGAACTCGGCTTCAGCGAAACCGCCAGCCTGCGCCATGCCTTCCAACGCTGGAGCGGCCAGCCGCCAAGCCATTTCCGGGCCTGAAATTTCCTGCGCTTGTCTCAGATCAAAGTGTCGCGGCGTAGTGGGGGCATAGCCTTCAAGGATCCCACACGGAAGCCGAGGCGCTGTCATGGCCAAGAAATTCCCCCTCAACCCGCCGCATCCCGAGCGCATCTGCTGGGGTTGCGACCGCTACTGCCCATCGACCAGCCTGGCCTGCGGCAACGGCGCCGATCGCACCATGCACCCGGCCGAAATGCTCGGTGATGACTGGTACCAGTACGGTGACTGGAATATCGACGTGCCGGAGAAAATCGAAGTGCGGCTGGAGCCTTCCAGCTGACGCGCGGCCCGCGCCGTTGCGGCGTGGGCCGGAGCGGCGCGCATCCCGGCCGGGATGCGCGCGCAGGTGTCAGCCCTTGGCGGGGGTGATGCCGTAGATCTTCTGGAACCTGGCAATCAGGCCGACCGGTTTGGTCTCTTCCTTCTGCATCAGGTAGACCACCCGCTCTCCATTGGGGCCGCTGGCGATCTCGGTGTGGCGGAAGATCGGCTCGCCCAGGCCATTCATGTCGACCATGTCACCGTAGCGCTGGGCCACGTAGATCACACCGTCCTTGCGGATTTCACCGTAGAAACCGGCGGCCGGCGGCAGGCTCTGCTTGAGGAACTGGTAGCCGGCGATCTTCTTCACGTCCTTGCTCTGATCTTCGGCGCGCACCACCAGGACGATGTTCTGGCCGAACTTGTCCTTCTCGCCCACATCCTTGGTGTAGGTGGTCTTGCCGGTTACCAGGTAGTCGCGGTAGACGGTAGCGTCGTCGAAGACATAGAGGGTTTCGTCGGTACGCACCAGGTACCAGTCGTCGTTGTTCGGCGTGGCTTCCTTGCTGGCTACCGGCGGCTGTATGGCGCAACCGGCGAGGCCGGCGACGAGCAGGGCGATGGATGCGGCTTTGTACAGGTTCTTGTTGGACATCGGTTTACCTCCCCAGGTTGAAAGCCAGGGAGTTTCGCCAGTGCCTGTAACGGAATGATGACTGGCAGATGAACGATTTGTGCGTCCCGGCGCGGCCTTTGCAGTCGACTGCGCCGGGGCGTCGCCGTGGCTCAGGCGCGGGCCTCCAGGATCAGATTGAAGGGGGTCTGCGCCGCGCGGCGGAAGCTGCTGAAGCCGGCCTCCTCGAACACCTTGCGCAAACGGCCTTCGCCGGCCTGGGCGCCCAGCCCGAGACCGACTTCCTGGGACAGTGAGTTGGGTGTGCAGATGAAGGTGGAAGCCGCGTAGAACAGCCGGCCGACCGGGTTCAGGTTGTCTTCCAGGTGATCGTTGGCGAACGGCTCCACCAGCAGCACTGTGCCGCCGGGCTTGAGCGCCTGCCTGGCGTGGCGGGCAGCGCCCACCGGGTCGCCCATGTCGTGCAGGCAGTCGAAGAAGCAGATCAGGTCGTAGTCGCCGGGGTAGTCCTTGGCGCTGGCGCGCTGGAAGCGGGCACGCTCGGCCACGCCGGCCTCGCGGGCACGCTGGTTGGCGGTGTCTATAGACGGTGCGTGGTAATCGAACCCGACGAAGCGCGAGCCGGGGAATGCCTGGGCCATGATCACCGTGGAGGCGCCGTGGCCGCAGCCAACATCGGCGACCTGTGCGCCGCGCTGGAGCTTTTCCACCACGCCTTCCAGCGCGGGTAGCCATTCACTCACCAGGTGCGCGCGGTAGCCGGGACGGAAGAACCGCTCGGTGCCGGAGAACATGCAGGGGTGGTGGTCGCCCCAGGGGAGCGCGCCATCGCCACGCATGGCGGCCACCAGCTTGTCCTTGTCATGGAACAGCGCGGCGACCACCACCGCGCCGCCGGCGACGTAGACCGGCGAGTCTTCCACCGCCAGCGCCAGGGCCTGTTCTTCCGGCAGGCGGAATTGCCCGTCGCTGTGCTCCATGTAGCCCGAGGCGGCGTGGGCGCTCAGCCATTCGCGCACCAGCCGGGCGTTGCAGCCCGTGCGTTCGGCCAGGGTTTCGGCGCTGACCGGCAGGCTGTCGGCCATCGCGCGGTACAGGCCAAGTTCTTCGCCGAGGATGATGTTGGCGAGCATCGCAGCGCCGCCCATGTCGGTGACCAGCTTGCCCATGAATTCGTTGAGTCTGGCTTCGTCCATGACGCGATCTCCTGCGCAGAACCACCGTGCATGCGTCGGCCCGACGGTGATCGGGGAGAAGCGGCGCAACGCGCATGCCGGATGGGCGCACACCGGGCCTGACGGCGGGCGCGTCGGCCCGCTGCGTCGTCACGCGATGAGGCTTTCCCGGGCGGGAGCATCGCGCGCTAGCCGGCTGAGACTGAGCGCACCGGCACCGACGGTCTTGCGCTCGACCGCAGGCTCAGCGGGCGAACCCCCGTGCGGGGGCTGTTATTCAGTCTAGATTCGCCCCATCCGCCGGGCGCGATGACCGACCTGCGGTCCCGGCTCATTCGCTGCCCGGCTCGCCGGCTGGATCGGCCGGTGCCGGCGGCTGCTGGAGCACCATCGTCTGCGGTGACGATAGCGCGATGCCCAGCTCGCGCAGGCGCCCCAGAATGGTGAAGAGCAGGTCGCTGCGCGCCCCGGCGACCGAGCGCGGGCTGTTCACGTAGCCGGAGACACTGAGCGTCAGGCCGGTCGCGCCCAGCTCCTTGAAGGTCACCGACGGCGCCGGGGTATCGATGATCGCCGCGTGTTCGCTGAAGGCGTGCAGCAGCAGCTCGCGGACCTTGAGTACGTCGGTATCCAGCGGCAGCGTCAGGTTGATGCTGACCACACCGAGGGCGTTGCCCATCGTCACGTTGCGCACGTTCTGCGAAATGAACTGCGAGTTGGGGACGATCACCGTGGAATAGTCGGACATCTGGATTTCCGTAGCGCGCACGTTGATGCGGCGGATGTCGCCCTCCACGCCGCCGGTCAGGCTGACCCAGTCGCCAACCTTCACCGGGCGCTCGGTCAGCAGGATCAAGCCGGAAATGAAGTTCTGCACGATGGCCTGCAGGCCGAAGCCGATGCCCACCGACAGGGCGCTGACTACCCATGTAAGGCTGGTCAGGTTGATGCGCAGGGCCGAGAGCACCAGCAGCACCAGGATGACCATGCCGATGTAGCCGACGAGGGTTACCAGCGAGGCGCGCATGCCGGCATCCATGCTGGTTTCCGGCAGCAGTTCGTCGGCCAGCCAGCGCTTGAGCAGACGCAGGCCGAACAGGCCGGCCGCGAGGGTAGCGAGGGCCAGCAGGATGTCCTGCGGGACGATGTTCAGGCGGCCCAGCGACTGGCCGCTTTCCACCAGGTGCAGCATGCCCTGCAGCAACTCGCCGGGGCTGGTGCCCGTGGTGGAAAAGGCCACGAGCACAGTCGAAAGCACCAGCAGGGTGCGGCCGATGCCGGTGAGCAACGTGGCTGCCTGTGCCTGGTGCCGCGGGTCGACCCCGAGGTTGTGCGCCAGGCGTTCGCCGATCGGGTGCCTGGGGGACAGCAGTGCTTCGCAGAGGTCGCCGAACAGCGCGGTGAGCAGGTAGCCGCTGGCGCAGATGACGCTGGCCCAGAGCAGCTTGCCGGCGAGGAAATAGGCCAGCGACAGGTAGCCGGTGACCAATGCCAGGACGATCAGCAGCACGGTCACCAGCATCGCCAACACCAGAATGCCCGCCAGCGCGGAGGTCTCGTGTCCTTCGGCTTCACGGCGCGCGCGGCGGTAGCGATACAGCGCTATGCCGTACAAAACGGCGGTCGCCAGGGCCGTGATGCCATTGACCGCCACGGTCAGCGCGAGGCTGGCGCCGCTGACGCTGTTCAGGCGTTCCTGGGTGCCCAGCAGCAGGAGCATCCAGGCCATCAACCAGGGGAAGGGCGAGAGCGCGCTGGCGACGGGGTCGGGCAGGTCCGGCAGGCGCCAGGATGGCCGCTGCACGGCCAGCAGGGCGCGGCCGAGGCCGGCGGTGAAGGTGCAGAAGATCACCAGCGCGAGCAACTGATCCGCCAGGTTGGACATGCCTGGGGTGAGCTGCTCGTTCCAGTCCAGCCCCTCGCGGATCAGGCCGGCGGCGCCACCCAGGGTCACGATGGTCGCCAGGCTGACCGACAGCGCCAGGGCGCTGCGCCGCAGCCGCCCGACCGGAATCCAGCGGATCATCGCCTTGGTCAGCAACTGCTCCAGCAGGCGCCGGCCCGGTACCCACAGCAGCACTGCGGCGATCAGGCAGGCGATGAAGGGCGCCCGGTTGCCCGGTAGCCAGGCATCGGCGATGGCGTTGCCGACCTGGTTGTGGACAGTCTGGAGACGCCTGAGGTCGTCATCAGTGGGGCGGATCAGGCTCGACCAGAAGCGCGGACTCAGCGGTGGCGGGTAGCGCGTGGCGATCTGTGAGTTGAACTGGCTGCGGCGCAGGTTGACGATCTGCGCGGCGAGGTCCTGGGCGTCCTTGTCCAACTGGTTGGCACGCGCCAATTGTTTCTGCAGGTCCTTCTGCGCATCCGTCAGGTCGTTGCGCTGCTTGCTCAGGCTCTCGGCCTCGTTGGGTGTGGCGGGGCCGAGCACCTTGAGCTGGTCCTCGGTGCGCGACAGCGCTGCGCCGATGTCAGTGGCGTTCTGCTCCGCATGGGCCTGCACGGCCAGCGCGGACTGCCGCAGGTTGGACAGCAGGCCGTCGTCGCTGTCGGCGGAGACGCGTTGGCGGATCAGCTCCAGGCGGGCGCTGAGCTGGTCGACGCCGGCATCCTCGGGCAGGTCCGGCAACTGGATGGAATCGCCGGCCTGGACGTCGGTAGGCTCGTCCGCCAGCACCAGGCTGGCGCCGGCCAGCGACAAGGCCAGCATCAGCAGCACGCGGCTGCAGGTGTGTACGAAGGTTCCCCGCATGTTCCCCCATCCTGTGGTCAAAACGCTTGTCGGTGTTCGACCGGCTGTTGGCCGGGACAATTCCCTGGAGCATAGCGCCGCTCGATCTGGCTTTACTGGCGGGAGTGACGCAAACCGGCATGCAGATGGTTAATGGTCATAAATTCTGGCCATATCGATCCCCTTTTGGCCGCTTCCGCTGTTCTGTGCCGTGCGGTCGCTGGGCAGAATCCTTGTCACTGGACAACAAGAATCCTTCAGAGGGTACCCCCATGCTTACCGTGTACAGCGATGATCACCGCCTGCATTTCGGCCAGTCCGAACTGGTCGACGGCAAACTCCAGCCTTGCTTCGAAATGCCCAGCCGCGCGGACACCGTGCTGGCCCGCGTGAAGTCGCAGAACCTGGGTGAGGTCATTGCGCCGAAGGACTTCGGGCTCGAACCGATCCTGCGCACTCACAACACCCGCTATGTCGAGTTCCTCAAGGGCGCCTGGGCCCGCTGGGCGGCCGAAGGCCATACTGGCGACCTGGTCTCCACCACCTTCCCGGGCCGCCGCCTGCGCCGCGACGGGCCGATCCCCACCGCGCTGATGGGCGAGCTGGGCCACTACAGCTTCGACACCGAAGCGCCGATCACCGCCGGCACCTGGCAGGCCATCTACAGCTCCGCGCAGGTCGCGCTGACCGCCCAGGACCACATGCGCCAGGGCGCCAACATGGCCTTCGGCCTGTGCCGTCCGCCGGGCCACCATGCCGGCAGCGACTTCATGGGCGGCTACTGCTTCCTGAACAACGCCGCCATCGTCAGCCAGGCGTTCCTCGACCAGGGCGCCAAGCGCGTGGCGATCCTCGACGTGGACTACCACCACGGCAACGGCACCCAGGATATCTTCTACCGCCGCAACGACGTGCTGTTCGCCTCGATCCACGGTGATCCGCTGGTCGAGTACCCATACTTCCTCGGCCACGCCGACGAACTGGGCGAGGGTGCCGGCGAAGGCTACAACCACAACTACCCGCTGGCCCACGGCACCGGCTGGGATGGCTGGTCCGCCGCCCTGGACGACGCCTGCCGCAAGATCGCCGCCTATGCGCCGGACGCCGTGGTGGTATCGCTGGGCGTGGACACCTACAAGGACGACCCGATCTCCCAGTTCAAGCTGGACAGCCCGGACTACCTGCGCATGGGCGAACGCATCGCCGCGATGGGCATCCCGACGCTGTTCATCATGGAGGGCGGTTACGCGGTCGAGGCCATCGGCGTGAACGCGGTGAACGTGCTGCAAGGCTACGAAGCCGCGGCCCGCTAAGCGTTCGCCGACGATCCTGTGCGGGTCGGAGCCGCTGCGGCTCCGGCCCGTGGGGTCACCGCATGTTGCGGGGGGCGGCCATGCTGCCGCCCGGTTTCATTACTGCTCGCGAAAACTTCTGCGAGCGCATCAACTGGGGAAGGACATGAACAAGAACAACGCGCTGCGCGGCCTGTTCGCCGCGGCCACCCTCGTCACCGCCTGTGGCGCCAGCGCCGCGCCGGAAGTGCGCATCTACAACTGGTTCGACTATATCGGCCCGGACACCCTCAAGGGCTTCCAGCAGGAAACCGGCATCCGCCCGCAGTACGATGTTTACGACAGTAACGAAGTGCTGGAAGCCAAACTGCTGTCCGGCCACTCCGGCTATGACGTGGTCGTTCCCAGCGACGGCTTCCTTCCCAACTACCTCAAGGCCGGCGTTTTCCAGCCGCTGGACAAGAGCAAGCTGCCGAACTGGAAGAACCTCAATCCGGCGCTGCTCAAGGTGTTGGAGAGCAAGGACCCCGGCAACCAGTACGTGATGCCCTACATGTGGGGCACCAACGGCATCGCCTACAACGTGGACAAGGTCAAGGCCGTGCTCGGCGACAACGCGCCAGTGGATTCCTGGGACCTGGTGTTCAAGCCGGAGAACCTGGCCAAGCTCAAGTCCTGCGGCGTGGCCTTCCTCGATTCGCCCACCGAGGTGATTCCGCAGGTGCTGCACTACCTGGGGCTGCCGCCCAACAGCCGCAACCCGGACGACTACAAGAAGGCCGAGGAGCTGCTGACCCAACTGCGCCCGAACATTACCTATTTCAGCTCCTCGAAGTTCGTTACCGACCTCGCCAACGGCGACGTCTGCGTGGCCCTGGCCTGGTCCGGCGGTGCGATGCAGGCTGCCAGCCGCGCCAAGGAAGCCGGCAACGGTATCCACATCGAGTACCGCATTCCCAAGGAAGGCGCCGCAGCCTGGTTCGACGTGCTGGCGATTCCGAAGGACTCGAAGAACGTCGAGCAGGCCCATGCCTTCCTCAACTACCTGTTGCGCCCGGAAGTGGTGGCGCCGATCTCCGACTACGTCTCCTACGCCAACCCCAACCAGGCGGCGGACGGTCTGATCTCGAAGGAACTGCACGACAACCCCAACGTCTATCCGCCGGCCGATGTGCAGGCCCGGCTGTATTCGGTGGAGATGCTGCCGCCGAAGCTGGAGCGCATCCGTACGCGCACCTGGAGCCAGGTGAAGTCCGGCAAGTGATGTCGCCCGTGGCTGGCTGAATGGCGGATTTCCGTTGGCGGCCGGCCGCCGCGAACTGGCATGATCGGCGGACCTTCTGTTTCGAGGCCCGCCGATCGTCTTTTGGGGCCCCTTTTTCTGCCGAGCCAGCCATGACCCGCCTGGAACCCGTCTATCCCGTATCGCTCCTTGTACCCGGGGGGCGCCAATGATCGCCGAGCGCAAGAGCGCCGATGCCTTCGCCATTCAGGTCATGACCGGCCTGTGCGTGATCTGGGGTATCCAACAGGTGATGGTGAAGCTCGCAGCCCCGGATATAGCGCCGATCATGCAGGCGTTCGGGCGCAACCTGGTGGCCGCCGTGGTCGTCGGCCTGATGATGTGCTGGCGCGGCGGCTGGGAAGGGCTGCGCCAGGGCACGCTGAAGGGCGGGGCGCTGGCGGGCCTGCTGTTCACCGCGGAGTTCTTCTTCATCGCCCAGGGGCTGGTCTACACGTCGGCCTCGCACATGGCGGTGTTCATCTACACGGCGCCGATCTTCTCGGCGCTGGGGCTGCATTTCCTGCTGCCCAGCGAGCGCCTGCGGCCATTACAGTGGCTGGGCATCGCCGTGTGCTTCGGCGGCATCGCGCTGTGCTTTGGCGGCGGTTTCAACCTCGCCGGCATGGACAGCCGCCTGTTGCTGGGTGATGCCTTCGGCGTGCTCGCCGGGTTGTCCTGGGGGCTGACCACGGTGGCAGTGCGCACCACGCGGCTGTCCGAGGCGCCGCCGAGCCTGACGCTGTTCTACCAGTTGTTCACCGCCGCGCTGCTGCTGCCGTTCGCGGCGCTGGCGCTGGGCAAGACCGACGATGTGAGTTTCACCGCCATTGGCGTGGGCAGCGTGCTGTTCCAGGGGCTGGTGGTGTCGTTCTTCAGCTACTTCACCTGGTTCTGGCTGCTGCGCCGCTACCTGGCGTCGAATCTGGCAGTGTTTTCCTTCATGACGCCGATGTTCGGCATCGCCTTCGGCGTGGTGATCCTGGGCGAGCCGCTGACCCTGAACTTCGTCGGTGGCGCCGTGCTGGTGCTGATCGGCATCACCCTGGTGAGCAGCGAGCAGTGGGTGCGCAAGACGCTGCGCCGCCGATAGGTCAATCGTTCCGCTCTTGATTCAAATCAGCGGGCGCCGGGGATGAAGCGCATAGGCTTTGTATCAAGGAGCGAGTGGCACGGGCGGAGAGTGGGACGCCGGGCTACTCTGTTCCTAGGGCGGCTCATGGTGGTAACGGGCCGCCCGACCCGAATTTCGACAAGGAGGCACTCCATGAAACTCTGGCTGCACAGCATCGCGTGGAAACTTGGCATCGCGCTTGGCCTGATCGAGCCTCCGCGTCTGCAACCGATCCCTGTCCCCAGCGACGAGCAGCGTCGCCTGATGGAGCAGCGCCGTCGCTACTGACCGCGCCCTCACCAACCCAAAGAAGAAACCCGCCTGATGGCGGGTTTTTTCTTGCCTGTCATTCGTGGGCCTCGAACCAGTCGTCGATCATGGTCTTCAGCCGTTCCCCGGAGAAACTGGGGAAGTGCCCGCCATGCACTGTGCGTACCGGCAGCGAGCGCAGGCGCGCGAGGCTGGCGGCGTAGTCGTCGAGGTTCGAGTGGTAGGCATCCTCGATCAGCGGGCCATCGTAGATGATGTCGCCGGAGAACAGCGTCTGCGTCCGCTCTTCCCAGAGGCTGATGCCTCCGGGCGAATGGCCGGGCGTGTGCAGCACCTGCAGGGTACGGTCGCCGAGATCGAGTACATCGCCTTCGTCGATGGTGCGAGTGGCCGGTGCGGCCTTGATGCGGTACTCGGCGTAGCACAACGGGCAGTCCGGGTGCGCGTCGAACATCTCGTCGCCGAGAAAGGCGGTAGCCAGCGTACGTTCGCCATCGGGCGAGGCGAGGACGTCGGCTTCGGAGGGGTGCACCAGCCGTTCGTCGAACTCGTGATGCCCGGCGATGTGATCGAAATGCGTATGGCTGGCTACCGCGAGCAGCGGGCGTTCGCTGAGCCACGGCAGTTGTTCGCGCAGGCTGACCACGCCCGAGCCGCTGTCCACCAGTACGTCGCGGTCACGCCCCTGGATGTGCCACATGTTGCAGCGATAGAACGGACGGACGTACGGCTCGTGGATCAGGCTGACTCCGTCGTAGCAGTGACGGATCTCGAACCAGCGGTCGCGGGTGACGATTTTCATGGTTTCGCTCCTGCAGGAGACAGTGCTTCCACCCTAACCTCCCCCGGAAGGAGAGGGAACCGCCCGGAACCTTGGAAGATTGAAGCGGCGTCGCCGGTAGCTGCGCTGCCGCCCGATTCTGGCGGGTTCCCGCTCTTGCGGGAGAGGGCTGGGCGGCGGGACGGGGGCGTGGATGAACCGCCCCGCCTTACGGGTGGCGCAGGGCGGATAACCGCAAGCGATTATCCGCCAGTTGCCGTGGCGCACTGGCTGACGGCCTATGGTACCGGCGTGTTTGGGGGCACCGTCACGGCACGAACGGCGCTGCTTCCATCACTTCGACGATCAGCGGGCGATCGCTCGGTGCGTTGCGCAGCAGTTCCTGCAGGTGCGCATGGTCGCGGGCGCGTTCCGCGGCGCAGCCGAAGCCCCTGGCGATGGCGAGGAAGTCCGGGGTGTAGATGTCCACGCCCAGCGGGGTGATGTCGCGGCGCTCCATGTAGCGCTTGATCTCGCCGTAGCCGTGGTTGTTCCACAGCAATACGACGATCCCCACCTTGGCTTCCACGGCGCTGGCCAGCTCGGTCATGGTGAACTGCAGACCACCGTCGCCCATCAGGCTGATAACCGGGCGGCCCGGTTCGCCGAGCTTGGCGCCGATGGCTGCCGGCAGGCCGTAGCCCAGGGTGCCGTAGCCGGTGGAGGCGTTGAACCAGCGGCGGCCGCCGTCCAGCTCCACCAGGTGGTTGCCGCTGTAGACGGTCTGGGTCGAGTCGCCGACGAAGCGCGCATCGGGCAGGACTTCGAGGATCTTGTCGAACAGGGTGCGGTAGTGCGCCCAGCCGCTGAAGTCTTCGGCCAGTTGCGCCCGTACCCTGGCCGCGCGCTGGGCACCGGGGCTGGCGGCATCGGCCTGGCGGGCCGGCAGCAGTTCCAGCAGGGCGCGCATGGCGGTGCGGGCGTCTGCCTGGATGGCGATGCTCGGGGCGAAGTTGCGCATCAGCTGCTGTGGGTCGATGTCGATGCGGATCAGCTCGCCGCCGATCTTGAAGTTGCCGTCGAACACCACGTCGTAGTCGGTCTCGCCCAGCTCGGTGCCGATGGCCAGCACCACGTCGGCTTCCTGCGCCAGTTCGCGGACCGGAATCAGCGACTGGTTGCTGCCGACCAGCAGTGGATGGTCGGGCTGCAGCAGGCCCTTGGCGTTGATGGTGAGCGCGGTGGGCGCGTCCAGGGCGATGGCCAGTACGCGGGCTTCGGCCTGGGCTTCGACGCAACCACCACCGAGCAGCAGCAGCGGATTGCGGGCCTTGGCCAGCCTGGCGGCGGCTTCGTGCAGCGGCGAGCGCGCGGGAGCGGGGCGCGCCAGCTGCACGCGCGGCTGCACCTGCATGTGCCCGGCGGGGGCTGTGATGATGTCCAGCGGCAGTTCGATGTGTACCGGGCGCGGGCGTTCGCTGTCGAACACGGCGAAGGCACGGGCCAGCACGGCCGGGAGTTCCTCGACGCTCATCAGGGTGTGGCTGAAGGCGGTGACGCCGGCAGTCATGGCGCGCTGGTTGGGTAGCTCGTGCAGGTAGCCGTTGCCGTGGGCCAGGCGCGAGCGCTCGTTGACGCTCGAAATCACCAGCATGGGGATCGAGTCGGCGTAGGCCTGGCCCATCGCGGTGAGGATGTTGGTCATGCCTGGGCCGGTGATGATGAAGCACACGCCCGGCTTGCCGGTGACGCGAGCGTAGCCGTCGGCCATGAAGCCGGCGCCCTGTTCGTGGCGCGGGGTGATGTGGCGGATGCCGCTGTGGGGCAGGCCACGATAGAGCTCGACGGTGTGTACGCCGGGAATGCCGAATACGGTGTCGACGCCCCAGGCTTCGAGTTGCTTGACGAGGAATTCGCCGCAGGTGGTCATGGCAGTTTCCTTGGATTCAGGGTGGGAAATGAAAGGGGGCGCGGTGATCGACTCGCCGCGCCCCTTTTTATCGATTGCTTCGCAGTCAGGCGACGCTGGCGGCGGTCGCCGGGCGGCGCGACAGCAGGCTGACGGCGACGAAGCTCACCAGGCCGATGGCCAGGCTGTAGTAGATCGGGGTGTTGGCGTCGAAGCCGTCCTTGAGCATGAACACCAGTGCGGTGATGAAGCCCAGGGCCATGCTGGTGATGGCGCCGGCGGTAGTGGCGCGCTTCCAGTAGATGGCACCGATCAGCGGGATCAGCATGCCGCCCACCAGCAGGTTGTAGGCCAGGGTCAGGGCGCTGATCACGTCGTTGACGACCAGGGCGATGATCAGCACCAGCAGGCCGGTCAGGGCTGTGAACAGGCGGCTCATGCCCAGGCTGGACTCCCTGCCGCCACGCAGCTTGGGCAGCAGGTCTTCGGTGATGGTGGTGGAGGCGGCGAGCAGGCCGGCGCTGGCGGTGGACATCATCGCGGCCAGGGCAGCGGCGATCACCAGGCCGCGTATGCCGTCGGGCAGGGCGGACTGAACGATGGCGGCGAAGGCGTTGTTGACGTTGTCCAGGTCGGGCAGCAGCACCTTGGCACACATGCCGATCAGTGCGCCGACCAGACCGTAGATCACGCAGTAGATGCCCGCGGTGGTGCCGGCGTACTTGGCGACGTTTTCGTTACGCGCGGTGAACACACGCTGCCAGATGTCCTGGCCGATCAGGATGCCGAAGAAGTAGATCAGGAAGTAGGTGATGATGGTGTCGTAGCCGATGGTGTGGAAGCTGAAGGCACTGGCCGGCAGCTTGGCCACCAGCTCATCCCAGCCGCCCACGCGGTACAGGCAGATCGGCAGCAGGATGAACATCAGGCCGACGGTCTTGATGATGAACTGCACGATGTCGGTGAGGGTCAGCGACCACATGCCGCCGATGGTGGAATACACCACGACCACGCCGCCGCCGAGCAGGACCGAAACCCAGAACGGCAGGCCGAACAGCACCTGCATGACGGTGCCGATGGCCAGGGTGGAAACCACGCCGATCATCAGCGCGTAGGCGAACATGATCACCGCGGAAGCCTGGCGGGCCATCGGGTTGTAGCGGCGCTCCAGCACTTGCGTGACGGTGAAAATGCGCAGCTTAAGCAGCGGCTTGGCCAGGAACAGGTTGAGGGCGATGATGCCGGCACCGAGCGCGGCGCACAGCCAGAAACCGGAAATGCCGTGGACATAGCCCAGGCGTACAGTGCCGACGGTGGACGCACCGCCCAGGACGGTGGCTGCCATCGTGCCCATGTAGAACGACGGGCCGAGGTTGCGACCTGCCACCAGGAATTCCTCGTGGGTCTTGGCCCGGCGCATGCCGTACCAGCCCAGGACCAGCATGCCGGCGGCATAGATCAGAACAACGAATATATCCAAGGCCATGATCGGCTCCTCACGCTTGCTTTGTCATTGTTGCCGCACGCTTGTGGCGCGCGGTGGGTCATCGGACCGGTGGCAACCGGTCCGATGGTGTCCAGGGGTATTGCAGGGATTGCTTCGCCTTCAGGCAGGCGAGTGGATCAGGCTGCGGGTTCGCTGATGCCCTGTAGCGGACGATCGTGGCTGCCGACCCAGCGCGGGCCTTTGGGGCCGTAGACGCCCGCCGGTTCCGGGAACAGCATCAGCAGAGTCACGTACAGCAGCGCGGCGGTACCGAGGGTGATCGGCAGGCTGATGTCGATGCCGCCGGCCAGGTTGCCGAGAGGGCCGACGAACTGGCCTGGCAGGTTGACGAAGCACAGGCCCAGGGCCGCGCTCGGGATCCATGCACCCAGGCCGCGCCAGTTCCATCCATTGTGGAACCAGTAGGCGCCGCCCTTCAGCCCGCGGGTGAACACCTGCAGGTCGTCGGCGTGGTAGAAGCCACGGCGGATGACCAGGCCGAGGATCATGATCACCATCCAGGGGCTGGTACAGGTGATGATCAGCACGGCGAAGGTGGACACGCTCTGTACCAGGTTAGCGGCGAAGCGGCCGATGAAGATGAAGGCGATGGACAGCAGGCCGATCAGCAGGGTGGCCTGCACGCGGTTGAGCAGACGCGGGAACACGCTGGACATGTCCAGGCCGGTGCCGTACAGCGAGGTGGTGCCGGTGGACATGCCGCCGATCACCGCGATCAGGCACACCGGCAGGAAGAACCAGCTCGGCGATACCGCCAGCAGGCCGCCGACGTAGTTGTTCTGGGTGATGTAGTCCGGGGCGCTGACCGCGACGATGGTTGCGGTGGCCAGGCCGAACAGGAACGGGATCAGGGTGGCCAACTGGGCGCAGATCACCGCCAGCATGATGCGCTTCTGCGAGGTCTGGCGCGGAATGTAGCGAGCCCAGTCACCGAGGAAGGCGCCGAACGATACCGGGTTGCTCATGGCCAGCAGGGCGGCGCCGATGAAGGCGGCCCAGAAGCCTTCGCTACCCATCTGCACGGTGCCGGCGTAGCTGGCGTCGAACGGACCTGCGAAGGCGAACAGGCCGAGCAGGAACAGCAGGCTCGCGGCCCACACGGCGATCTTGTTCACCATCAGCATGAAGCGGAAGCCGTAGATGCAGACGATCAGCACCAGCACGGCGAACAGGCCATAGGCCAGGCCCAGGGTAAGGTCGGTCTCCGGCAGGTCGAACAGGCGCTTGGCGCCGCCGATCAGCGCATCCCCCGAACTCCACACGGAGAGCGAGAAGAACGCCACGGCGGTGAGCAGCGACAGGAACGAACCGACGATCCGCCCGTGTACGCCAAAGTGGGCGCCGGATGAAACTGCGTTGTTGGTGCCGTTGAGCGGACCGAACAGGCTCATCGGGGCGAGGATCAGCGAGCCGACCAGCACGCCGAGGACGATGGCCCAGACGCCGGCCTGGAACGACAGCCCGAACAGAACCGGGAAGCTGCCCAGCACCGCTGTGGCGAAAGTGTTGGCGCCGCCGAAAATCATGCGGAACAGGTCGGTGGGCGTGGCGTTACGTTCGTTATCAGGGATCTGCTCGACCCCGAATGTCTCGATCGTTGTAATTGCGTGTGCGTTGTTCTTGTTATCCATGACTTCCTCCCGGGGAGCCCTGTCTTTATGGCGTCGGAGACGGTGACAGGTGCTCGTGCGTGGCCAGCCAGCGGCCCTGTTTCGGATCACGGCGGAAGATGATGGTCTCCCGTTCGTGGTTCAGGCTTTCCTCTCCCTGGATGCGCAGCCGCGTGGCGACGTCGTGGCAGAACACCGCCACATCGTCACTCTGCAGGCTCACAAAGGTGTTGCTCGATTGGCAGTCAAGGACTTCGAAGCCATCGTCACGCAGCCAGCCTTCCCACACCTCGCGGTACGCCGCGCGCGAGAGCAGCGGCTGCGGCCAGGTATGGAAGATGAAGCTGGCGTCTTCGCTGAAGGCAGCGAAGTAGGCTTCGGTGTCGGTGCGCGCGAAGGCTGCCACGAGAACGCGGGCAGCCTCCAGCACCTGTGCTACGCAGGCGTCGTTATTCATGTTTTTGCTCGTGCGCTCAGCGGCGCTCTACGCCCGGGAGGA
This sequence comes from Pseudomonas triclosanedens, assembly GCF_026686735.1. Classification (NCBI taxonomy): domain Bacteria; kingdom Pseudomonadati; phylum Pseudomonadota; class Gammaproteobacteria; order Pseudomonadales; family Pseudomonadaceae; genus Pseudomonas; species Pseudomonas triclosanedens. The sequence goes on along the minus strand of NZ_CP113432.1, from coordinate 4,478,991 downwards.
TGCAGAGCATTTCGTACAGCAGATTGGCGCCGAGCAGCGAGGTGTTGCCGGTGGTGTCATAAGGCGGGGAAACTTCCACCAGGTCGCAGCCGATGATGTCCAGGCCCTGGCAGCCGCGCACGATTTCCATCGCCTGGATGGTGGTCAGGCCGCCGATTTCGGGGGTGCCGGTGCCGGGCGCCCAGGCCGGGTCGATGCCGTCGATGTCGAAGGACAGGTAAACCGGGCCGCCGCCGACTTTCTCGCGGACTTCGGCCATCAGCGGTTCCAGCGATTTGTGCCAGCACTCTTCGGCCTGTACTACGCGGAAGCCCTGCTTGCGGCTCCAGTTGAAGTCTTCGGCGGTATAGCCCTGGGCGCGCAGGCCGATCTGCACCACGCGGTCGCAGTCCAGCAGGCCCTCTTCCACTGCGCGGCGGAAGGTGGTGCCGTGGGCGATCTTCTCGCCGAACATGTGATCATTGACGTCCGCGTGGGCGTCGATGTGCACCAGGCCGACCTTGCCGTGCTTCTTGTGGATGGCACGCAGGATCGGCAGGGTGATGGTGTGGTCGCCGCCCAGGGTCAGCGGGACGATGCCGTGGTCGAGGATCTTGTCGTACGCCTCCTCGATGATGCGCACGGCCTCCAGCAGATTGAAGGTGTTGATCGCCACGTCGCCGATGTCGGCGATGTTCAGCGAGTCGAACGGTGCGGCACCGGTGGCCATGTTGTACGGACGAATCATCACCGATTCGGCGCGGATCTCGCGCGGTCCGAAGCGGGTGCCCGAGCGAAGGGAGGTGCCGATGTCCAGCGGTACGCCGACGAAGGCAGCATCCAGCTCGTTGAGCTGTTCGGGGGACTGGATATGCGGCAGGCGCATCATGGTGGCGATGCCGCCGAATCGCGGCATTTCGTTTCCGCCCAGGGGCTGATGAAGTTTCTTGTCCATGGGGAAGGCCTCACGCGTTGGTCGCTGTTTTCGTGGAAACAGGCTTGTTGATACTGGGACCGGATTCTCGTCAGGCCGGGTAGTGGGAAAAATCTCTGGCTACAAATAATTAGTTCAGAGTTTTCTAAACTATCCGGGGTGGATAGACTGCGCCAGCTTGCCGCAGGACCCGGTACGACAGGCTCATGGCCTGTGGCTCCTGAATAGATAGCTGGCTTGCTATCATGTTTTTTCCTGGTATAGAAAGTACTGAACTAGAGCGGCCTGGCCGCCCTTTGCGGAGTCGTCATGAGCGCCAGTGCACTGCCTGACGTGAAGCTGCTGCGGATATTTGCCTGCGTAGTGCGCAGCCAGGGCTTCGCCGCGGCCCAGCAGGAGCTGAACCTGTCTACCTCGGCCATCAGCACCTACATGAGCCAGTTGGAGAACCAGTTGGGCATCGTCCTCTGCCATCGCGGTCGCGGCGGCTTCGGGCTGACCAGCAAGGGCGACCTGTTCTATCAGGAAACCCTGCGCATCCTCGGTGAACTGGAAGGCTTCGAGCGATACGCCGCCGCGCTCAAGGGCGAGCTGCGCGGCACGCTCAACCTTGGCGTGCTCGACTCCACCGTGAGCGACCCGGCGTTGCCGCTGGCGGAAGTCATCGGCTCCTTCAGCAGCCTGCACCCGGCGGTCCACCTGCACTTGCAGGTGCAGAGCCCCTACGAGCTGCAGCTTGCGGTACTCGACAACCGCCTGGACCTGGCCATCGGCTCTTTCTTCAGCCGGATGAACGGCCTGGTCTACCAACCCCTGTATAGAGAGCAGCACTGGCTGTACTGCAGCGACCGCCATCCGCTGTTCGATGGCCGGCGCATTCCCGCCGAGGTGATCACCCAGCAGCGCATGGTCGGCCGCGGTTACTGGAGCCAGGCGGAACTGGCCCGGCACGGCTTCAAGCACAGTGCCGGCACGGTGGAGAGCATGGAGGCACAACTGATCCTGATTCTCTCCGGCGGCTACATCGGCTACCTGCCCGAGCACTACGCGCACCCCTGGGTGGACCAGGGCCGCCTGCGCGCCTTGTTGCCGGCCACCTTTGGCTACCAGGCGCCGTTCTCGCTGATCCTGCGCCGCGGCCGTTCCCGCGAGCCACTGATCCAGAACTTCCGCGACCTGCTTCGCACCCAGCCGAGCCAGACATGAGCCGTGCCCGTTGCCCTCGCTGCGAGCGGCCGCTGGACCATTGCCTGTGTGCGCTGATCCCGCGCCTGGACAACCGCACGCGCGTACTCCTGCTGCAGCACCCCAGCGAAGTCGGTCATGCGCTCAATACCGCTCGCCTGGCGGTGCTGGGGCTGATGAACGCCGAACTGCGCGTGGGCGAGGATTTCACCGATCTCGACCTCTCGACCTGGGATGCGTGGCTGCTGTTTCCCGGCGAGTCCGCCGTGGCGCTGGCCGACCTGGCGGAGCGACCTGTGGATAGACCCCGCCTGCTGGTGGTGCCCGACGGCACCTGGCGCAAGGCGCGCAAACTGCTGCACCTCAACCCGAACCTCGCCGCGCTGCCGCGGGTGGTGCTGCCGCAAGGGCTCACTTCGCGCTACCGCCTGCGCAAGGCGCCGGCCGAGGGTGCGCTGTCCACTATCGAGGCGGTGGTCCACGCCCTCGACGCGCTGGATGCGCCGCAGTCCCATGCTGACCTGCTGCGGCCATTCGATGCGCTGATCGAAGGGCAGATCGCCGCGATGGGCGAGGAGACCTTCCAGCGTAACCACGGGCAGCGCTCTTCCTCCTGACGGCAGAGCTTTTCCCCGATCCTGCGTGCAGTCCTGTCCCGGCCTGCTCTGCCTACGTAGGAGCAGACACCATCACCAGCCCACCCTGTAGGAACACCGTCTTTGGCACGTTCGTAGGATGGGTGGAGCGAAGCGATACCCATCGCGCATCGCACTCCGACGTTGATGGGTATCGCAGGCTCCACCCATCCTAGGGCTGACGCCAATGCTGGCGTTCGATGCCTTCGCAGGAGCGGACACCATCACCAGCCACCCGCAGGAGCACCGTCTTTGGCACGTTCGTAGGATGGGTGGAGCGAAGCGATACCCATCGCGCATCGCACTCCGACGTTGATGAGTATCGCAAGCTCCACCCATCCTGCGGCTGACGCCAATGCTGGCGTTCTATGCCCGTGAGCCGGCCGATGGCGGGTTCGTTAATGCGCCCTACGGCGCATTGCCCGAGCAGCGAGGCACGCTGCTGGTGGCGTCCCATGACGCGGCGTTTCTGGCCCGGCTGGCGCTGGGTCGTCGGGTGACGCTTTACCTGCCGGGAGGGGGCTGGGTAGGATCGACCTCCCTCTCTTTCCGGCTGCCTCTGCCGTGCTCCGCCCAGGCGTTGATTCGCGAAGCGGGCATTCATGCTGCCGACGCTCCAATCGCCGTCACCTGTGTGACGTGCTATCCCTTGGTGATCTGTTGAATCAGGATGAATCCATGCTCATTCGCCAACGCATCGCCGCGGATAACCCGCGGCTGCTCGATATCTGGCTAGGCGCCGTGCACGCGACGCACCACTTCCTCCAGGCATCTGACATCGATGACCTGTTGCCCCAGGTCCGCGATCTCTACCTGCCCGCCGTCGAGGTGTGGGTAGCGGTGGACGATGACGACCTCCCGCTGGGTTTCATCGGGCTCAATGAGCAGCATGTGGAAATGCTCTTCATCGATCCGGGCTGTCGTGGCCGCGGCCTTGGCCGTGCGCTGCTGGATTTTGCGCGCGAATTGCGCGGCATGCTGAGTGTCGACGTCAATGAACAGAATCCTCAGGCGGTGGGGTTCTATCTGCATTACGGCTTCGTCCAGACCGGACGCTCGCCGACCGATGGTGAGGGAAGGCCATTCCCCCTGCTGCACATGAGTCTGGCGGCCTCGGCGTAACGAACGCGCCCTTGCCGGATGGGTGGAGCGCGGCGATACCCATCCGGCGCACTGCGTGGGACGCGCTACAGGGCACGCTCGGTTTCCCCGCTGCTGAAGCGAATGCTGCGGACGCCGAGCTTCAGCAGGCTTTCGGCGAACAGCTCGGTGTAGGTCGCGCGGCAATCCCACGCAGCCTCCCAGTCCTCCTTGCGGCGCCAGTGCAGACGGCCGACCAGGCGCTGCGGGTCGCCCTCGGCGTGCAACTCGCTGGCGAGGTAACCGGGGCGCAGGTAGAACAACTGCTGCAGGTGCTCCAGATAGTCCCCCAGCTTTGCGGCGATATGCGGGCGCTGTTGCGGCGTCACGTCGATCTCGATCTGCAGGACGAAGTGCGGATTGTCCACGCAGGCGTGGGCGTGGATCGGGCTGGGCTGGGTCATGGGTTCTTGGCTCCTGTCTTGAACCGAATGCCAGGCGAGGGTAAAACCTCAACTTAAGTTGAGGTCAAGAGCCCGTCATGAAGAAATCTTCCTCCTGTTCCATGCACCGTGACCTGAGCGTCGGTGAGCTGGCCAAGCGCGCCGGCGTGGCCGTTTCCGCGCTGCATTTCTACGAGGCCAAGGGCCTGATCGGCAGTTCGCGCAATGCCGGGAACCAGCGCCGCTATTCCCGCGACACGCTGCGCCGGGTGGCGGTGATCAAGGTCGCACAACGCGTTGGCATTCCCCTGGGGGAGATCGCAGAGGCGCTGGCGTCGCTGCCGACCGGGCACAACCCGACGGCGGCGGACTGGGCGCGGTTATCGGCGCGCTGGCGGGATGATCTGAACGAACGCATCGAGAAACTGCTGTTGCTACGCGACCAACTGGACGGCTGTATCGGTTGCGGCTGCCTGTCGATGGAGGCTTGCCCGCTGCGCAACCCGGGAGACTGCCTGGCTCAGGAGGGGCCGGGCGCGCACTGGCAGGTGGAGGAGGAGTGAGCTGAACGCCGCTGACCTCAGCGTTCCCGCAGCGCTTCCCAGCGAGCCTTGAGTACCGGCTTGAGGATGTAGTCCAGCACGCTCTTCTCGCCGGTGATGATGTCCACCGTCGCCACCATGCCGGGAATGATCAGCAGCGGCTTGGCGTCGGTGCCCAGGTGGTTCTTGTCGGTGCGCACCTGGATCAGATAGAAGCTGTTGCCCTTGTCGTCGGTGATGGTGTCGGCGCTGATCAGCTCCAGCTTGGCCTTCAGCCCACCGTAGATGGTGTAGTCATAGGCGGTGAACTTCACGGTCGCCGGCTGGCCGGGGTGGAGGAAGGCGATGTCCTGCGGGCGTACCCGCGCTTCCACCAGCAGGTTGTCTTCCAGCGGGACGATTTCCACCATGTCACTGCCTGGCTGCACCACGCCGCCGATGGTGTTGACCTTGAGCTGCTTGACGATACCGCGCAGGGGCGCGACCACCAGGGTGCGGTTGACCTTGTCGTCGATGGCGCGGCTGGTGGCGGTCAGCTTGTTGAGCTCGGTGCGAGCTTCGTTCAGCTCCTTGAGCGCGTCGCTGCGAAAGCCCAGCCTGGATTCCTCGACCTTGCGCTGGATTTCGTTCACCGCCGCCTCGGCGCGGGGAATCGCCAGGTTGGTGGCGTTGAGGTCGCCGCTGATCTCCACCGCGCTGCGGCGCAGGCGCAGAAGCTCGACGGGCGACACGGCGCCGGCCTTCACCAGCGGCTCGGACATGTTGATCTCCTGCTGCACCAGGCCCAGGCTCGAACGGTATTGCTGGGTCTTGGCGCGGAATTCCTGGAGCTCCTGGCCTTTCTGCCGCAGTTGTTCCTGGAGGATATTCAGCTCGCTGTTCTGCCGTTGCTGGCGGGTCTGGTAGAGCGCCATCTGGTCTTCCACCACTTGCGGGGCGTCTTTCTTCAGCTCGTCGGTGAACACCGGAGGGCGGCCTTCCGCTTCTGCGCTCAGGCGTTCCACGCGGGCCTCCAGGGAGTTGCGATCGGCTTCGGTCTCGCCCTTGTTGGAGGAGAAGCGGGTGTCGTCCAGGCGCAAAAGAGGCTGGCCCTTTTCCACCACCTGGCCCTCGCGGACGAAAATTTCCGAGACGATGCCGCCCTCCAGGTTCTGGATGGTCTGCACCTTGGAAGAAGGGATGGCCTTGCCTTCACCCTTGGTCACCTCCTCGATGTTGGCGAAATAGGCCCAGGCGATCGCTACCACCAGCAGCGCGAGGGCCGCCCACAGGGTGATGCGGGTGGCATTGGGCGAGTCTTCCAGCAGGGTGCCTTGCACCTCGGGCATGAATTCGGTGTCGCGGGCGCCGTTGCCGCCCAGGTAACCGCGGATCGATTGCGTGAGCTGCATGGCGATTACCCCGCTGCCGGGCCGACATGGCCCTTGCGCAATGCTTCGATGACCGAGTCTTTCGGGCCGTCGGCGACGATCCGGCCACTGTCGAGCACCAGCAGGCGGTCCACCAGGCTGAGCATCGAGGTGCGGTGGGTGACCAGCAGTACGGTCTTGTCGCGGCAGACGTCATGCAGGCGCTTGCGCAGGATTTCCTCGCTGCTGTTGTCCATTGCGCTGGTGGGCTCGTCGAGCAGCAGGATCGGCGGGTCCAGCAGCAGCGCGCGGGCCATCAGCACCGCCTGGCGCTGGCCGCCGGAAAGCAGCTGGCCGCGCTCGCCCACCGGGCGGTCGAAACCCAGCGGGTGCTGCCGGGCCAGCTCGTTCACGCCGGTCATCTCCGCCACCTCCAGCATCCGTGCGTCGCTGATGTAGCGCGCGCCGAGGGTGAGGTTGTCGCGCAGGCTGCCGGCCAGCAAGGGCAGGTCGTGGGCGACATAGCCGATCTGTTGGCGAAGGTCGGCGACATCGATCTGCCGCAGGTCCAGACCGTCGAGCAGGATCTGGCCTTCATCGGGATGGTAGAAGCCCATCAGCAGGCGCCCGAGGGTGCTCTTGCCCGAGCCGCTCCTGCCGATCAGGCCGACTTTCTCCCCTGGCGCCAGGCGCAGGCTGATGTGGTTCAGCGCGGGGCCGCTCTGGCCCGGATAGGTGAAGCCGAGCTGGCGCACTTCCAGCGCACCGTGCAACTGCGTGCGCTCCAGCGGCCGCTGGCGCGGCTGGCGTTCCTGCGGCAGGGACATCAGGGCATCGGTACTGGTCATTGTCAGGCGTGCCTGCTGGTAGCGCGTGATCAGTCCGGCGATCTGCCCGAGGGGCGCGAGCACGCGGCTATTGAGCATGTAGCTGGCGACCAGCGCGCCGACGCTGAGATCGCCGGCGAGGATGCTGTAGACGCCGGCGACGATCATCGACATGCCGGCGAACTGTTGCAGGAACAGCGTGCCGTTGGTGGCGAGCGCGGAGAGGAAGCGGGCGTGATTGTCCAGCCGGGCCAGCGCGCCGTGGGTGGCTTCCCAGCGGTACTGGCGCTCGCTTTCCGCGCCGCAGGCCTTGAGGGTTTCCAGCCCGCCAAGGGTTTCGATCAGCAGGGCCTGGCGCTCGGCGCCCAGGGTCAGGCTCTTTTGCACGGTGTCGCGCAGGCGGCTCTGGATGATCAGGGCGAAGACGACGGTGAGCGGGAAGGCCAGCAGCGGGATTGCGATCAGCCAGCCGCCGAGCAGGCCGATGACCAGGATCATCAGGATCGAGAAGGGCAGGTCGATCAGGCTGGTCAGCGTCAGCGCGGTGAGGAATTCGCGCAGTCCCTGGAAGTCATGGATGCTCTGCGCGAAGCCGCCGATGGTTTCCGGCCGGGCCTTCATCGACATGCCGGTTATGCGCTCGAACAGGGTCGCCGAGAGCACCACGTCGGTCTTCTTGCCAGCCATGTCCAGCAGGTTGGAACGCAGTACCCGCAGCAACAGCTCGAACATCGTCCCCAGCAGCAGGCCGACGACGAGCACCCAGAGGGTCGAGGTGGCCTGGTTGGGCACCACGCGGTCGTAGGTCTGCATGACGAACAGCGGCACCAGCATGCCCAGCAGGTTGATCAGCAGGCTGGCGACCAGGGCGTCGGTATACAGCCAGCGCGACAGCTTCAGGGTGTCGCGGAACCAGGCTTCGACGCGCGGTACCAGCGGTTTGCGCGCTGCTTCCAGCTCGTGCCGCGGCCGGGCGAACAGGGCCTGGCCGCTGTACTGGGTGGCCAGTTCCTCGGCGGAGACGCTCTGTTCGCCGCCCTCGGTCTCGCACGGCAGGATCAGTGCGTGGCCGTCGTCGCGCCACTGGCGCAGCACCGCACTGCGGCCATCGTTGAGCAGCAGCAGGACGGGCAGATTAAGATTGGAAATGCTCTTCAGCTCGCGGCGCAGCAGGCGCCCCTGGAGCCCGGCACGGGCCGCCGCGCGGGGTAGCAGGCTGGCGGACAGGCGCTGATCGGGCAGCGGCAGTCCCGCCGACAGGCTGTTGCGGCTGACTGCGCAGCCATGCAGGCGGCAGAGAATCAGCAGGCCGTCGAGCAGGGGATCGTCATGGCTCAGGCGCGGGTCGCCGGGCGCCGGTGTGCCGCGCTCCTGGATGATCATGGTCACGCTACTTCCTCCCGGGCCGGGTCGCCGCCTGGCGTCGTGGCGCACCGGCGAGCCCTGGAGGCATGCACCGGCCTGTCGCCGCACGACGGCACCTTGCCCTTTCGTATCGCTTCACGGCTGCGCCCCGCTGCCTGATGGCACGGGGCGGCAAGGACAGCCGTGAGCGACTTTCTTATTTCAGATCAGGCAGGCGTGCCTCGTTCTTCACATCCGAGAGCGCAACCGACTCGTGCGGTGCCACCACGTGCTGGGACTTCAGCAGGTAGCCCATGCTGGCAAGCACGCGGTACATCGAGTACTCCTCGGTGTAACGCACTTCGGTGTAGCGGCGGTTGGCGGTGAACAGTTCGTTCTCGCTGTCCAGCAGGTCGAGCAGGGTGCGCTGGCCCAGGGTGAACTGCTGCTGGTACGCCTCGCGCACCTTGCGGGTGTAGTCGGCGTACTCGCGGGCCGGCTGGGTCTGCTTGCGCGCGTTCTCCATCGCATCCCAGGCCAGCGAAAGGTTCTCGTTGAGCAGCCGCAAGGCGTTGTTGCGCACGTCCTTGGATTCGTCGATCTGGTGTGAGGTGGCGTTCAGGTGAGCCTTGTCGCGCATCCCGTTGAACAGGTTGTAGCGCATCACCACCTGGGCCTCCCAATAGTTGTAATGGCCTTCGTCGCCGTCGACGTTGTTGTTGGCTGCCTTGGCCAGCTCCAGGTCGAAGCGCGGGTAGAAGGGCGCCTTGGCGGCCTCGTACTGGCTTTCCGCGGCGTTCACGTCAGCCTGCGCCGATTTGAGCAGTGGGTTGTCGCTGACCATCGTCTGGCGGGCCGCCAGCATGTCCGCCGGTACTTGTGCCTTGACGGTGGAGGGGGCCTCCAACTGGTCCGGCATCTTGCCGGTGGCGCTATAGAAGTTGGCCTCGGCGTCGGCCAGGTTCACTTCCTCGGTATAGAGATTGTTCTGCGCCAGGGCTAGACGGGCGATGGCCTGGTCGTTGTCGGCGGTGCTGCCGACGCCGCGCTCGCTGCGCAGGCGGATCTGGTCGCCGATACGTTCGTGAGCCTGCAGGTTGTTCTTGGCCAGGGTCACCATCTCGCGGCGCTTGAGCACTTCGAGATAGACCTCCACGGTACGCAGGGCCGCGGTCTCCGAGGTGCCGAGAATACGAAATGCCTTGGAGTTGACGTTGGCTTCGTTGCGCTTGACTTCGTTGGGCGTACCGAAACCGTCGAACAGCATCTGCCGCAGGCGGATTTCAGCATCGCCGCGGTTCATGGTCTCGTCGTTGTGATTGCCGATGGCCCGGGTCGATGGGCTGTCGGTGTTCTCCCGACCGTAGCCCAGAAGAAGGTCGACCGATGGCAGATAGCCCCCTCGGGCGAACTTGAGTTCTTCATCCGCAGTCAGGCGGCTGTTCACGCTCTGACTGATTTCCGGGTGGTACTGCAGTGTGCTTTGAATAGCTTCGGTCAGCGTCATGGCCTGCCCATGAGCGCAAGACACCGCCATAAATACACCGCTCCATAGTGCCGCGTTACGACTGCGCATGGCTTTGCTCCTGGTGTTCTCGTACTTCGATGCTCTTGAATCGCCAATTTATTGGCTTTTTTCTCTTATCAAGCGTTTCACGCCTGTAACATCAGAGCTAAGAACAACTTTTCGAGAAGCTCAGAAGAATTTCTCACATGATTTATTCGGAAAAAGTCTTATGAGGCATGTGAAAAGCAGCACATTGTTAAAGCCTGCAAGCCCTCGAATTTCCTGGGTATGGGCCGGACAGGCGCTTGCAGACGAAGCCAGGTACGGTTTGTAGCAGTTAGGGCGGGGACCACCGCAGAAGGACAAGAAAAAGCGTGGCCAGCATGACAAAAAATTGTCGCTGGCTTTTTGATACCCAAGCGCTAGCAGTCCTTCCGCCTCCTTCGCAGCTTTCTTCGCAACATCCGGAATACAAGCGTGCCGTGGCCTGTTTCGGATACATGCGCGCCGGTGGAGCCGGTGTTGGCAGTGGAGCGGAGGAAGGACTCATGGCTACGTTGATGGGTGTCGTCAGTAAGGTGGTCGGCGAGGTGTTTGCGGTAGCCGCCGATGGATCGCGTCGTCCTTTGGGCCAGGGAGACAAGGTGTTCGTCGGCGAACAACTGGTCACCGGTGCCAACGGTGCGGTAGCGCTGAAGATCGCCGGTGGAGGCGAGATCACGCTCGGGCGCGACAGCTCGCTACCCATGACGCCGCAGTTGCAGGCGGCAGCTCACCACCTGGACGGCGGCGACCAGGCCGTTGCCCAGCAGCCGGTGGCGCCGTCGCAGAAAGACGTTACCGACGTGAAGGCCCTGCAGGCGGCCATCGCCGCGGGCGCCGACCCGACCCAGGCAGCCGAGGCCACCGCCGCCGGCCCCAGCGCTGGCGCCGCCGCCAACGGCAAGCCCGGTGGCGGTCACTCCTTCGTACTGCTGACCGAGACCGCCGGCCACGTTTCACCGGACATCGGCTTCCCCACCGGCCCTATCGGCGGCGGCCCGCTGTTCCCCCATCATGAAGTGGCCGCTCCGTTCGAGCGGGCCGCGACCGAAGCACCCGTCACCCCGCCGCCGGAAGTGCCGCCGCCCACCGAACCGCCGGTGGATGGGCGCCCCAGCGCGGGTCCCGGTGCCGTCGACATCTTCGAAGACAGCCTGCCCGGCGCCGTGCCCGATGGCCATTCCTCGACCCTGGCCGGCAACCTCAGCTACAGCTTCGGCCCCGATGGCGTGGGGGGCTTCAGCTGGAGCACCGCCGGCCTGCCGAACCTGACCTCCGGTGGCGTACCGCTGACCTACAGCCTGAGTGCCGATGGCCATGTGCTGACCGCCAGCGCCAACGGCTCGCCGGTGTTCACCCTGACCCTCACCAATATCAATACCGGCGCCTATGAACTCACCCTGCTGCAGCCGGTGGATCACCCGGTCAAGGGCGTCGAGGACACCCGCAACTTCGGCGTCGGCTTCACTGTCACCGATGGCAATGGGACCACCGCTGGCAGCACGCTGACCGTCGGCATCGTCGATGACGCCCCGCGCGCCGGCCTGTCCGCCTCCAACGAGGTCGACGTGCTACTGCACACCCATGACGCAGACACCATCGGCTCTGCCTTCGACACCTCGACCGCCGACTACAGCTCGGCCTTCCAGGTCTCCGCTGGTTATGGCGCGGACGGCGCCGGCAGTACCGTGTTGACCTACAGCCTGAAACTGGTGGGCGCCGATGGCACTGATTCTGGCCTCACCAGCGGCGATTCCCCTATCTATCTGTACAGCGTGGGCGGCGTGATCGTCGCGTCGACCTCGGCCAGTGCCGCGGGCATCACCAGCGAGAACACCATCTTCTCCCTGTCGGTGAACAGCGGCAGCGGCGTGGTTACGCTGACCCAGTACGGCGCCATCGACCATCAACTGCCGGGCAGCACCTCCAACTACGCCTCGCAGAATGCCGTGCTCGACTCGGGCCTGGTGAAGCTGCAGGGCGACCTCGTGGTCACCGACCGCGATGGAGACAGCGCCAGTTCTTCGAGCTCCATTGATCTGGGCGGACGCGTCTCCTTCTCCGACGACGGCCCGGAAATCCATCCGAGCCCCGAGGCTGACATCAAGCTGCAAGTGGACGAAACCAAGCTGGGTGTCGATGCCAGGATCGATGACGTGTCGACCCTGTTCAACGCCCACTTCGGCGCAGACGGTGCGGGCAAGATCGAATACCAGATCAGCACCACCAACGGCACCGACAGCGGCCTGACGGACACCGCCACCGGCCACCGCATCCTGCTGTTCAACGACGGCAATGGCGGGGTGGTGGGGCGTGTCGAAGGCACCAGCTTCACCGCCTTCACCCTGACCCTGAGCGGCGGTGTGATCACCCTGGATCAACAGCGGGCGCTGGTGCATCCGGTCACTACCAACCCCAATGATCCGCTGAGCATCGACGACGGCAAGATCACCCTCACTGCGACCATCACCGACAAGGACGGCGACAGCGACAGCGCCCAGATCGACCTGGGCAGCAAGCTCACTTTCCTCGACGACGGCCCGTGCATCAAGCCGTGCACCGAGGCCGACATCAAGCTGCAAGTGGACGAAACCAAGCTGGGTGTCGATGCCAGGATCGATGACGTGTCGACCCTGTTCAACGCCCACTTCGGCGCAGACGGTGCGGGCAAGATCGAATATCAGATCAGCACCACCAACGGCACCGACAGCGGCCTGACGGACACCGCCACCGGCCACCGCATCCTGCTGTTCAACGACGGCAATGGCGGGGTGGTGGGGCGTGTCGAAGGCACCAGCTTCACCGCCTTCACCCTGACCCTGAGCGGCGGTGTGATCACCCTGGATCAACAGCGGGCGCTGGTGCATCCGATCACCACCAACCCGAACGATCCACTGAGCATCGACGACGGCAAGATCACCCTCACCGCGACCATCACCGACAAGGATGGCGACAGCGACAGCGCCCAGATCGACCTCGGCAGCAAGCTCACCTTCCTCGACGACGGCCCGTGCATCAAGCCGTGCACCGAGGCCGACATTCGCCTGGAAGTGGACGAGAGCACCCTCAACAGCGATGCGCGTGTCGAGGCCGATGAGGTGGCCAAGCTGTTCACCGCGCACTTCGGTGCGGACGGTCCCGGTAACATCACGCTGCAGGTGCGCACTGTCGATGGCACCGACAGCGGTGTGCGCGAGTCCGCCACTGGCCATCGCATCCTGTTGTTCAACTATGGCAACGGTGTGGTTGGCCGAGTCGAGGGCAGCGGTGAAATCGCCTTCGAGGTCAAGCCCAATGGCGGTGCGCTGGAGCTCGACCAGCGGCTGGCTCTCGTGCATTCGAACAGCAATGATCCTGATGACACGCTAAGCCTGGACAAAGGCAAGATCAGCCTGGTCGCCACCATTACCGACAAGGACGGCGATTCGGATTCGGCGCAAGTCGATCTGGGCAGCAAACTGGTGTTCTATGACGATGGCCCGACCATCAGCCTCGCCGGCAACTTCAGTGGCCACCTGATCGTGGACGAAACCCATCTGGGCGACGACGCTACCGCAAATTTCAGCACCGCGTTCAAGGTGAACACAGGCGCCGACGGCGGCGGCGTGACCTATAGCCTGAGCTCCGCCGCCAACGGCACGCTCACCGGGCTGCAGACCACCGCCGGGCAGAACATCGTGCTGTTCAAGGTCAGCGATACGCAGATCGAGGGCCGCGTCGGCAACATCAATGGCGCAACAGCCTTCACCCTGACCCTCAACAGCAGCACTGGCGACTTGACGCTTGACCAGCAACTGGCGCTCAAGCACCCCAACGGCAGTGACCCGAACGATGCGCTGCACCTGGCCGATAACAAGATTTCGCTGAATGCGACGGTGACCGATGGCGACCTCGACTCCAGGAGCATCAGCCTCGACCTGGGCGGCAAGCTGACTTTCCGCGACGACGGCCCCACCGCGGTGGACGACTCGCCGCGTTGCCTGGTACAGCAGGCGCCGCCGGCGGTGAACCTGACCCTGGTGGTGGATATCTCCGGCAGCATGGCTGGCAACAAGCTGGTGAACGCCAAGGCGGCGCTGGTGAGCATGCTGCAGCAGTACGCGGCAATGGGCATCGCCATCCATGTTTCGCTGGTGACCTTCGAGTCCTCTGCCAGCGACAAGGGCGACTTCAACTTCAGCAGTGCCAGCGACTCGCAGTTCACTTCGCTGGTGAACACCATCAATGGCCTCAGCGCTGGCGGCAACACCAACTACGAGGCGGCGCTGAACCTGGCCAAGTCCAATGTGACTGCCGACATCACCGCGCCGGGGCACGATCCGGCGGCGATCAATCGGGTGTACTTCATCTCCGATGGTGAGCCGACGGTGGGCAATACCAACACTGCCATCACTCAGTGGAAGGCCTTCCTGGCCAACCCCGATGGCGACGGCAACGACAGTACCAACCACGTGGATGCCTTTGCCGTCGGCCTGGGCACCTCGATCACCGATGCGGATCTGGTGGGCATCGACAGCAAGGGCACGCCGATCATCGTCAGTCAGCCCAGCGACCTATCGGCCACGTTGCAGAGCCTGGTGACGGTGGATTCGGTCAGCGGCAACCTGCTGGCCAACGACCTGCCGGTGAGTGCCGACGGCACGGTGCGCATCACCCAGGTCGAGTTCGGTGGCGAGAAGTTCGCTGTCGACACCAACGGCGTGCTTACCAACGTCAACCCCAACGCCACCACGGCCACGGCCACCTACAACTCGACCACCGGCCTGCTGACAGTGCAGACCGCCAACGGCACGCTGACGGTGTACCTCAAGGACGTTGCCGGCCACCAGGCAGGCGACTACACCTACGCCTCCAAGGCTGGCGCGCAGTTCCCGGAGAGCGGGCAGATCAGCGAGGTGTTCAAGTACACCATCATCGACGGCGATGGCGACACCGCCTCGGCCAACCTCAACATCTGCCTGAAGTACGGCCAGTCGATCCTGGTGGTGGGCAGCAACAGCGGCGACGTGGACGGCTCCAGCGTCCCGCACACCGTGCCCAGCCCGCTGGATACGGACAAGGCCGGGCAAATCAACGGCGCGGGCGGCAACGACGTGCTGATCGGCGATGCCGGCGGAGTGTCGGTCTATACCCAGCCGGGCAAGAACTACAACATCTCGCTGATCGTCGACACCTCGGGCAGCATGGCCGACCCGTCCGGCAGCGGCATGTCGCGAATGGAACTGGCCAAGCAGGCACTGACCAACCTGGTGAACCAGATCAAGGGCCACGACGGAGTCATCAACATCAGCCTGGTGTCGTTCAGCGACTCGTCGCACATCGCCACCTACAACGGTCTCAGCGCTGCCAATGTCACCGCGCTGCTGGCCGCCATCAACGCCCTCGGTGCCGGCGGCGGCACCAACTACGAAGCGGCGATGAAGGATGCCAACGGCTGGTTCAAGACCCAGGTAAGCGGCAGTGCGGACGCCGCCCACGGCTATGTCAACCTGGCGTTCTTCCTCACCGACGGCAACCCGACCGTGTACACCGGCGACAACGGCAACACCGGCACCGTCACCAACTACAACGACATCAACAACGCCCTGGTGGCCGGCAACGACATGCTGCACCACGCCGGCACCCTGAGCGGCGCCAACGAGGTAGACGTCAACGCCATCGGCATCGGCAATGGCATCAACAGCAACTACCTGAAGTTCTTCGACAACACCGACAGTACCGGCACCGGCACCCTCATCCTCGACAGCAAGACCATCAGTGCCAGCGTCGGCGAACCGCAGATCATCAACACTGCCGAGCAGTTGCAGGCCGCGTTGCAGGAGGGCTTCAGCACCAGCACGCCGGTAACGGTGGGCAACGACCATCTGGTCGGTGGCGCGGGCAATGACATCATTTTCGGCGACGTGATCAACACCGACCAGTTGGCGTGGGCCGGGCATGCCGCCGGTTCGCACAACGGGCAGGGCTACCAGGCGCTGGTGGATTACCTCACCGCCACCAATGGCAGCGCGCCTACGATTGCCCAGGTATCGAACTACATCGTCCAGCATGCCCAGGACTTCAACGTCGCTGGCGACACCCGCGGTGGCGACGACATCCTGGAAGGCGGAGCCGGCAATGACCTGATGTTCGGCCAGGGCGGCAACGACAAGCTGATTGGCGGACCGGGCGACGACATCATGTTCGGCGGCACCGGGGCGGACGAGTTCATCTGGAAGTCGGGCGACACCGGCCACGATGTCATCAAGGACTTCTCCTTCACCGAAGGCGACACACTGAACCTTGCCGACCTGCTGCAAGGCGAGAGCGAATCGGCCTCGTCGCTGGCGCACTACCTGACCTTCTCGGTCAGCAGCGGCACTACCTCCATTGGCGTCAGCCCCACCAGCGGCGGCACCGTGACCCAGACCATCGACCTGGCCAACGTCGACCTCTCCGCCAAGTACCTGGGCCATGCCGGCAACGGCGTGCTCTCGGCGGGGGACACCCAGACCGTGCTCAACGGCCTGCTCGGCGACCACGCGATCAAGACCGACACCGTCTGATCGCCGTCAAGCCAATGAACGCGCCGCCTCCGGGCGGCGTTTTCATGGGCGGCTGACCAAGGTGGGGCAGGGCGGCGCTATACGGCTGGTGAATGATCGTCGCCTCGCGTCCTCACTGGCGCCTATGCTCGGGCCACGCCTTTCCCTCAATCGAACAACAAGCAACGAGGTTTCCCATGCGCGAAGTGGTGATCGTCGACAGCGTCCGTACCGGCCTGGCCAAGTCCTTCCGTGGCAAGTTCAACATGACCCGTCCGGACGACATGGTCGCCCATTGCATCGACGCGCTGCTGGCGCGCAACGACCTCGACCCGCTGCTGGTGGACGACTGCGTGGTCGGCGCCGGCTCCAACGAGGGCGCCCAGGGCCACAATATCGGCCGCAATGCCGCCGTGCTGTCGCGCCTCGGCACCCATGTCGCCGGCATGACCCTCAACCGCTACTGCTCCTCCGGCCTGCAGGCCATCGCCATCGCCGCCAACCAGGTGGCCTCCGGCTGCAGCGATATCATGGTGGCCGGTGGCGTCGAGTCCATCAGCCTCACCGCCGGCAAGCAGAACCGCGACAACTTCGTCAACCCGCGCCTGGAGGCCGAGTTCCCCGGCATCTACTACCCGATGGGGCAGACCGCCGAGATCGTCGCTCGCCGCTACAACGTCACCCGCGAGGCGCAGGACCTGTACTCTCTGCAAAGCCAGCAGCGCACCGCCCGCGCCCAGGCCGAAGGCCTGTTCAGCGACGAAATCGTGCCGATGAGCGTGAAGTACCTGGTAGAAGACAAGGCCACCGGCGAAAAGAAAGTGCTCGACGGCGTGGTCGACCGCGACGACTGCAACCGCCCCGATACGACCCTGGAGGGCCTGAACTCCCTCAAGCCGGTCTTCGCCGAAGATGGCTCCGTCACCGCCGGCAACGCCTCCCAGCTCTCCGATGGCGCGTCCATGACTCTCATCATGAGCCTGGACAAGGCCCTGGCGCTGGGCCTGAAGCCCAAGGCATTCTTCCGCGGCTTCACCGTCGCCGGCTGCGAGCCGGATGAAATGGGCATCGGCCCGGTGTTCTCGGTACCCAAACTGCTCAAGGCCAAGGGCCTGCAAGTCGCCGACATCGACCTCTGGGAACTCAACGAAGCCTTCGCTTCGCAGTGCCTGTACGCCCGCGACCGCCTGGGCATCGACAACCAGAAGTACAACGTCAACGGCGGCTCCATCTCCATCGGCCACCCCTTCGGCATGACCGGCTCGCGCCAGGTTGGCCACCTGGTGCGCGAACTGCAACGCCGCAACCTGCGCTACGGCATCGTCACCATGTGCGTGGGCGGCGGCATGGGCGCCACTGGCCTGTTCGAAGCGGTGCGCTGAGGCACTCGGCCCTCCCCACGCAGGAGGACCGAACGCAAAAAGCCCCGGCAGCGATGCCGGGGCTTTTCTTTGGCCTCGTTTCGGCCCAGTTCCTGTCGCTACGCTGCGCCTTCGCATACAGGCGCTGGCTATCGGTTGCCAGCAACTCCAGGCAGGCCAGTGTGCCACCCAGCAGCTCAGTTGAAGGCAAACCCAGGTCGGGCGCGCCGGCCAGCCCGTGAAGCACGTTGCGCAAGGTGTCGTGGCGGCATCGCAAATCGCCAAATGTGAGTTTGCGGCCGGAGGATGGAGCAGGGCGTACCGGCCTGGGGTTCCGGCGCATCCGAAGATGCCCTGCACGGCCCGCCCATAACGCAGGTGCAACCGCACAAGGCGTGGAACGCCGGCTCCACGCCTGTTCCGGAATCAGGACGCCAATCCCGAGCCGCCCAGGAGGGGCGGCGCAGCCACGTTAGGGAGTCGCATTGAGGCTATCAATTGAACGGCTCGGCAAAGGCATGGCCTGGGTTTTGCGCCGCGAGGGTGTTTCCGGACAAAAGAAAACCCCGGCCGCCGAGCCGGGGTTTCCTTGGCGCAGGACGGACAATCAGCGCGCGGCGCGGGCGAACAGGCCGGATGCCTGCTGCATGCGGGCGATGTACTGCATCACCTCGCGCTCGGCGTCGAAGCGGGTGAAGTAGGGGCCTTCCAGCGTTCCTTCACGGGTCGAGAAGAAGTACTGGCCATTCACCGCGCTGATCCGGTCGCTGCGGTAATGGGTGGAAGACTGGGTGTCACTGGACCGTTGCCCGAACATGGAGTCGCCTCCTGTACCTAAAGGATTATTACTTCCGAGTGTATGCGGCAAACCCGCGTGTTTCCTGGCTTGCGACGAACGGCAGGGTTCCGTATCAGCGGTGAGACACTTCCCCGGATGGCGACGTTGTCTATGCTCAGAGGCCGGCAGTGTCTGCCGCCGATAGAGCTGAAAGATTTGTTTTGGTTATAAGAAAATCAAAATATATTCTTTTTAACGTATTAAAACCTTGTGCATAGTTGACCTCAACACGAACAAGGAGAGACCCATGAGCTTGCGACTTGGCGACATCGCCCCCGACTTCGAACAGGAATCCAGCGAAGGACGCATCCGCTTCCACGAGTGGCTTGGCAATAGCTGGGGCATTCTGTTCTCCCACCCCGCCGACTTCACTCCGGTGTGCACCACCGAGCTGGGCCTGACCGCCAAGCTGAAGGATCAGTTCGCCGCCAAGGGGGTCAAGGTGATCGCCCTGTCCGTCGACCCGGTGGATTCTCACGTCAAATGGATCGAGGACATCAACGAGACCCAGAACACTGTGGTCAATTTCCCGATCATCGCCGACGCCGACCGCAAGGTGTCGGAGCTGTACGACCTGATCCACCCGAACGCCAACGACACGCTCACCGTGCGTTCGCTGTTCGTCATCGATCCGAACAAGAAGGTGCGCCTGACCATCACCTACCCGGCGAGCACCGGACGCAACTTCAACGAGATCCTGCGGGTGATCGACTCGCTGCAACTGACCGACAACCACAAGGTCGCAACGCCCGGCAACTGGCAGGACGGCGACGATGTGGTGATCGTGCCCTCGCTCAAGGACGAGGATGAAATCCGACAGCGTTTCCCCAAAGGCTACCGCGCGATCAAGCCGTACCTGCGCCTGACGCCGCAACCGAACAAGTAACCCGTAGTGCGCGCGCCGGCCAGCCTGACTCTGGCGTGCGCACCGGGTTCCGACGCTTCAACCTCGAGCAGGGTAATCGGGCCGGTCCTCCGGCCCATTTTTTTCCGTTTCATGCGCGGACCACGCCGCGCTTTTTTATTCAGTTCTGACTCGTCCGCCAGACGGAGAGAAGACGTCAGCCCCCCACGCCAAGGAGAACGACCATGCGTCATTCGAACTGGCGCCGCAGCCTGGCCGTCGCTCTCTTCGCGTGCCTGCCGCTCGGTGCCTACAACAGCTCTGCCCAGGCCGCCGATGCACCGAAAGAGGTGCGTCTGGACTACGCCTACTACGCGCCTACCAGCCTTGTGCTCAAACATTTCGGCTGGCTGGAGGAATCGCTGAAGCCGCAGGGCACCGAGGTGCGCTGGGTATTCAGCCAGGGCAGCAACCGCTCGCTGGAATACCTCAACGCCGGCAGCACCGACTTCGCTTCCACCGCGGGCCTGGCCGCCGTGCTCAGCCGCGCCAACGGCAGCCCGCTGAAAACCGTCTACATCGCCAGCCGCCCGGAGTGGACCGCGCTGGTGGTGCCCAAGGACTCGCCGATCAAGTCCGTCGCCGACCTGAAGGGCAAGAAAATCGCCGCAACCAAGGGCACCGATCCTTATCTGTTCCTCCTGCGCAGCCTGCAGCAGTCCGGTCTGGACAAGAACGACGTGGAGATCGTCCACCTGCAGCACCCGGATGGCCGCGCCGCGCTGGAACAGGGCCGGGTTGACGCCTGGGCGGGGCTGGACCCGCACATGGCGGCGAGCGAGGTGCAGGCCGGCTCGCGGCTGCTCTATCGCAACGTCGGCTTCAACAGCTTCGGCGTGCTCAGTGTCAGCGAGAAGTTCGAGCAATCGCAGCCCGAACTGATCAAGCAGGTGATCGTCGCCTATGAGCGTGCGCGCCAGTGGGTCATCGCCCACCCGGACGAGACCGCCAGCCTGCTCGCCGAGGAAGCCAAGCTGCCGCTGGAAGTGGCCAGGCTGCAACTCTCGCGCACTGACTTCAGCCAGCCGCTGCCGGGCGCAGAGCAGATCGCCGCGCTGAAGGCCGCCGCGCCGATCCTGGTGGATGAGCAACTGGTGCGTCCGGGCACCGATGTGAACAAGGTGGTGGATCAACTGATCGACCCGCAGCTTGCCGGCGATGTCATCGGCAAGCCGCCGCTGGCTCAGGCGGGGCAGTGAGCCATGTCGTCCCAGAGCCTTGCCGCGGGCGCCGAGCGCCGCCGTAGCTGGCGTCCGCGCTGGCCGCGGGCGAACTGGCGGGCCTGGCTTTTGCCGGCGGTGCTGTGCGCGCTGCTCGAATTCGCCGTGCGCATCGGCTGGTTGGCCGAACACCAGATGCCGGCCCCCAGCAGTGTTGCTCTGACGCTCTGGCAACTGGCCCAGGGCGAGCTCTGGCGGCATCTCGCCGCCAGCCTGGCGCGGGTCGCGGCGGGGTTCTTCATCGGTTCGGCAGCGGCGCTGCTGGTCGGCACCTGGGTGGGCCTCAGCCGGCGCGCCGAGGCTTATCTGGAGCCAACCTTCCAGGCGCTGAGGGCAATCCCCAGCCTGGCGTGGGTGCCGTTGCTGCTGTTGTGGCTGGGCATCGACGAGGCGCCGAAGATCGTGCTGATCGCCCTGGGCGCGTTCTTCCCTGTCTATCTCTCGCTGGTGTCGGGTGTGCGCAACGTCGATCGCAAATGGGTCGAGCTGGGCCGCCTGTATCACCTTTCTTCCTTCGCTCTGGTACGGCGCATCCTGCTGCCGGCGGCGCTGCCCAGCCTGTTCACCGGCCTGCGTGGCGCGCTGAGCCTGAGCTGGATGTTCCTGGTAGCCGCTGAGCTGATCGCCGCCACGCGCGGGCTGGGCTACCTGCTCAGCGACGGCCGGGAAACCTCGCGGCCCGACATCGTCATCGCCGCGATCCTGGTGCTGGCGGTGCTCGGCAAGCTCAGCGACGGTCTGCTCAAGGCGCTGGAACAGCGTGCGCTGGCCTGGCGCGACAACTTCATCGGCACGGGAGAGCAGGGATGAGCGCGTTGCTGGAATTGCGGGATATCCGCAAGAGCTTCTCCGGTGTGCGGGTGCTGGACGACGTCAGCCTGAGTCTGGCGGCGGGGGAGGTGGTCAGCCTGCTCGGCCCCAGCGGCTGCGGCAAGAGTACCTTGCTTCGCATCGCCGCCGGGCTGGACGCCGAGTTCACTGGCGAACTGCAGCGCAACCCGCTGCTGGGCTTCGGCCCGGACGGCGACAGTGGCCGTGGCGGTGGGGGAGTCGGCGTGGTGTTCCAGGAACCGCGCCTGCTGCCCTGGCTGACGGTTGCGCAGAACGTCGGTTTCGCCGACGGCTGGCTGGCCGACGATGCCCGCATCGCGCACCTGCTGCGTGACGTCGGGCTGGAAGGCAAGGGCGAGCTGCTGCCCAAGCAACTCTCCGGCGGCATGGCCCAGCGTGCGGCAATTGCCCGCGGCCTCTACGGTCGTCCACAGGTACTGCTGCTCGATGAACCGTTCAGCGCGGTGGATGCTTTCACCCGCATCCGTCTGCAGGACCTGGTCCAGGAGCTGGCAGTGGAGTACGACATCGCCATCCTGCTGGTCACGCACGACCTCGACGAGGCGTTCTACCTGAGCGACCGCGTGCTGCTCCTGGGCGGCACGCCCAGCCGCCTGCGCCGCGAATTCCCCGTCCCGCTGCCACGCCCGCGCGACCGCCGCGCCGTGGAGCTGGCCTACCTGCGCGGCGAAGCGCTGACCGAGCTGCACCAGTCCCACATCATCTGAGGCTCGCTACCCGTCACTGGGTAGCGCTGCGCTCCAGCCATCCCGCGAATTGCGGGCGGTCTTCCCTTTGCCATGCGCCGTGAGTTCTTGGGCTGCTAAAAAAATCGCATAACTAAATGAATAAATAACATTTATTGGAATATGCGATTGCCTGTTAAGGTCTATGCACATTGGTTAGCAGAGCTCTATCAGAATCGCTCTGTAGGTTATAAGGAAGCGTGCAATGTATGTGGTCACCCTTGCCGGCAGTCCCAGCCAGCGTTCCCGTTCCGGCGTGTTGCTGGACATCGCGCGGAACTGGCTGCACCAGCGCGGCGCCGAAGTGCGCTCCTACGCAGTGCGGGATTTCCCGGCGGAAGACCTGCTCCACGCGCGTTTCGATAGCCCGCGGGTGATCGAGTTGATCGAGCAGGTGGCCCGCGCCGACGGCCTGGTGATTGCCACGCCGGTATACAAGGCATCGATTGCCGGCGCGCTGAAGGTTCTGCTGGACCTGCTGCCCGAGCGGGCACTGGCACACAAGGTGGTGCTGCCCCTGGCTACCGGCGGCAGCAACGCCCACATGCTGGCGGTGGACTACGCGCTCAAGCCGGTGCTCGCCGCGCTCAAGGCCCAGGAGACCCTGCATGGCGTGTTCGCCGAAGACAGCCAGGTGCAGTACCCCGAAGGCGATGTCCCGGCTCGCCTGGACCCGGCGCTGGAGTATCGCCTGCAGGACGCCCTGGAACAGTTTCATGGCGCACTGGCGCGGAGGCCGAAACCCATTGACCCGAACCTGCTCAACGAACGGCTGATCAACGCCCGCTGGAGCATCTGACCACTCATTCGACGGAAGCGAACGCCAAGCCCCGACCCGGCAGGCATCGATCTCCGTACAACAAGAAAAGGCCCTCACCGTCCCGTCAACGGGACCGCAGGACCGGCAAGCACACTCGACGAAGGAGCACTCCCATGCGGACCCTCACTTTGCGTAGTGGACTGGCGGCCCTGCTGATTGCGGCCCTGTCCTATAACGCCCAGGCGGATGAACAGCCCGGTACCCTGCGTATCGGCTACCAGAAGTACGGCACCCTGGTGCTGCTCAAGGCTCGCGGCACGCTGGAGAAGCGTCTGGCCGAGCAGGGCGTCAAGGTGCAATGGACCGAATTCCCCGGCGGCCCGCAACTGCTGGAAGGGCTGAACGTTGGCAGCATCGACTTCGGCGTCACCGGCGAAACCCCGCCGGTCTTCGCCCAGGCCGCTGGCGCCGATCTGGTCTACGTCGCCCACGAACCGCCGGCGCCGACCAGCGAAGCGATCCTGCTGCCCAAGGGCTCGCCGATCAAATCCGTCGCCGAGCTCAAGGGCAAGAAGGTCGCTCTGAACAAGGGTTCCAACGTGCATTACCTGCTGGTGCGCGCGCTGGAAAACGCCGGTCTGAAGTACAGCGACATCCAGCCCGTCTACCTGCCGCCGGCCGACGCCCGCGCCGCCTTCGAGCGCGGCAGCGTGGATGCCTGGGTGATCTGGGACCCCTACCAGGCCGCCGCCGAGAAGCAGCTTTCTGCCCGTACGCTGGTGGATGGCACCGGCCTTGTGGACAACCACCAGTTCTACCTCGCCACCCGCCCGTATGCCGAAAAGCATCCGCAGGTGATCACCAGCCTGATCGACGAAGTGCGCTCGGTGGGCGAGTGGTCGCAGCAGAACCCGCAGCAGGTCACCGACCAGGTGGCGCCGCTTCTCGGCCTGCCGGCGGACATCACCCTCACCGCGGTTAAACGGCAGGGCTACGGCGCTCAGCCGATCACCCCGGAAGTCACCGCCGCGCAACAGAAGATCGCCGACACCTTCACCGACCTGAAGCTGATTCCCAAGAAGCTGAGCATCAAGGACGTGGTGTGGACGGCTCCGGCCAAGGTCGCCGCCAGCCAGTAACGCTTTCGCAGGGGCGGGCTCCGCTCCTGCGCAAACAGCACGACGTACACGAATCCCTTCATCGCGCGGCTACGCCACGCCGGCGCGCTCAATCTGGAGTTATTGCGATGAGTCTCGACATCTTCTGGTTCCTGCCGACCCACGGCGACGGCCATTACCTGGGCACCGCCGAAGGCGCCCGCGCCGTGGACCACGGTTATCTGCAGCAGATCGCCCAGGCCGCCGACCGTCTCGGTTTCGGTGGCGTGCTGATCCCCACCGGCCGCTCCTGCGAGGACTCCTGGCTGGTCGCCGCCTCGCTGATCCCGGTGACCCAGCGCCTGAAGTTCCTGGTCGCCCTGCGTCCGGGGATCATCTCCCCGACCGTGGCCGCACGCCAGGCGGCAACCCTCGACCGGCTTTCCGGCGGGCGCGCGCTGTTCAACCTGGTGACCGGCGGCGACCCGGACGAGCTGGCCGGCGACGGCCTGCACCTGAGCCACGCCGAGCGCTACGAAGCCTCGGTCGAATTCACCCGTATCTGGCGCCGCGTACTGGAAGGCGAGACCGTCGACTACGATGGCAAGCACCTGCAGGTGAAGGGCGCCAAGCTGCTCTACCCGCCGATCCAGCAACCGCGCCCGCCACTGTATTTCGGTGGCTCCTCCGATGCCGCCCAGGACCTCGCCGCCGAGCAGGTGGAGCTGTACCTGACCTGGGGCGAACCACCGGCCGCCGTTGCCGAGAAGATCGCCCAGGTACGCGAGAAGGCTGCGAAACAGGGCCGCAGCGTGCGCTTCGGGATTCGCCTGCACGTGATCGTCCGCGAGACCAACGAGGAAGCCTGGAAGGCCGCCGACCGCCTGATCTCGCACCTGGACGACGACACCATCGCCCGCGCCCAGGCCTCGCTGGCGCGCTTCGACTCCGTTGGCCAGCAACGCATGGCCGCCCTGCATGGCGGCAACCGGGATAACCTGGAAGTCAGCCCCAACCTCTGGGCCGGCGTTGGCCTGGTACGCGGCGGCGCCGGTACCGCGCTGGTAGGCGACGGCCCGACCGTGGCGGCCCGCGTGAAGGAGTACGCGGACCTGGGGATCGACACCTTCATCTTCTCCGGCTACCCGCACCTGGAAGAGTCCTACCGGGTCGCCGAGCTGCTGTTCCCGCACCTGGACCTGGCCCAGGCGCAGCAACCGCAGGCGCGCGGCTATGTCAGCCCGTTCGGCGAAATGGTGGCGAATGACATCCTGCCCAAGGCGGCTGCGGCGAGCTGAAGAAAAACGTAGGGCGAATAACGCGCAGTGTTATCCGCCGCCGATGAGCAACGGCGGATGAAGCGTGCCGCTTCATGCGCCCTACGACTGGGGCCCCGCGTTCGCGGGGATGACGGCAGCGCGGTATCTCCGTCCCGTCGCTCCCGCGAATGCGGGAGTCCAGAAACGATGCACAGGTAGAAGCGAAAATGGGAAAGAACTCTCTGAATACAATCGCCCAGCGCCTCGCGCCCTGGGCCCTGCCGGTGGGCCTGGTGGTCATCTGGCAGCTCGCGGTGGAATTCGGCTGGCTGTCCAGCCGCATCCTGCCCGCGCCCAGCGCGGTGGCCGAGGCCGGCTACCACCTGGTGGTCAGCGGCGAGCTCTGGCAACACCTGGCGATCAGTACCTGGCGCGCCGCCGTGGGCTTCCTCATCGGCGGCAGCATCGGCCTGGCCCTGGGCCTGATCACCGGCCTGTCGACGTGGGGCGAGCGTTTCCTCGACAGCTCGGTGCAGATGATCCGCAACGTGCCGCACCTGGCGCTGATCCCGCTGGTGATCCTGTGGTTCGGCATCGACGAGTCGGCGAAGATCTTCCTGGTCGCCCTCGGCACGCTGTTCCCGATCTACCTCAACACCTACCACGGCATCCGCAACATCGATCCGGGCCTGCTGGAAATGTCGCGCAGCTACGGGCTGTCCGGCTTCGCCCTGTTCCGCCAGGTGATCCTGCCCGGTGCGCTGCCCTCGATCCTAGTGGGCGTGCGCTTCGCCCTGGGCTTCATGTGGCTGACCCTGATCGTCGCCGAAACCATTTCCGCCAACTCCGGCATCGGCTACCTGGCGATGAACGCCCGGGAGTTCCTGCAGACCGACGTGGTAGTGCTGGCAATCCTGCTCTATGCGGTGCTCGGCAAACTGGCCGACCTCGCTGCGCGCGGCCTGGAGCGTGTCTGGCTGCGCTGGCACCCGGCCTACCAGGCCAAGGCAGGTGTGGCATGAACGCTATCAACCAACTGCCGCAACAACTCAAGCAGGGCATTCCACTGGTGGTGGAAGGCGTAGCCAAGCGCTTTGGCGACCGCGAGGTGCTCAAGGACATCGACCTGCGCATTCCCGCTGGCCAGTTCGTCGCCATCGTCGGCCGCAGTGGTTGCGGCAAGAGCACGCTGCTGCGCCTGCTGGCCGGTCTCGACACGGCCAGCGAAGGCCAGTTGCTGGCCGGTTCCGCCCCGCTGGAGAGCGCCCGCGAAGGCACTCGCCTGATGTTCCAGGATTCGCGCCTGCTGCCGTGGAAGCGCGTCATCGACAACGTTGGCCTCGGCCTGAAGGGCGACTGGCGTGGCCAGGCGCTGGAAGCCCTGGAAGCGGTCGGCCTGGCCGATCGCGCCAACGAGTGGCCGGCGGGGCTCTCCGGCGGACAGAAACAGCGCGTGGCGCTGGCTCGCGCACTGATCCACCGGCCACGCCTGCTGCTGCTCGACGAGCCGCTGGGTGCGCTGGATGCACTGACCCGCATCGAGATGCAGCAATTGATCGAGCGCCTCTGGCAGCGCCACGGCTTCACCGTGCTGCTGGTGACCCATGACGTCAGCGAGGCGGTCGCCGTCGCCGACCGGGTGATCCTCATCGAGAACGGCGAAATCGGCCTGGACCTGTCCGTCGACCTGCCCCGGCCGCGCGTTCGTGGCTCGGCGCGCCTGGCCGCGCTGGAGGCCGAGGTGCTCGAACGCGTGCTGTCGCTACCAGCCCAGCCGCCCGAGCCGGAACCTGTTTCCCCACTGCCCACGCAACTGCGCTGGGCACTTTGATCCAACGTTCATCCGTATCACGACATTCCCCCAAGGAGCATCGCCATGACCATCAAAGCCATCAACGTCCGCAACCAGTTCAAAGGCACCATCAAGGAAATCGTCGAAGGCGATGTACTGTCGGAAATCGACGTGCAGACCGCCGCCGGCATCGTCACCTCGGTGATCACCACCCGTTCCGTGCGTGAGCTGGAACTGGCCATCGGCAGCGAAGTGATCGCCTTCGTGAAGTCCACCGAGGTGTCCATCGCCAAGCTCTGAGTGCGGCGCTGGAAAAGAACGGGCAGTCCGGCGACGGGCTGCCCGTTTTCTTTTGTGGCAGGTGACTGTCGAGCCGCGCCTGGCGCTTTCGCAGCATGGGTATCGCAAGCTCCACCCATCCTGCGAAGAGCCAACCTTTGTGCCGGGGATACCTGGCTAGAGTAATTGCTCTACTTCCCCTAGACTCCGCTCAAACCAACAAGAACAAGGAGTCCCGCATGTCCCTCAGCCCCTCTGCCTTCGCTCTGCTCGGCCTGATCGCCTGGACCGTGCTGCTGGTGCTGCTGCTGGTCAACCAGCGCGGCCTGCTGGTGATGACCGGCCGCATGAAGGTCAACATCTTCGCCGCCGACGGCAGCAACACGCCGGGCGCGTTCGGCCAGCGCCTGGTGCGGGCGCACGCCAACTGTGTGGAAAACGTCCCGCTGTTCGCCGCTGCGCTGCTCTACGCGATGGTCAGCGGCCAGAGCGTGGTGACCGACCCGCTGGCGCCGACCCTGCTGGCAGCGCGCATCGTACAGTCGGTGGTGCACCTGATCAGCACCTCGGCACTCTTCGTCTGGCTGCGCTTCGCTGCCTTCTTCGTCCAGTTGCTGATCCTGATCTGGTGGCTGCTGCGCCTGTCCGGCCTGATCTAGAGGCTTGGAGAACCGACCGGAACAGTTGCACGCCGCAACTGTTCCTATGGTGTGTTGGCGCCATGACATAGCATGGCGAACCGCACACGCGTCGAGGCTCCCATGCACGTTACATCCGGCCGCTGGCAATTCGGCCTGTTCCTCGCCCTGGTCACCGCCGTACTCTGGGGCATCCTGCCGATCAAGCTAAAGGAAGTCCTCAAGACGATGGACCCGGTCACCGTGACCTGGTTTCGCCTGGTGGTCTCCGGTGGCCTGCTGTTGATCTACCTGGCTTTCACCCGCCAGTTGCCGCGCTTCTCGCCGTTGGGCCGGCGCGGAGGGGGGCTTGTGCTGGTGGCGATCCTGGGCCTGACCGGCAACTACGTGTTCTACCTGATCGGCCTGCGCATGCTCACCCCGGGCACCACCCAACTGGTGATCCAGATCGCCCCGATCCTCCTGCTGCTGGGCAGTCTGTTCCTCTTCAAGGAAAGCTTCAGCATTGGCCAGGGCCTCGGCCTGGCGGTGCTGATCGCAGGCTTCGGGTTGTTCTTCAACCAGCGTCTGGCCGAGCTGTTCGGCTCGCTGGGCAACTACACCACTGGCGTGCTGATCGTGGTCTTCGCCGCCTTCGTCTGGACCTTCTACGGCCTGGCGCAGAAGCAACTGCTGACGCAGTGGACCTCGGTGCAGGTGATGATGGTGATCTACCTCGGTTGCGCCGCCCTGCTCACGCCCTGGGCGCACCCGCTGGAAGCGCTGCAGCTCAGCCCGCTGCAAGGCTGGCTGCTGCTGGCCTGCTGCCTGAACACCCTGGTCGCCTACGGCGCCTTCGCCGAGGCGCTGGTCCACTGGGAGGCGTCCCGCGTCAGCGCCACCCTGGCCATCACGCCGCTGGTGACCTTTGCCTCGGTCGCACTCGCCGCCTCGCTGTGGCCCGACTACGTGCACCCGGAAAACCTCAACGGCCTGGCCTACATCGGTGCATTGCTGGTAGTCAGCGGCTCGGCGCTCACGGCGCTGGCGCCGTCGCTGCTGCGCACTTACCGCGCGCGCCGCCAGCGGGTGGTGGATGTCTGAAGGCTCCCAAGGAGCGCGCGTCGGGCCATTGCTCCGGCACGCCTCCTCTGGGCGCTGTGGCGTAATGCCTCGTTTGCCAGAGTGGTGAGCGAATCCATCCAGCGAAAATGTCGCAGGATGAACGGCCACACGCCAATGAGTACAATCGCGCCTTTGTCATTTTCAGGCCAAGGCACACGCAATGATTACCGGGGAACTCAAGAGCCAAGTCGACGCCGTCTGGAACGCCTTCTGGACCGGCGGTATCGCCAACCCCATGGAAGTGATGGAACAGCTCACCTACCTGCTGTTCCTGCGCCGCCTCGACGAACTGCACACCCTCGAACTGAACAAGGCCGCCCGCCTGGGCCGCGAGATGGAGCGCTGCATCTTCCCCGACGGCCTCGACCCGCGCGGCTGCAACTACAACGACTACCGCTGGAGCGTGTTCAAGAACCTGCCCCCGGCGGAAATGTACGAAGTAGTCAGCCAGCACGTCTTCCCCTTCCTCAAGACCCTCGGCGACGACGGCTCCACCTACAGCCACCACATGCGCGATGCGCGCTTCACCATCCCCACGCCGCGCCTGCTGGCCACCGTGGTCGACCTGCTCGACCGCATCCCCATGGAAGACCGTGACACCAAGGGCGATATCTACGAATACATGCTCGGCAAGATCGCCGCCGCCGGGCAGAACGGCCAGTTCCGCACCCCGCGGCACATCATCCAACTGATGGTCGAGCTCACCGCGCCCAAGCCCAACGACGTGATCTGCGATCCCGCCGCCGGCACCTGCGGCTTCCTGGTGGGTGCTGGCGAATACCTGCGCCGCGAATATCCCGCGCTGCTGCACGATGCCGCACAGAAGCAGCACTTCCACCACGGCCTGTTCCACGGCTTCGACTTCGACAACGTCATGCTGCGCATCGGCAGCATGAACATGCTGCTGCACGGCGTGGAAAACCCCGACATCCGCTACCGCGACTCCCTGGCGGAAGACACCGCCGGCGAAGCCGAGCACTACAGCCTGATCCTCGCCAACCCGCCGTTCGCCGGCAGCCTGGACTACGAAAGCACCGCTCAGGACCTGCAACGCATCGTCAAAACCAAGAAGACCGAACTGCTGTTCCTCGCCCTGTTCCTGCGCCTGCTCAAGCCCGGCGGCCGCGCCGCGGTAATCGTGCCCGACGGCGTCTGTTTCGGCTCCGGCAAGGCGCACCGGGATATTCGCCGCCTGCTGGTGGACGAGCACAAGCTCGACGCCGTGGTGAAACTGCCCAGCGGCGTATTCAAGCCCTACGCCGGCGTCGCCACCTCCATCCTGCTGTTCACCAAGACCAACTCCGGCGGCACCGACCACGTCTGGTTCTACAACGTCGAAGCCGACGGCATGAGCCTGGACGACAAGCGCAACCTGCTGCTCGATGAAGCCAAGTTCGGCGTGCGCCCCGAGCAGGCATTGGATGAGGCGGACCACGCGAAGAACAACCTGCCCGACGTGCTCGCTCGCTGGCACGAACGCGCCACCAGCGAACGCAACCGCCCGCGCACCGCGCAAAGCTTCTGCGTGCCTCGTGAGGAAATAGTCGCCAATGGTTATGACCTGACGCTCAACCGCTATAGGGAAGTGGAGCACGAGGTGGTAGAGCATCGCAGCCCGGCTGAGATTCTCGATGAGCTGGAGAAACTGGAAGAGGAAATTCAGCAGGGGATGACGGTGCTGCGGGGGATGCTCAAGTGAACGCTACTTGGGAGAAATTACCATTTCTTGACGTAGTGAATGACGTTTCGAGTGGTAACGAAAAAGTTCCGCAGACTGAGTATCTAAAGTCAGGAGCATACCCTGTAATTGACCAAGGTAAGGATTTGATTGCGGGTTATGTAAATGATGAAAGGATGCTTTGGAAAGGCGAGCTTCCTGTTGTGGTTTTCGGTGATCATACCCGGAATCTAAAATACATTGATTTTCCATTTTGCATTGGGGCGGATGGCGTCAAAGTTCTATCTCCCAAAAAGGGAGATGCAAGGTATTTATATCATTTTCTTCGCTCTATTAAAATCGAGAGTGCAGGTTACTCACGCCATTTTAAATTCTTAAAGGAGTTTGATGTGGTTGCTCCTTTGGAAGAGAAGGAGCAAAAACGCATTGCAACTATTCTAGATCAAGCCGAATCCCTGCGCGCCAAACGCCGTGCTGCGCTTGAACAGCTGGATGCGCTGGCTCAGGCGATTTTTATTGAGATGTTTGGACATCCGACGCGTGGTCCGAAAGATCGCAAAATGGTTTCCCTAGGGGAACTTGGCGCATGGAGGACTGGCGGCACGCCTCCCAGAAGTGAACAGCAGCATTTTGAAGGCGACGTACCTTGGTTTTCTTCTGGAGAGCTAGAGGGGATGTATATCTCTGAAAGCCAGGAGAAGATATCAAAAGAGGCATTGCAGAAAACGTCAGCCAAGCCGGTCTTGGCTGGATCCATTTTGATCGGGATGTACGACACTGCTGCGCTTAAGGTAAGTATTTCCGCGATTGATTGCTCCTGTAATCAAGCCATAGCGTTCTCAAGTTTGGATGAGAATTTGGTTGATGCAGTGTTTGTTTACTTCTCGATTTTGATAGGGCGGGAAGACTATCGCAGGATGCAGCGAGGCGTTCGTCAACAGAACTTGAACCTGTCAATGATTAGAGAGTTGAAAGTTCCCTTGCCTGATGTAGCGCTGCAGAAAAAATTTTTAAATCGGATAGAGACAATTCGGCAGTCTAGACAGGTGCTGTTAAAGCAATTGAAGGAATTGGATAACCTATTCCACTCCCTCCAACACCGCGCCTTCCGCGGCGAGCTCTGACCCATGCGCGGCTCCCTGCTCGCTGTCTGGCCCCGCCTGGGCCGCGAGCTGTGGGGGCCGCTGGCGCGGCGGGCGCCGGGAGATTTCTACTGCGAGCTGTTCCGCGCCATCGTTCCGGCCCTGCGGGTAAGCCCCGGCCCGACGCCACTGGCCGACCTCCTCGGCGACCCGGCGGCCAGCCGCCGCGCCTTCCGCGC
Source organism: Pseudomonas triclosanedens (assembly GCF_026686735.1). Classification (NCBI taxonomy): domain Bacteria; kingdom Pseudomonadati; phylum Pseudomonadota; class Gammaproteobacteria; order Pseudomonadales; family Pseudomonadaceae; genus Pseudomonas; species Pseudomonas triclosanedens. The sequence continues at coordinate 4,446,772 of NZ_CP113432.1, read as the reverse complement.
GCTCAAACCCGAGGCGCTGACCGGTGAAGCGGCGCTGACAGACTTTCTCCAGCGCCTGCACGGCGCGCTGGATGAACTGGGCGGCGAGGCCCTGGCCAATGCCTACTTCAACCGCCTGGCCGCGTTGATCGATACCTATAACCTGCAGTACGAACTGCGCCGCCCGTGCAAGCTGTACCCCACGCTGCCGGGCCTGTTCGCCGGCCTGCTGGCGCAACTGCGCGAGCACAGCGCCAGCCACCCCAGCCTGCCGACCCTGCTGCGCGACTTCGACGATGCCTTCCGCGACCTGCACGACGCGCCCAGCCAGGGCCGCATCAAGACCTGTCTGCACAAGCAGATGAACCTGCTGGAGGCGCTCGGACGCAGCAACCCGTACGTCAAGGAGTACGCCCTGTCGAGCATCTGCGATCAGATGCCGCTCTGGCCGCACCGCAAGGTGCGCGAGGCGCTCAAGCTGCTGTATGGCTTCACCTGCGACTACCCGGGCATCCGCCACGGCGGCAAACCCGCCAGCGTAGAAGGGGAGTTGGGGATGCGCGACATGCTGGCACTTTGTATTCTGTTCGTCGGTTTCACCCCGTACTTGAGCGGCCGCATCGATGCGGAAGCCCTTTTCCAAGGACGTTGACATGAAAGCATCGGAAGCCAAGTTCCTCGATTTCCTGAAGAAGTCTCCGCAGTTCGTCATCCCCATCTACCAGCGCAGCTATTCCTGGACGGAAAAGGAATGCCTGCAGCTCTGGGCCGATGTGTTGCGGGTGGGCAGCGATGAGCAACTGGCTTCGCATTTCGTGGGTTCCATCGTGTATGTGGAGAAGGGCCTGTCCAACCTGACCAGCATCGAGCCGCTGCTGGTGATCGACGGCCAGCAGCGCTTGACCACGGTGACTTTGCTGCTCACCGCGCTGGCCCGCACGCTGGAGGCCCTGCCGGAAGGCGAGCGTGAGCCGCTGGACGGTTTCGCCCCGCGCAAGCTGCGTAACTGGTATCTGCTCAATGCCGAGGAGGAGGGCGAGCGGCACTTCAAGCTGCTGTTGTCGCAAACCGACAAGCAGTCGCTGCTGGCCCTGGTGGCCGGGCGCGATCTGCCCGAGGCGCGGTCGCTGCGGGTTTGCGAGAACTTCGCGCTGTTCCAGTCGCGTATCGCCGCCTGTAATGCCGAGGAGTTGCTGGCCTTGTGCAAGGGGCTGGCCAAGCTGGTGGTGGTGGATATCGCGCTGAACCGCGCGCAGGACAACCCGCAGCGCATCTTCGAAAGCATGAACTCCACCGGCCGCAAGCTGAGCCAGGCCGACCTGATCCGCAACTTCATCCTCATGGGGCTGGAGCCGGCGTTGCAGACGCGGCTTTACGAGGAGTACTGGCGGCCAATGGAAGTGGGCTTCGGCCAGGAAGCTTATGTGCAGTATTTCGATGCCTTCATGCGCCATTACCTGATCGTCAAGACCGGTGAAATCCCGCGCCAGGACGAGGTCTACGACGAGTTCCGCAACCACGCGCGGCGATTGGAGGTGGAGCAGGCGGGGGTAGAGGCGCTGGTGCGGGAAATTCGCGACTACGCCC